>JACQUW010000067.1 GCA_016210115.1 Deltaproteobacteria bacterium | reverse complement strand
GGTGATGGGGGTCGCGGGATTGGCCGGCTCGCACCACATCACCACTAAAGCGATCCTCAGGCAGAACGGACTGGATCCGGAAAAGGACGCGGTCTTCAAAGTGCTCAACGTCGGCGCGCGTATTCCGGCGCTGCTCTCGGGCTCCATGGACGCGGGGCTGCTCGACTACAACGAGGCCTTCCTGGCTAAAAAGAGGGGCTTCAAAATTCTGCTGAACGCCGCCGACGACTATTTCATCCTCTCCCAGGCCATCGGCGCGAATCTCAAGAAGATGCGCGAGGAGCCGGAACAGGTCAAGCGCTTTCTCAAGGCGAACGTGGAAGGAATAAAATTCATGCGCGAAAACCGGCAGACGACGATCGACATTCTGATGCGCTGGATCAAGCTGGAGCGCGAGGCCGCCGAGGCGATCTATCAGCTCTCGATCAACAACTTCACCCGGGACGGCACGATCGAGGAATCCGTATTGAAGCCTGTGATTGATCAGCAACTGGCCGAATCCAAAATCAAAGAGGTGCCCCTCTCCCAGGTCGCGGATTTTTCACCGCTCCATCAGGTACTCAAAGAGGGGCGCTAGACGGAAACGAGACTCGGGAATTCTATTGAACCGCCGCCGCGGGCGCGACCGAGACGCCGCCAACGGCGTGCGTTTCGATAGCCCGGGTGACGAACCCCGACGCTTTCATCTCCTCGACAAACTCGCGCAGATATTGTGCGGCGGCGGGGCGGCCCCTGGGCGTGCCGATTGACTGCTGGACCGCCGTAAACCGGCCCGCCAGCACGCGGGAACCCGGAAGTCTCTCCGCGTTCATAACGAGCCGAGGCTTGAGACCGGCGAGGGCTTCCAGCTTTTCACTAACGAAAAGCTCGTATGAGGCGTCGATGCCTTGCGCGTGTACGCGCCGCGCGCGCTTCAGAGTGCGGCTCAAATACAGATCGTAAGCGCTCTTCCCCGCCACGGCGATGCGCACGCCTTCCCGATCCACGTGTTCAATCGCGCGAATCGGCGAGCCGGCCGGCACGAGATAAGTGGCCGGGATCTCGATGTAGGCCGCGGTAAAATCGATCTCGTTTGCGCGCTGGGGCTCAGCTCCAAGGAAGGCGACGTCCCACGAGCCGGTCTTCACCGCGTCCGCCAGGTTACCGGCAGTTTCGTAGCCGACAAACTCGACAGCGAGACCCGTTCGCCGGCCCAGCTCCCGCGCGAGATCCGGCGCGACGCCGCCGGGTTCTCCGCCCGCCGGGTCCCTGCAAACGAGCAGGAAATTTCCGTAATTGATCCCGACGCGCACCCTGCCTGTCGGAGCAAGCTCGGAGCGCGCGGCAGGAGAGATCTGAAACGTCATGAGACGAAAGTAGCACGAATAAACGGACCGATGCTAGCGCAATCGCAAATTATTGAACTCTTAAGGTTTCGGCTGAGTGGCTGTTTTGATCTTCATTGCTTTATTGTCGGAAAAAGCTTGACATCGCCCAAAGCGGTTGCTAGTTGCAAGGCTGCCCACGCCTATGGCCAGGCCGGTGGCCAGGGATTCCACCGCGAAAACAATTTTCACTGCCGGCAGGTGCAAAAAGGAAGCGAACGTCGTTGGTGTGGAGCTTCATGAGAAACTGAGAAACCATCAGACTATCGATCGCGGGCCAGGTGCGTCAGGTATGCTCACTCAACAACATGACAGGAGAAAAATGAAAAAACGAAAATTGCATCTTGTTGTTTTGCTTTTACTATTCGCTCCCGTGCTCTTTCACAACAATGTTTTCGCTCAAAAAATCGTCAAGCTGTATGTTGGCTACGTCGGCAACGACGCCCCGCAGCTGCCGGCCTGGAGCGCCAAGGAAGCGGGTATCTTCCAAAAAAATGGCCTCGATGTCCAGCTCGTCAACTTCACCGGAGGACCCACGGCGATCGCCGCCCTGCTTTCGGGGGACGTGCCCATAACTCAGGTTTCCGGTCCATCGGTCGTAAGCAGCAACCTGAGAGGGGCCGATGTAGTTCTGGTGGCGGGCGGAACGGTTACTCTTGACGTCTGGCTGATGAGCCAGCCGGAAATCAAAACTGCTGAACAGCTTAAAGGCGGAATCATCGGCATAGCACGATTCGGAGGCGTCAACGACGCTACGCTCCGCTTTGTCTTGCCGAAACTAGGAATCACACCGGGAAAGGACGTCACGGTCACGCAAGTAGGCGGCGTCCCGCTCCGGCTGGCTGCTTTAGAAGCTCGCCGAATACAGGCCAGCCTGCTGAGCCCGCCTGTGAGTCTTACGGCGAGAAAACGAGGCTTGAACGTTTTGGCGGATGTTGCCGCCATGGGCATGCTTTACCAGCATACCTCGGTCGCTACCACCCGGAGATTTATTCGGGAACACCCGGATATCATCAGGAGATATATCAAATCTCAGATTGAGGCAGTTCATCGCCTTAAAACCGACCGGAATATGGGAGTAGAAGTGCTGGCGAAATACCTCGGTGGAACCAAAGATAGGGACATCCTGGAAAAGGCCTACGACCGCGCCGTCGCCGACGACCAGCTTCCTGCGAAGCAGTATCCTACCCTCATCGGTATCAAAGCCATACTGGAGGGGCTGGCCGGGCAGGAGCCCAAGGCAAAACAGGCAAGGCCTGAGGACTTTGTCGATATCCAGTTCATCAAGGAGTTAGACCAGAATGGCTTCATTGATGGCCTCTATGGAAGGAACTTGAAATGAAAGAAAGAATCGAGCCTCGGACTGTCGCACAACCTGTGGGATCGTACTCCCATGCGATGAAAGTTTCCGCCAAACAATTGGTTTTTGTCGCCGGTCAGGTCCCGGTGGACAGGGGTGGAAATATCGTCGGCGTCAATTCCGACGACAAGCTCGGAAACCATCGAACCATCGATCTTGCCGCTCAGGCGCGCCAGACCTTTCTCAATGTCAGAGCCGCGCTGGAGGCGGCGGGAGCCTCTATGAAAGACATTGTACGGCTGGATACGTATGTCGTGATCTCGGCTATGAATGAATGGCGCACCATAGGCAGGAACGTTAGGCAGGAAATCCTGGGCGAGGCGCACCCGCCGGGAGCTACGGTATTCGTTGCCGGATTAATGATACCCGAAGCCTTGCTGGAAATATCAGCCATAGCCGCCATTGATTAGAAAGTATTGCGTCATCTTTCAAGGGACGACGAAGGGAAAAACCGATGCACAATGATCTTAGGGAATGGATTGAACGAGCAGAACGCATGGGGAATTTAGTGCGCATTTCCGGGGCTCACTGGGAAAAAGAGATGGCGGCTCTGGCGGAATTGTTCTGCCACAAAAAACGGTTGGAAACACCCGCTCTCTTATTTGACGAGATCCCCGGCTACAAAAAAGGGCACAGGGTTTTGTTTCATGAGTTGATCGCCCCCTGGGCGGTAGCTTTAACCATGGATTTTTCTCCGGAGTACGACTCTCTAATCGATCTGGTGAAAGTTGTGCATCGGAAAATAGAAGGCCTCAGTCCAGTCGCCACGAAAAAAGTGACTGGCGGTCCCGTGCTGGAGAATATTCACCAGGGGAAAGATGTCAATCTCCTTGAATTTCCCGTGCCTCTTTTTTCGGAGTTCGATGGCGGAAGATACATCGGCACGTCTGATTGCGTGATCATGAAGGACCCCGACGGAGACTGGATAAATCTGGGTACTTATCGCATGCAACTCCACGATGAACAGTCAGCAGGTCTTTATATTTCACCAGGGAAACACGGGAGATTGATCCGCCAGAAATACTTTGAACGGGGCCTACCGTGTCCGGTCGCTGTCTGTCTGGGCCACGACCCGCTGATTTCGCTATTTGCCGGTAATGAAGTCCCTTATGGAACCGGCGAATACGAGCTTATTGGAGGCGTAAGAGGAAAGCCCGTCGAGGTTATCGAGGGGCCGGAAACCGGTCTACCGATTCCGGCCTATGCCGACATCGTGATCGAAGGATTTTGTTTTCCTGGAGACAACAAGGCCGAGGGACCGTTTCCCGAATGGACCGGATATTTCGGCAGCTCCAGCCGAGCAGAGCCCGTGATGAGGGTAAAAGCCGTGATGCATCGCAATGACCCGATTTTGACTGCTCGCCATGAGATCCGACATAAATCTTTCGATTTCCGATCGCTCATGCGCTCTGCCCTTCTCTGGAAGGAGTTGGAGACGGCCGGGATTCCCGAGATCAAAGGGGTGTGGCGCTACGAGCAAGCCGGGACGAGATACTTCAACGTCATCTCGATCAAGCAGAGATATTACGGGCATGCGCGGCAGGTTCTCCACGTAGCCGCCCAAACAACAGCCGGCGCCTATGCCGGCAGATGGGTCGTGGTCGTAGATGATGACATCGATCCTGCCAATATGGATGAAGTCTTGTGGGCGATGGGTACCCGCTGCCAGCCATCGATGGATATCGAATTCATCAACCGCTCCCGCAGCACTCCCCTGGACCCGTTATGTTTCGATAAAGAAAAAAACTACTATACCTCTTTGGCTCTTGTAGACGCTTGCATCCCATTTGAACAGAAAGAGAATTTTCCGCGGGCCACCGGCGCCACCCCCGAATATATCCAGGAGGTGTCCAAGAAGTGGAGCGCTCTTTTTCGATAAGGTAAATCATCCTTGCACTAATCGACGGCGCTTGGTACGCTCTCATTGTAGCCGCAAGGAGCGGGGACGCCATGCCAACGCAAGAGGCCCAGAGCACCAAACTTACCTACGAGGATTACCTTCTTTTTCCCGATGACGGGAAGCGCCATGAAATCATCGAGGGGGATCACTACGTGACGCCAGCGCCGAAGACTAAACACCAGAGAGTATCATTCAACCTGGCCCTTGCTTTGGGATCTTTCGTTAAAGAACGCCGCCTGGGTTTGGTGCTCGCTGCCTCTTGCGACGTGATTTTCTCGGATGAAAACGTGGTCCAGCCGGACCTCTCGTTTGTTTCTAAGGATCTTGCTGCTATCGTCACAGAAGACAACATTCAGGGTGCGCCGGATCTTATCATCGAAATAGTCTCAGAGGCGACCCGCAAAAGAGATGAAGTGACCAAAAGAAAACTCTATGAACGCTTTGGAGTAAGGGAATATTGGGTTGTCGATCCGATCTTGGAAACCATAAAAATCTACACGCAAGAGCAACGGGGTTACGGTCGCCCTTTAGAGTTGACCAAGGAAACCAACGACACACTAACCACAGAACTCCTTCCCGGCCTTCGCCTAGCTCTTAGTGAAGTCTTTGAATAGCAGCAGCCGAAAAAGGTATCAGGACCTTTCGGACCTGCTCGTTCCGGCCTTGTGATGGCTTTGCGGGCTACCTTAGAAGTTGATAGGCGGCTGCACACGTGAACCAGATGATGCCCCCATAGAAGAAGATCATCAGTACTCCATATAGCTGATAGGGGTTGCGCACCCAATGGCGAAGGACAAAGAAGGGTTCGGCGCGGCCATAGAACAGTGAACGGTTCTGCAGTTCAAGAGCTTCGAGGTACTTCGCGGCGCAATACTGGTACGTGGCCCCGGCCAAGATGGCGACAAGCCAACTCAGCCACGCAACCCAAAGAGAGAGATCTTTGACCGGTAGCCCCGTCTGGCCTGTAACTCCCTGAGAGAATGTCACGGACAGCAAGAGTGCGCCGGTTGCGAGTTGGATGTAGGTCTTCGCATTCTCGACAAACATGCCGACGCTCCGATACTCGCCCTCAAGCTGCTTCGCTGAAACTTCAGTCGGTTCGTCCATCGGGTTCCCCTATTGAGGCACCGTCAGGACGACGCCCTGAGGAGAACTCGCTCCAGGGGCCGGGGCACTTCGAGGGGAAAGAAGCGGTCAGCCGAATATCCATAATCGTCACCGCTTTCGTCAACCACGCGTAGGTATCCGTGTGATTCCGCCTCTTTGTCAGGAATGACCCGGTAGAGTTTTCCTACTTCGAGAGAGGCCTCGTACCTCTTGTTGTTGATACAGACCGCAAAACATATTTCTTGTTTGGCTCGTTTCTTCATAGCTGATCCAACAAAGGAAACTTTATCTTCAGTTCTTTTCGCCCAATACCATGGGCTTCATACCAGTGTATCTGTGCGGTATGGATTGTGCCATCTATCAGGCGGACCCTGGCAATCCCCTTTAATTATCTCCACCGGCCGCTGCCATAGCGTTAGCGAAGACGGGCCAGCCCACGGATGGCTCGGCCAACCGCGATCGGCTGGGGGTCCCTAATTGGACCGACGAGTTCGAAATCCATCGACCCCGCATAGAATCACCCTTTCTCCAAAAGTTCCAGCCCTTGGTCGGGATAGAAATGCGGCGCGCGCAGCGTTAGGT
>JACQUW010000066.1 GCA_016210115.1 Deltaproteobacteria bacterium | reverse complement strand
GCAACGCACAGGCAGGCGGGAGGGGATTAAGGGGAGGGTGATTTGTTTATTGTTTCACGACTACTAAGCCTTCTGCGAGACCTGCACGCCTTCGCCTGGCTGCCATTTGATCGGCGGCGGAAAATCAAATGAGGGGACTGACACCTTCTTGTAGCGGCCTTCAAGCGCCCTTATCACCTTATCCGGAGTGATAGGAATTTCATCAATCCTCACTCCGATCGCATCATAGAGCGCATTGTTCACCGCCGGAACCACGGGCAGCAACGGCCCCTGGCCTGCTTCCTTCGCGCCATAGGGACCTTCGGGATCGTTCGTCTCTATCAGGATCGTTTCTATCTCGGGTGTTTCCAGCGTCGTCGGGCTCTTGTATTCCAGGATAGACGGAAATTTGTGGAGACCTGATTTTCTAAAGATCTGCTCCTCCATCAACGCCTCACCCAAACCCATGTAAACGCTGCCCTCTGTCTGCCCCTCGACCAGCAGAGGGTTGAATGCCCTGCCGCAATCGTGCGCGATCCAGACCTTTTCGATTTTGATCTCTCCGGTCTCGCTATCGCACTGAAGCGCCACAATGGCGGTGGTAAAAGTATAGGCCGGAGTCGGTCCAACTCCGGATCCCTTGTAATTGGCAGGATGTTTTGGCGGACGGTAACTCCCGGTTGCACCGAGCGTCCCAAACTTGGCTTCCGCCTTTTCCACACAGTGGGCGAAGGTCATGCTCCGCTTCGGGAAACTCCGGCTCCGAACCTGTCCTTCCGCCATCTCGAGATCGTCTACAGGAATTTCGAGAGCCTCTCCGGCAGCGTCCAGGAGCATCACTTTTAATTTCCCGCATGCCTGCAGCGTGGCATTTCCCGTCATGATCGTTACACGGCTCGAGTAACTCCCCAAGTCAACGGGAGTTAAGTCGGTATCGGCGGTTATCACACGAATGTCGGCGGGGTCCACGCCGAACTCTTCCGCCACTGCATATACAAGGATCGAGTCGGAACCCTGCCCGATGTCCGTGGAACCGCAGAAGACCGTGATTCCTCCTCCCCTATCCAGTTTGATCTGGACGCCCGAATGGGGCATCTCATTCCAGTAAATCGGCAGGCCGGCTCCGGTGATGTAGGCACTGGCGGCAAAGCCGATTCCTCGCCCGTAGGGAAGCTTGCGAAATTTCTTCTTCCATTCGGCTCTCTCCGCCACCTTTTCGATGCATTCTCTGAGCCCGCTGGTGCTGACCCTGAGGCCGTTGACTGTGAGGCTGTTGGGCTCGACCAGTTGCTTGAGCCTCAAATCGATGGGATCGATGCCAAGCTTCTCGGCGATCTTATCCATGTGGATTTCCACGGCGAAGCGCGGCTGCGGAATTCCATGTCCCCGTTTGGGGCCGCAGGCCGGTTTATTGGTAAAGACCCGCACCCCCTCAAATTTATAGGCCGGGAGCTTGTAGGTCACCGTCTGCAGGGCGCCCGTGTAATGAACGCTGGCAAGTCCATAGCTGCTGTAGCCGCCCCCATCCAGAAAAGATCTGAAGCGCATGGCCTGGAGAGTTCCGTCTTTTTTGACCCCTGTCTGGATCCACATCTTAACCGGATGCCTGCCTCTGTGAACGTAGAAAGCTTCTTCTCTAGTGAGGTTGATCTTGACCGGCCTTCCAGTGATCATGGAAAGCTTGGCGACAGAGATCTCATGCGAAAAAGGATCGCTCTTTCCGCCAAAGCCTCCGCCCACCGGCGTGGCGATGACCCGAATCCGGCTCATCGGCATCCCCAGAACTTTGGACAGGGCGCGATGGACATAATGGGGCGTCTGCGTCGAAGACCAGAGCGTAAGCTTGTCGCCTGGTCCGTAAGAGGCTATGGCGCAATACTCCTCCATCGGGAGATGCGTGTTGCCCTGATAAAAGAAGGTGTCTTCGAAAACCTCATCCGCATTCTGGAACCCCCGTTCGATATCGCCGAACTCGAAAGAAACCGCTTTCTGGATGTTGGCGCGCCTGTTCCATGTATGGATCCGGTCACTCTCCTCCGTTGCCGCGAGCGCTTCTTCAATGGACAGAATAGGCTTCACGACCTCATAGTCCACCTCGATCAATTGAAGCGCCTTCTCTGCAACCGCTCGCTCGAAGCGGCCACCGCCGCTACGGGATCCCCGACATATCTTACCTTCTCTAGGGCCAGTGCCTCCTCATCTTGGGTCGATGGCATAATACCGAACTTTTCCGGAAGATCCACGCCGGTAATCACCCCGTAGACCCCTTCAAGCAGGGCCGCTCTATCCGTCCTGATGCTCCGGATCCTGGCGTGCGGATGAGGGCTGCGAAGCAATTTCGCGTAAGCCATCCGGGGGAACTCCATATCATTGGCGTAGCGCGTCTCCCCAGTGCACTTCGCCATCGCGTCGACTTTCGGAAGCGGCTTTCCGATTACTGAAAAGCTTTTCTTGCTCATCAAACCTCCTGGCCTTTGGCTACCAACTCGACAGCATCCAGAATTTTGGTATACCCCGTGCACCGGCACAAATTGCCGGCCAAAGCTTCGCGAATCTGATCGCGGTTGGGACGCGGGTTATTATCCAAAAGCGCTTTCGCCGTGAGCAAGATGCCGGGGATGCAATAGCCGCACTGCGCGGCTCCCAGATTCGTGAAAGCCTTTTGAAGCGGATGCGTTTTGTCTCGCTCTTTCAACCCTTCCACTGTGAGGATTTCAGAGCCCTCGACCTCGACCCCCAGAACCAGGCAAGAGAGCACGGGCTCGCCGTCAATCAGAACCGTGCAGGTCCCGCACTCTCCCAGCTCGCAACCGTGCTTGGTTCCGGTAAGACCGAGATCTTCGCGCAGGACCTCCAGGAGGGTTTTGCTGATCTCGGTTGCAACCTCCTTCGTTTCACCATTAACCCGGAGACGTAAAATCTGTTTCATAATTTAAAAAATCTTTTCGCTTTGAGCTCAAACCTCGGCAAAGTTCCGGGAGCGACCGTCTCAACCTGCGGACGCAACGCAAGCCGCTCGCGCAACCGGCGAGAAACCCTCTCGCCCAGGGCGTCAGTCGACTCGCAATCGGGCCGGGGCTCGAGGGTAACCTTGAGCTCACACAGCTCCTCTCTCAAAAAAGTCTCGATGCGGAATTCCTCGATTTCGGCAAACTCTCTCATGACGTTCTCGATAGCGCTTGGAAAAACATTCACTCCGCGCACTATAATCATATCATCGATTCGACCGAGAACTCCACCCTCCAAAAGCATAAACGGCCGGCCGCAGGAACACGGCTTGAAGCTCGGCTGCACCAGATCTCCCGTGCGATATCGGATCACCGGGCTCCCGACCCGGCCGAGATTGGTCATCACCAGTTCGCCCCTCTGTCCCTCCTTGACAGCCTCGCCCGTTTCCGGGTTGATCACCTCCGCAATGAACTCGAGCTCGTTTATGTGCAGGCCGCCGGGTTGACCCTCGCACTCGAACGCAAAGGCCCCTACCTCGGTGCCGCCCGCATGATCGTAGCATTTTGCGCCCCAGCCTTCTTCGATTCTCTTTTTCGTGCTGGGGATGCTCGCGCCCGGTTCTCCCGCATGAACCGTGATCCTTACTCGTGAATCCCCCGCGAGATCCATGCCCGCTTTTCGCGCCTCAGCCGCCATATGAAGAGCATACGTCGGCGTGCACACCACGACAGTAGCCTGGTAATCGATGATGGCCTTCAGCCGCTGCGCCGTTGACTGGCTCCCGCCTGAAATCGCCAGAGCGCCAACCTTGCGCGCCCCTTCCCATCCGCTCCAAAAGCCGATGAAGGGTCCAAAGGAAAACGCAAAGTAAATTCGGTCTTCCGGCCGCACGCCGGCGGCGAGAAATATGGTTTTCCAGCATTCTCCCCACCATTCCCATGATTCGTCGGTGTCGAGCCAGTATATCGGTCTTCCGGTTGTCCCGGACGTCTGGTGGATGCGGATATAACGCTCCGCCGGATACGTTAAATCCGTGCCGAAGGGCGGGTGCTTTGCTTGATCCTCAACCAGATCAGATTTTATAGTAAAAGGTATTTTGCTCAGCTCCGCAAGAGAGGTCAGATTGGCCGCCGCGCGCGATATTTTCCGGCGATAGAACTCGTTGGTCGGTAGAATTGTCTCGAGCATTCGCTGAAACTTCTTAAGCTGCTGCTCTTCGATTGATTTTCTGTTCTCTGTCGTGCTCATTTGCCTGATTAAGCCCCAGTCGAGATTAAGCCAGTTTCTAGATTCGCGAGAGGCTGCAAGCCCGAGGCGGTCAGCCTAAAAGGCCGGGCGATCAGCGCGCTGGCGCATTCCCGTCCGTGAATACAGATTCTCAAGGTCAGAGTCATCCCCTCTCTGGGAACAAAAGTTTCGCCTTCCCTGAGGAGCGGTTCCTCTACCATGTCGAGCCCCACACCATTGCCCAGTCCATAAGCGTTTATGGAATCTGCGGCGGCAGCGGATAAGCCCGCCTCTTTGATTCCGGAAATCGTCACTGCGCGGGAGAGCGGCGCATTGATTACCGCCGCAACCCTGCCCAAAGCTTCAGCCGCCTGACTGTGGCCTTTCTCGATCTCAGGTGAAGGCCTTCCCAGACAGAAGGTTTGACCCAGCTCGGCCCAATAGCGCTGGTAGGAAGCCGCCACTGTAACCAGCAGCGCCTCACCTTTTTCTATAGGTGCCGCCGTCGCCGGCCTCAAGCCCACCTCTGGCTGTGAAGACCGGCCGATCAAGAATCGAAAGTCCTCGACTCCTCGCCGGCGCGCTTCCCGTTCCATCAAGGCAAAAAGCTCATACTCCTTTTGGCCGGTTCTCGCTTCCCTCTGGAATATTGAAAGGGATTTCTCCAGAATCCCGCTCACTTCCTGAATTAATCGAATTTCAGTTGCGGATTTCGTTGCCCTCAGGGACAGAAAAAGGTCCTGGTAATTGCTCAATTGGGCATCCCCAAAGGCCTTTTTCAGCTCGCTCCACTCTCGGTAGTTGAGCTGTTCCTCTACCGCGACCAATCCCACCTTTTTGGGGCTTAAGTTCCTTGCCTTCACGGCCTCGCTGAATCCCTGCGCAAATTTACCCACCGAGCGGACCTCGTCGAACCAGGTGAGAGTTGTCGAAAAGGGATTGTTGCGACTGGGCTCCTGCACGACGAGCGCAGGCTCTGCCTCAACTGGAACTACGGCCAACGCTCCTCGATTTTTCGGCATGAAGTGGCTGATGTAAGCCAGATGGCCGAACTTCCAGGAATCGCCGTAAACCAACAACAGATCCAGGCCACGCTCCTTCATCCCCGCGCGCACGCCCTCCAGCCGCTGGCGCAATTCCTGTTCAGGCATGCGTTCCCGATCCCAAAGACTGCATCCTCGATTCAAGACTGTGTGTATTGTATCCATGATCTCAGCTTTCTACGCTAAAAAGTTTCATCGGCGTTTGTGTAAGACGCCGGTAGCCATTCTCTTCCACCCAAACCGTATCGCCCAGCATTAGATAGCCGGTTTCGGGAATATACTGGTTGGGATGAACCACAAAACTCATTCCCGGCTGGATCACCGTCTCGTTTTCATCAACCACCTCCGCAAAAGGAATAGACCAGAAACCAAGGCCATGCCCCCGCACCCGCATATAAGGCGGGCGACAGTACTTTTCATAGCCGTGGGCGGTAAAAACCTCATTCATTACTTGAGAAATCTCGCCTACTTTTTTGCCAGCGCGCACTTTTTCCAGGCTTTTATCCATGGCCTCCTCCAGGACGGCGAACTTCTCCCGCAAGAGAGGAGTCGGCGCGCCCATGACGGCCGTCCGGCAGAGCTGAATAAAGTGTCCCTCGAGGGCCGGCGTGATCTCCGCGATGATAATATCTCCGGGCTGAAGCCTCCGGTCCTGAGGCGGATGGGCGCAATGGCTATGATCTGAGGCCGTCAGCATTCCGAAATTGTCTTCGGCCCCATGAGACCGCATGGCATATTCCATCTCCGCCGCAAGCTCATACTCAGTCATGCCCAGCTTCGCGTTCGCCACAATGGCGGAAAATCCGATGTCTGCAAGCCTGGCGGCGCGCTCCAAAACAGGCAACGACTCAGCCCCGGGAGAGCGGGAATGGGAGCTCAAAATGGCATCCGCAGGTTTCGGCCGCACGTCTGGAATCGCCTCTATGCCCTGGTAGACAGCCGCAGGCATGAAAGCCCAGCCGGCAATGCCCAGCTCGCCCTTGATGCCCTCCCGCGTAAGCAGGTTTTTAAGCTCATCGACAAATCGATCCGCAACCCTCACATCTTCAATCCAGGCGCGCTCCCGCACTCTTCCTGTATCCCAAGGCAGGCTGATAACTATTGTAGCCTCGCCCGACGGGCGTAAAAGGACACCGGTGTTAGGTCCCATGGGCAAAACCCCCGAAATCCACAGGACGGGGTTGACCTCGAGCATGCTCATCTGGCCGCTGGAATAAAAAAGCATTCCGGCCAGTCCCTGCTCCTTCATGGCAGCGCGCATGGCATCGATTTTAGTTTGAAAAGCCTTCTGTTTAGGACTCGTCATGTTCTTCCTCCATTTGTAAAAATAGCCGGCTTACCTTTTTGGTCATTTCGAAGAGCCGGTCGTCATCATAGTCCCTCGGATATCCTACGTCGATCGTTAACGTTTCATAAACGCGGGTGGGCCTTTCGGTCACCACGAGCAGCCGGTTGGAAAGATAGACCGCTTCACTGATGTCGTGTGTCACGAAGATAATCGTTTTCCGTGTTTCCTGCCAGATACGAAGCAGCTCTTTCCTCATCTTTCGGGCTGTCAGCTCATCCAGGCTACTGAAAGGCTCGTCCATAAGGAGAACCTCCGGCTCGATGGCCAGCGCCCTTGCGATCGCAGCCCGCTGCTGCATGCCTCCGGAAATCTGCAGAGGAAAATAGTTCTCGAATCCCTGGAGACGCGCCAGCTCCAAGTAGCGCTGCGCCACGTTGAGCTGCTCGTCCCTGGACAGACTCCCATGTTCGAGAGGCAGTCTTACATTCTCCCGCACCGAGCGCCAGTTCAAGAGCCGCGGCTGCTGAAAGACAAATCCCAGCCTGATTCCTTTTTCTCCCGGCACCACTGGCCTCTCATTGATCAGTATCTCTCCTCCCGAAAGACTCTCGAGTCCCGCCAGAATGCTTAGCAGAGTCGACTTCCCGCATCCCGACGGGCCCAGAATCGAAAGAAATTCGCCGTCTTCCACTTGGAAGCTGAGATCGCCAACGACATCGAGCCGGCTTCGGTCCGGCAGAATGAAATGCTTTCTAAGATTACTGACAACGATCTTGTTCACGGTACGCCCAGGCTATACCTGCACGACTGCGCGCCAGGCGGTTGCCCGCTTCTCAAAAGGATTGATCAAAAGAAACTCAATGGCGAGCAGCACCAGGGTAAAGCTGAGCGTCCAGGCAAGCACCTGCACCATCGAGAAAAGCCCAAACCAATAGTTGAGCATATACCCCACTCCGCTGCTCATCCCGATCAGCTCAACCGTAGTCGCGATTTTCCACGATATCCCGAGCGCATAGCGGGTTGCCGCCAGCAAATACGGCACTGTCTGCGGCAGCACGACCTTTCGGATGACGTCGGCTCGAGGAATCTGAAAGGCCTTGGCCATCGTAATCACCTGCATGTCAATGTCCTTCACGCCCTGCCACATATTTATGGCGACCGCCGGAAAAGCGGTCACGCCGATGGCTATAATGGCCGCGGAATCATTGAGGCCGAACCACAAAAGGGTAATGATCGCATAAACGACTGCAGGAATCGTGAGTCCCACCATCACCCAGCTTTCAAAAAACTTTTCCGCTTTGACCGAGATGCCCATTAACACGCCGAAAACACTCCCGATGACCATCGCAATCAGGAGCCCCAAAACAACCCGGAAGACCGTCTTGTAGATGTGATACAAACCCTCACCCGACGCCATATTCTCCCAGATGGTCTGGAAGACCGGCACCGGTCCCGGCAGCACCTGCGGCGAAAACAGAAACGAGAGCAGCAGCCAGGCGAGAAAAAGAACAAGAATGGAATAGGTTCTAAGGGCAGTTACATGCATCCTTCAGCAAATCCTCGCGCACTCTTACATTTCTCAACTCTGCAATGCCGAGCGCCCCTCCACCACGCCCACACAGTTCAAGGGTTGCTCGTCGTTTCTTCTAGCCGTTTTATCTTTTCTTTTTGCGGCGATCTGGTCAGAGCCTTTTCGACGAACCTGAAGTCAAATATCTGATGGGTTGGAACGGCTCCGCTGAAACCAAGACTTTGCTTGGTGAAATCTATTGCCCCCTTCATCCAGGCTTCATCCTCTGAGAAATTCGCGGAAAGCCGGCTCAAATGAGACTCATAAACCTGGCTGGCTAGAGAAGAGTCCTTGATTCCCAGGTACTTCGTGAGGACCTCAATAGACTCGGCTCGATTCTTTCTGTAAAAGTGCAGTCCCTTGAGACTCGCTTTTACGAAGGAGAAAATCTCATCAGGATTTTTTCTGATCTTCTCTTCTGTCACCCCGATGCCGCCCGTCGGATAGGAAGGGACGTAGTCGCCGGAATACGCAAGCTTTTTGAATCCCTCACGATAAAGCATCAGCTGTCTGGGCGCGCTCAGCAGCACGGCGGCTATGAGTTTTTGTCTCATAGCGATCATCAGCTCTTCTTGAGAGCCTATGACCAAAAGAGTCACATCCTTGTGCGGATCGAGGCCATTTTTCTTAAGGATGAACTGTGTCGTCAGATCAAGCGCTCCGCCGCGCGAGGAGATCCCTATTTTTTGCCCTCTGAGCTGGTCGAAGCTAGTGATGTTCGGCTGCGAAACCAAATCCTGTAAAGGCTTGGAAGAAACAACGAGAACGAGCCTTACGGGCATCCCCCGGACGCCGGCCGCGATCAGGGCTCCCGCTGCCGACGAGTAATCGACGGAGCCTCCAATAAGAGCTGCGGCGCCAAGGGCTCCGCGTATGAGAATAATTTCCACATCAAGGCCTTCCTCACGATAAAAGCCTTTGAGGTGGGCTATCTTGAAGGGAACCTCCGTGACGGCAACCGCGCTCACCACGAATCTGATCTTCTTAAGCTGCGCTGAAGCCGGGTCAGATCCAAATCCTAAAAGAGAAATAAAAGCCACCATCGCAACAAGCTTATGTCGCACGGATCCACCTCTATCAAAATGCTGCCGCAACATTGCAGAAGGTCAGTCAGCCGGCGGAAAACGGCAGCAGGTCACTGTACTTGTTCACCACTTTTGCTCGTAACTCCTTCCCTGACCTGGAGACCTTAGGAAACCGGTCACGCCAGCCAAAAGGTCTCACCGCATAGAAAATCATCCGGCTGTTTGTATAATCGCGCGCTTGCTTTTTTTCAGGTGGCATCCGCGGATCGAGTGGCGTGCTCCAGCATCCGTCGACAATTTCGATGTCGCTGGCAGGGTCGACTCTGGTCATCATGGCCCAGAGAATTTCTTTCAAATTCGTCGTATCGATATCCTCGTCAACCACGACGATATATTTTGCTTGTCTCGCCGACGCCGAAGCCGCGAGTACCGCATGTCCCGCCTGTTTCGCGTGCCCGGCGTACCGCTGTTTAATAGCGACCGCCCAGAGATAGTTATTCGGATTATAAACTCCAACCACGTCCTGGACCCCCATATTTTCCAGCTGATCCCACAACAGCCCTGCTCTTAGACTGAGATCTACCCTCGCCGCTCCCGTCCACAACGGCGCTTCGTCTTGAATAATCGGATTGTTTCTGTGGTAGACGGCCTTCACTCTTATGACCGGTTGGGGTTCTCCGGTGCCAATAGTTCCTCCGGAATAATACCCCGGCCACTCTCCGAACGGACCCTCGTCCCGCGCTTGTTCGCCCGGCGGCGGCACCTCCCCTTCGATCGCTATTTCTGCATGGGCTGGAATGGGAAGACCGGTCACTGGGCCTTTTATAATCTCCAACGGTTTCTCCCTTAGACCGCCTACGTACTCCAGCTCAGAATTTCCCCAGGGAATCTTGGCATTGGAAGCCATAAATGTTAGCGGGTCCTGCCCGAACGTCGCAACCACAGGACAGCTCTTCCCTTGTTCCCAATATCGCATGCAGATCATCCGACCGTGCTGGGCCGGGCTCATCCACAAGCCCAAAAGATTCCGGTCATGAAGCTGCATCCGGTAGGTCCCCATATTGATATAGCCGCTTTCGGGATCCGCATTGATGAACACATCCCCCGTACCGATATATCGCCCACCGTCCCCTTCATGACTGCGCAACGCAGGAAAACGAAACAAATCAATTTTGTCCCCGGTCATCGCATTCTCGGTGATCGGAGCCTGAGAGACTTCTGTAGGCGGAATAGGCCGCACTGATTTAAGCTTGCGCGAAGCGAGACGAACAAGCTCTTGTTTGCTGCGGTCTGGCGGAAGCCCCAGAGCCACAGCGACACGCTGATATGCGGCAAATGACAGCCCGAGGACCCGAAAACCCGCCGGGTAACCTACGATTTCATTAAAAATTAGCATCGGAGGTTGCGGGATGAGCTCCGCCGTTGCTTCAATCAATGCTCCGATTTCGAGATTCCAATCGGCGCCCTTGATCTCTCTCCAGTCGCTCACCTTCTTTACAGCTTCGATAAACTGTCGGAGGTCATCAATCGTGTGTGGTTCCATCACAAACCTTATATCGTAGGGGCGCGATTCATCGCGCCCGGATTGTGCCGGCACCGGCAGCGGAAGAAAATCCGGCCGCCGATAACTTTTCAGTCAGAACCTCTAAGGATTATAAGCATCGGTCATCAAACCCTCGGGCACTGTTTTGAGAACCTTGGGACCCAGAATCTGGCTCGATATCTTGAGAAACTCCGATTGAACCTCCATCTGCTGGCGGTCCCATTTCTCCAAAATCCTGGGCGCCCATGCTTTTTGGAGCTCAGCGCCTTCTTTGCTGGTAAGCCCTATGGTCGCAGCGTAGCGATCCCATACCTCGCGGTGCGCTCGGATATAGCGCACCGTCTCTTCGTAGGCCGCTACGTATCTCTTGAGCAGATCCGCGTTACTCTTGGCAAACTCTTCGTTGGTCGTTATGGTCACCGTGGCAGGGGCTCTGCCGGCTCTTTTCTCCCATTCTTCGCTCAGGTTCAGGACAACACGATACTTCCCGCTAAGCGGAAGCGTCACTGATTCCTGATTCCCCATCAGCGCGCCCGCAAGCTGGTCCTTCTCCAAAAGTCCTACGAGGGCCGGGCCGGGCGCGGTGATCAGCTCCGTGTCTCTCTGGAGATCCATGCCGTGCCATTTTTTCGCGATGGCCATCAGCATGCCTGTGGTCGCAGCCCCGGGACCGCCGAAGTTGCCGATCCGTTTGCCCTTGAGGGCCGCAAACGACTGGATGGGAGAATCTTTCTTCACAATCACCACGTTCACAGGCGCAACAACGCCGTGGACGATGATCAAGTCTTTTCCTTCGGCCCGGGCGCGCGCCACCGCCGTGACGCCGCCGTACCCGATATCCACCTTTTTTTCCGCAAGAAAGAGATGCAGGGGAGCGGGATTGAGAACCTTGATTCTCTCATAAGGGATGTTGTACTTCGTCAGTAGCTTCTGCTGCTCCATCACATTATGAATGAGATCCTGCGAGCCCGCGGTCAGTATCCCCAGCCTCACTTTTCTCGACTCTGCGGCAGCGGCTGCAGAAGCGAGCGCGAACATCCACAAGAGCGAGATGACGATAGTTCGTCGCGACATAAGGTCTCCTTTTCGCGAGTCTCAGTATCTGATTTGCTGATCTCGGACCTCTGACGTGTTTACTTGTAAAGCCTCACCTGAACACAATGATCCAGAGCGGTGGAGATCTTGTCGATGTGCTCCAGATCGGTAGGCAAAAGGGAATTGAAACTGATTCCCTTCCCCCGAGCGATCGGCATCCCGTGAGACCAGTGACCGAAATGGCCGCCCACTCCCACCACCTCCGGATGGATGCACTGCGTCAGCTTCACTTTCGCCCTGATCTTATTGACCGGAGATTCCAGCCACACCTCATCCCCGTCATCAATTCCTCTGGCCCTGGCCACATCGGCGTTCACAAGCACGTTGTAAGAGCCCGTCCGCTCGCAGATCTCGTCGATCCACGGATTCTCATTGCCAAAGCCGCCGTAAACGTAAGCCATCTTGTAGTGAACCGCGATAAAGTCATACGATCCATTCTGTATGGCCTCATAGGAGGGACACGGCATCCAATCCGATAGCGGCGCATAATCCGAGAGATCCCAATCCAGATTCATTCGCGTGACCACATGTTCCAACTCCTGGCCGCGCGCCAAAAAGTGCTCCAAATAAATAGGGAGTCGCGCATCGATAAAGGGTCCGATATAGGCCTCGTCGGGCTCTCTCGGTATGCGGATCACACCGCTTTCGCGGAACCAATTCAGCCCACGCTCTTCCCCAAACCAGCACCGCGTCATCCGATCCACCACCTCTCGCGCCGGGTAACAACGGTCCGGGTTCAGCGTATACGGCTCTTTCAGACGAAAGGCGTGATTGATGAGGCGGTAGAAATCGCCAAGGATCCCCAATCGCTCGGCAATTTCCATCATGATCTCCTGCGGGTGTCTCATTCCCGGCGGAAGATCGACCACGGGCTGTCGCACCTGCCACGACCAATCGTCCTGGCCACCGGGAGGGATTGTCACATCTGAACCCACAAAATCGAACCGCTCCAAGTAGGAAGGAAAGGGAAGAACGATGTCGTCAAAAAGATTCGTCTCGTTGAGCTCCACCGCAAACCCGGCGGCAAATGGGATCGACCTGAAAAAGCTCTCCACCTTCTTCACATCGCCGAAAGAGCCCAGAAGAGAATTGGTGAGACTGTGGAGCATCACCTCGATTCCGAAGGAGAAGCCATAGCGCTCGCGCTCTTGAGCGACAATTGGAAGCAGCGTGTGAGAGTGAGAGGCAAGTGGAAAAAGCTCGAATATATCCAGGCGAAGCGGCGTCACCGGAGTGCGACCCGGAAACGCTTTTGGGTGGGGAAGCGGCAAAATATGGCCGCCTTCCTCGAGCAATCCATCGGCCCCCCCTTTCGGCCACCAATGGTGCGGTCTCTTTCCGGCGGCCGAGGTGCTCAAAATACCACCCGGCACATTCACAGCCCCCATGACGATGTTCAAAAGCTTCAGCGGCCATGACTGATGAAACCCGTGCGCGTGTCCCTGCGGCCCTTTGGCCCAGTCCACGCAGGCAGGCCGATACGGCAGTTCCACGCCGTCGATCTTTATCGTCGCTCCCACACTGGCCGCCTCACCGAACTCCCGTGCTATGCGCCTCAGAGTTTTCGCGGGGATCGTTGTGATCTCCTGGGTCTTTTCCGGCGGATATTTCGCCACATGCTCGCGCAGAAGCTCGAAGCTGGGCCGGCCGGCCTCACACCCGCCGCTAATCGCCGGCTGGCTTATGGTCGGATCGTCGTAGTGTTTTGTTTTGTGGTCCGCAGCGTCATAGATTAAAGGTTTGCCTGACGCCGGATCGCGCGCATAACGCCCGTCGCGGCCGACCAGATAGGGAGCATTGCTCCGGTACTGTAAAAAGCGTCTATCGTAAATCTCAAGCTCGTTGAGCAAAACGTGAAGCATGCTCAGCGCGAGGGCGGAATCGGTGCCGGGGCGGATCGGAATCCACTCGTCCGCTTTGCTGGCGGCAAAGCCTCCAATCGGATCGATCGCCACCAGTTTCATTCCGCGAGCGCGCGCCTCGGCCATGTCGAGCGCAATGTGGTTGAAAGACCCGCGCGCAGCAATGGCAAATTGGGTCCCGACCAGGAGGCAATACTTCGCGTAATGCAGATCGGGCTGCTGGTGAAACCCCCCGCCGGAAAAAAACTCAACCGGATGAATGACCTTGCCGCAGGTCGGAGAGGCGGCGCGCATAATGTGAGGCGTGCCAAAAGCGCTGCCAAGAGCGGAGAGCCAGTACATGGTATCCCCTGTGACATCCCATGCCTCAATGTGGAGTTTTTTGGGATCATGACGGATCTCCTGGAGCCTGGCTACGATTGTATCCAACGCCTCTGTCCACGAGATCTCCTGCCAGCCCGGATCCACATCGAGGCCCTTATTCGGATTGGTGCGCTTCAGAGGAACCTTCACCCGATGGGGATTATACAGGTTCATCAGTCCAGCCTTGCCCTTCGCGCAAAGCTTTCCCCGGTTCTGAGGATGATCGGGATTACCTTCGATGCGCATCACCACGCCATCCTCCACGAAAACGAGAATGCCGCATTTCGCATAGCACATGCCGCAGGTGCTCGGGATTGACGTAGAGGCCATCGTCTATACTCCTTCAAGGCCGGCGACAGGCGTGCCGAGGCCGAACCGCCTCGCTGTCTCATAGTGCTCGATCGCGATCGCGAGATCCGCCACTCCCTGACCGGCATTGTTGTGAAAAAAACATATCTGCTCACGACTTGTGCGGCCGGGAGTTTTTCCCGCCACCAGTTCGCCCAACTCGAGGACCTGGCTCCAGTCGATCAGTCCTCGCTGCACTCTTTCCCACAAGGTTCCCTGCTCGTCCTGGATTGCCTGCTCGATAGAATTCACCACAATCACCTGACTCCGTTTTATGGTTGTATCGTCCACCTCCGTCGCGGAGAAGTGTTCATCTCTCTTTCCATATTCTTTGTTCATCCCCACGATGCAGGCAACGGTGGCGCCCGGTTTAAGCCAGTCGCCTTCAAAAACAGGAATGATCGAATTGGTGCAACACATGACGATATCGGAATCTTCGACAGCGCTGCGCGCGTCCTCGACCGGGGTGATTTCCCTTCCCATGATTTCCGCCATCTGCTGAGAAAAGCGTTCGCGGTGCTCCCGGGTCGGCGAGAAGACCTTTATCGTTTTGATATTCCTGACCGCGCAGATGCCTACCAGATGGCTGGGAGCGAACCCACCGGTGCCGAGCAAACCTAGAGTGGGCGCATCGTCGCACGCCAGATGCTTGATCCCGACAACGCTCGTGGCAGTGGTTCTTAAAGAAACCACTTCAGGGTGAAGCGCGCGGATACGCATCGGAGAAAGCCGCCCCGTTCCCCCATACTGGATAGCGGCGGGCATTCCACTCGCCAGATCGAAGAGCACATAGACCCTCCGCATCGACTCCTGAAACATGACACTTTCGGTTTGCCGGTCGAAAGGCGAGCCGCCGGCAACCGCGATCCTCTTGCCGTCATGAAGGTTCTGAATATGATCCAACCGCAGGAGCGTGCCGACATAACCTTTTAAGGGCAGAGCCGCCGCAAAGACATTCAACCTTCTCTGGCTCCAGCCTTCTTGATAGACATCCAGGCGCCGGCGAGGATGATTGATCGTCGGATTCTCCCCCAGCTCACGAAAGGCATCCTCGACGACCTCAATGCCGCGTTCCACGCTGATGTGCGGCTCCGTCTCCTTGCGATCAATGAGTAACATTCGGCTCTCCTTGAGGCGTTGATCTACCGGGCGGCTTTTTGAACGAAGCTAAAATCAAAAGCCTGGCCAGGCGGTATTTCCTTGCTGACCCCCAGGCTCCTTTTCGTAAATTCGATTGCGCCCCGCATCCAGGATTCGTCCGCCGAGCCGTTCTTTGCCAGACGGCTGGCGTGAAGGTCGTAGACCTGGGCTGCCAGAGCCGGGTCCTTTATGCCCAAGAACTTGGCCAGAATGTCAATGGACTCGGAGCGATTTTGCCTGTAATAATTCATTCCTTTCAGGCTGCCTTTGACAAAGGCCAGCACCTCTTCCGGCTCCTTCTTGATTTTGTTTTCGGTGGCGCCTATGCCGCCGGTTGGATACGTGGGCAGGTAATCCCCGGAATACGCGAGCTGGTTGAATCCTTCCCGGTATAGGAGAAACTGTCTGGGAGGGCTCAACAACGCGGCAGAGATTAGCCCCGCCCGGAGCGCAATCATCAGCTCCTCTGCCGAGCCAACGACCAAAGATGTGACATCCTTGTCCGGTGTCAGCCCATTCTGCCTCAGTATCAATTGCGTCAGCAGATCAACCGCGCCCCCACGAGAGGAAATTCCCACGATTTTGCCCTTGAGCTGATCGATGGAACGGATATTCGGCCGGGAAACCAGGTCAAATGCCGGCTTTGAGGACACAATCAGAACCAACTTTAATCCCAGGCCGCGGACCCCCGCGGCAATGACGGCCCCGGATGACGACGAATAGTCTACGGAGCCGCCGATCAGGGCCTGAACTCCCACAGCTCCCCGTATGAGAATCGTTTCCACGTCCAGCCCTTCTTCCCGGTAGAAGCCCTTGAGCTGCGCCACCTTGAAGGGTACCTCCGAGATCGCGATCGTCGCGACCGCAAAACGAACTTTCTTAAGCTGCGCAGAAACGGGGTTGGTTTCGAAAACGATCAGAAAGCAGGTTGCAGCGATGAGCAAACAATATCGCATGGTGCTCTCTCCTAGAATCCGCAAATTGACCACAGATCCCGGGCGAGGTTCTTAGCCCCCCTCAGACTCCGGGGCTCTTCTCCAATTGCTCAAAGCCGCAGGCCCGATCAACCCCGGTCGTGGCAACCAGATTGGGCTCTGCCGCTATCAGGAGCGCGGGCTTTTTCGTATCCGCGTT
The DNA here is from genome assembly GCA_016210115.1 of Deltaproteobacteria bacterium. Classification (GTDB taxonomy): domain Bacteria; phylum Desulfobacterota; class Binatia; order UBA9968; family UBA9968; genus JACQUW01. The sequence continues at coordinate 10,132 of JACQUW010000066.1, read as the reverse complement.
AAAATGCTGGAACGTCACGCCTTCGGGTTTGATGGGAAGCTGAAGCACATCGTTCGGCTTCCAATCATATCTCTCGCCGTCGAGAATCGTGTATCCGCTTCCCTCTACGATAACAAAAACCACGCCTCCCTGGCACTGCTGTTTGCCACTACAGCCGCCTGGCGGGATCTCCTGCCCATAAAAAATCAAAAACTTGTGCGCCGTCGAATCAATATTCGGATGCATGTACCATTTCATTACGCCCTGCGGGTTGATCTCCCACGGCAGCTCCGCGCCCTTGACGCACACGGTGGAAGCGGCAATCCGCTCGCGCTCGCGGTCTCTCAGCTGAAGCAGTTCCTCATATCTCGTCAACTCGCCGGTTTTTTTTGAGTGGTCAATCATCTTTCTCACCTCGTGATTGCGCGGCATGACCCGGAGCCACCTCCAACTGCTTCAGGTGAAGCGCCACATGGTTCGCCAGCGGGACATAAACAAAGGCCATCCAGCGGCTCGGCCCATCCGGGTTAGTATTAAAATGCTGGTGTTCCACGCCGCCGGGTTTTACGGGCAGCGTCAAGAGATCCCCTTTTTCCCAATCATATCTCTTGCCGTCGGCCACCGTGTATCCCTTGCCGTCCAGGATGTAGATCGCGACGCCTCCCTGGTGGCGGTGTTTTCCGGACTGCGTGCGGATCTCCTGCGAAAACACCCTCCACTCCTGCAAAACGGTGTCGGGGTACATGTTGGGATGCAGAAAATAGCGGATTCTTCCCTGCCGGGTCGCTTCCCAGGGTCTATCTTCATCCCGGACTAGGACCTTCCCCTTGCGGCCGCGTTCCAGCACGCTGTCCTGGTACTGGATCGCCGCCTCGTAGGCGTTCTCCGGTCTGTCTTGGTTATCGTTTTTCGCCATAAAGTTTCTCCATAAACCCGGAGCGCTCGATTTTCTGTAGAACCGAATGGTCTACAAACTGCTCCGGCTTCGCTTTTTGGGCCGCCGGCTGGGACTCACCGAGAGTGTGCAGCACCGTTTGCATCGCTTTCGCGTCAACATAAGGAACCTTTCCAATCTGGCGAATGTATTCATCGTACGAATCCTGCAGCGCCTCCATATCGTCAGTTCGCAAGTACTTGCGGAAGATTTTTAACGTTTCTTGTGGTTTGGTTTTGAGAAAGTGAATTCCCTCCAAAACCGCTCTGCTAAAGTTGGCCAGCAACTCCGGTTGCTGTTTGATGACCTCCTCTCGCGTGATGACGGCGGAATGCAGAAAAGGAATTCCGAGCTGGCCGAGATCGGCGATCACATTGTACCCAAGTTTTTTTGCCAGAAGCTGCTGCGGGGAAGTCAGAAGCGTAGCCTGGATGGCATTCGATTGCATGGCTGCCAGCCGCTCAGCCCCACCTCCTATCTGAATCAATGCCGCATCGCGACCCGGCTCCAAATTGAACTTCCGTAGAGCGTAGACCGCAGCCGCGTGTCCGGACGAGCCGAAGCGGCTGATTCCTATTCGCTTGCCCCTGAGTTGTTCGACTTGAGTAATTCCCTTCGAAGAAACCACGTAATAGGGAAAAACGTTAAGGAGACCCATGACGATCTTTATTTTGGCGCCGCCAAGCGCAGCGGACACTGCAGGGCTCCCGGCGGAAAAAAGAAGCGGAGTTTCCCCCGAGATAAGCGCGCTCATCGCCCTGGAGCCGGAAGAGACAAACACAAGCTCGGGCTTAATCCCGTGCTTCTGATACATTCCGGCCTCCTGCGCCACCCACGCAACGGACTGACTGGCCGTGATCGATGAATAGACGATGTGCATGTCTCTAGCGTGAGCAAAGCTCGCCAACAGCCACAGAGAGGCAATAACCGACGCGAGCCCTGAGACACGGCCCCCCGGTCGCCGTGCACCAGTAAGTAGACATGGAAAACCACTCCAGCGCTTCCCTTTCTCTTGTTGCGAAATGCGGCCTCTCTCCGTCATGCCCGCGCAGAGCCTGCCCCCGCGAAAGCGTGGGGCGGGCATCCAGTCCGCCTCTGCCAGCCCCTGGATTCCCGCTTTCGCGGGAATGACGAAACCGCCCTTCCGGACGCATTTTGATAACGTTAAGTTACTTACGACCGCGTTGGTAATTATCTTCACGTTCTCTCTCTTCTATCGTCCGAAACTTACTGTTCGCTATTCGCCATCTGCCATTGACCCTTGACCATTAACCATTGGCCACTTGCTATTTGCCATTCCCCATTTGCTATTCGCCATTTGCCATTCACGGTGATGTCTCCTCGAGAAACCAGTCCAGCGGGATTTTTCTTCCCACGCCCGATTTTTCCGCCAGTTCCAGAACCTTCGCCCCGATAGCGGCAAACTGTATTCCCATTCCCACGTTGTTATTGAACAACGTGATCTGCGAACCATTTTGCCGGCCGGATACTTTACCCGAGACCAGCTCGCTCAGCTCGCCGATCCGGTCCCAAGTCAGAATTCCTTTTTGCACCGCTCCGTAAATATCCGGCTGCTCATCGTAGACGGCCTGCTCTCTCGACGTGACGATCACCACGTCGCATTTGGCCACGCCGGCATCGTCGAGCTCTCTTCTTTTTTGCGTTTTATCGCTGGCCACAATGCAGCCCACATGCATCCCGCGCTCCAGCAAGTTTCCGTCGAAGACTGCGTCTACGGTGGCTGTCGCCGCCATAACGATATCGCACCCTCGCACCGCTTCTTCCGGCCGATCCACGGCGCGTATATTTATGGAAAGCTTTTTTCCCATTTCGTCGGCGAATTGCCTGCGATGCTCCGGAGTCGGGCTATAGACCCTGACCTCTTTTGTATCCCGCAGCAGACAAATCGCTTCCAGGTGCGCTCCCGCCTGCCAGCCGGAGCCGAAAAGTCCCACAACATGCGAATCCTCCCGCGCCAGACACTTTACGCCGACGCCGCTTGTGGCTCCGACTCGCATCTTCTGGATGAAGCTGTCCTGGATCACGGCAAGCAACTCAGTGGTCTCCATGTCAAAGAGAAAGATCAGGCCCACGTACCGGTTTCCGGCGGCCGCCGGCATCAATTTCCGCCTCTTGATGCCCCCCGGAAGCATCGCGAAGCCCGCCATATCGGAGGTGATTCTTAATGCCCACACGCCGAATTTCTCAATCCCTCCCTCCTGCGATTTAAAGCGGTAATTAAATCCCGGCCACTTTTTGGATTGGGTTGGGAAATAGGTGTGGGAGCGCGGCCGGTTGATCGCATGGTTCAAGCCCAAATCGCGATAGGCCTCCTCCATGGCTTCGAGACATGTTCGCATGTCGAGCAGGTTTTCTACCTCCGCATTGTTAAGGACTGTTACGCTATCTCTCTCTTTGGCCATTTGACCGCCTCCACTAGTCTCCACCTGAAATAGTTTTCATCCGTTTACGCTGTTCCGTCTGCCTGGGCCGCCTCGATGCGCGACCTCTCGGTCCGGGACAAACGGATTATGGAAAATCTGACCGCCTGAGTAGTGCGCAAAGCGCGCACCGGCCGTCCTACGATAAGAACTCCCTCGGATCGGCAATGACTCCTTTGATGGCAGTCGCCGCCGCTACAGCGGGACTACCCAAATAGATCTCAGCGTTATAGCTTCCCATTCGCCCCTGGAAATTCCGGTTGGCGGTCGAAAGCGTAACTTCGCCGTCCGCCATGACGCCGCCGTCTCCCGCGCACGCGCTGCAGCCCGGGTTCGTGATAAGCGCCCCCGCTTCGAGGAATGTCAGGTAAATCCCGTCCTTGACCGTTCGCTCCACAATTTCTTTCGAAGCCGGGCTCACGAGAAGCCTAACCCCCGGCGCCACCTTGCGGCCTTTGAGAATCCCGGCCGCTTCCGCGAGATCCTCGTACTTTGCATTAGCGCAGGAACCGATAAAGACCTGATTCACTCGGGTGCCCGCAACTTGCTCGATGGGCTTGACGTTGTCAACCGCGTGGGGGCAGGCGATCTGCGGCCCGAGGGTGCGCCCGTCGATCGTTACCTCTTTTACGTAGACCGCGTCAGGGTCGGGGTGAGTCTCGGCATATTGTCCCGGCAAAACGCCGCGGGTGGAGAGATAACTTCTGGTGATCTCGTCCGGCCGCACAAAACCGTTCTTGGCGCCGAGCTCCATGGCGAGATTGCAGAGCGTCATGCGATCGGAGATCGAGAGCCCTTCGGTATAGCTACCGTGAAATTCGACCGAACAATAGGTGGCACCGTCAGCGGTGAGGTCGCCGATCAGTTTAAGCATGACATCCTTTGAAGTCGTGCCGGGCGGCAGCGGGCCCTGGATGATGACCTTGATCGACTCCGGCACCTTCATCCAAAGCTTGCCTGTGACCCAGGCCGCCGTGAGCTCGCTAAAACCAACGCCCGTGCCGAAAGCGCCAAGCGCGCCGTAAATCGTGGTGTGCGAATCGGTCCCGATAATAACCATTCCGGGGCGGATGTACCCTGCTTCGGTCAGCACGACGTGCGCGATTCCGGCGTTGACGTCGTAGAATTTCTTTATCCCCATGCGAGCGGCAAACTCGCGGCACATGCGCTGGTCATCCGCAGTCTTGGCCGTCTGTGCCGGCGAGATATGATCCATGACCATAGCGATGCGGTCGCGATCGTAGAGCTTATCGGTCCCGAGTTTTTCCATCGTTCGGATGCAGCGCCAGCTCGCCATGTGGCTCATATAAAGGTCAGGATAAACATCCAGGATCTGCCCTGGCCGACCATCCGAAACCCGGGCCGCTCTTGCGAGCACCTTTTCAGCGAAAGTTTTTCCCATTGTGTTTCATCCTTTCAACCCTTGCTGCTGGGGCAGAACGTACTTCGCGAGATAGGGAATCAGCCCCCCCGCATCCAGGATCTGCTTGAGACTCTCCGGATAGGAGGCAAAGCGGAAGCTTTTTCCCTCGACTTCAGCGATCCCGCCCGCCAGATCGACCCAGATTTCACTGCCATCTTTTGCGGCTTCCGCCGCTTCGGGGCACTCGATTGCCGGAAGGCCGGTATTGATGCAGTTCCGGAAAAAGACCCTGGAGAAAGATTTCGCGACCACCGCTTTGATTCCGGCGCCGATCAGGCAACTGGCCGCCTGCTCGCGCGCGCTGCCGCAACCGAGGTTCCGCCCACCAACCACCACTTGAGAGGACCAGAGCCGCTTCTGCACCTCCGGCCCGAGCGGCTCGAAGGCATGCTTCGCCAGCTCCTGGGGATCGATGCTTACCAGGTAGCGACCGGGAATGATAACGTCCGTGTTGACGTTGTCCCCGAACTTTATGAGCTTCCCGCCAATTTTTTCCGTCATGGTGATGTCTCCTCCAAGAACCATTCAGTCGGCACATGCCATCCCAAGTCCCGTTCTTCCGCGAGAGCGAGAACTCGCGCTCCCACCGCGGCGAATTGGAGCCCCATTCCAGTGTTGTTCGCAAAAACCGCAATCTCGTCGCCACGGCTTCGCCCGCGGAAACGGCCGGTTAAAAGATCACCCAGCTCGCCGATCTCTTCCCAGGTTTTTAAGCCTCGCTTGACCGGACCCATGATATCCACCTGATTATCGTACTCGATCTGCTCTTTTGAGAGCACAACCAGGACATCAGCGCGATCGAAGGCCGTGTCGTCCAGCTCGCGCCGGAGCGAAGTGCGATCGGGAGAAGTGATCGCTGTAACCTGCGTACCCGGCTCCAGCCAACTCCCGTCAAAGCACGGGTCCATCGCCGCAGTCGCGCAGATCACGATCTGGCAGCCCTGGACCGCGTCTCTCGGATGCCCCACCGCGATCACTCGCTTATCGGTTTTCGCGCTCCATTGTTCGGCAAACGCCTTGCAGTGCGCCGGTGTCGGGCTGTAGACGCGCACCTCTTTGATGTTCGGTCGCACCATCAGAAGATATGCCATGTGAGCATCGGCCTGCCAGCCCGATCCAAAGAGCCCCGCAACCGTCGCGTCGGGGTTAGACAGCTCGCGGATGCCCATCGCCGACGTGGCGCCGACTCTGAGCTTCTGGATATAGCTGTCGTGCATGACCGCGAGCGGCTCCAACGTTTGGAGGCTATAGAGCGTGACCAGCCCAACATAGTTGTTACCGGGCGCGGCCGGAATAAGGCGGCGCCGTTTAACGCCGTTCGCGAGCGTTTCCACGCCCGCCATGTCCGAGGTAATGCGCAAAGCCCAAACCCCGGCGGATAGGTTCCCACCCTCTTGGGACTTGAACCTGAAGTGAAACCCGGGATGACGTTTGTCCTCAACCGGAAACATCGTGTGATTGCGCGGACGGTTAGCCGCCTTGCCGAGTGCCGCTTCCTTATATGCGACTTCGAGCACCTCCATGCAGTCCTCCAGTGTGAGGACTTGCTCGATATCACTGTTCGAGAGGATACGCATGAGGCCGCGCCCCTATCCTTCCCCGGCAAGCCGGTCTGCCATCGCGATCAAGCCGCCGGCTTTTAGCATCTCCAAGAGAAACGGCGGTGTCGGCTTGGCCTGAAACTCGCGGCCGGTCGTCTCATTAACGATCTTTCCACTTTCGATATCGGCGCTCAGGATATCGCCATCGTTCACATGCTCCGTGATGCCGGGGCATTCTAGTATCGGCATTCCGATCTCGAACCCGTTGCGATAAAACGTGCGCGCGAATCCCTCAGCGATGATACAACTGATCTTAGTCTGCTTCATCGCTTTGGCGGCGATTGCCCGGCCTGAGGATTGTCCGAAGTGCTTCCCCGCCACTACGATATCGCCGGGCTGCACCTTCAACGGAAACTCAGGATTACACGTTTCCAGAACGTGCTTTAAGATCTCCGGCCAGGGGCGGAATATCAGATCGGTTCTGACAATTCTATCGGTGGGGATGTTATCTCCGAATTTCCAACAGCGGCCTCGTGCCTGCATGAGTGTCTCCTTAACAAAAGTTCAAGCCGTTCAAAAAGTTCAAACTGTCAAAGCCGTCAGAACGGAAAGGGTTCAGTTCTTCAAACGTTTTGAACGAATGGAACGACTGGAACGTCTTGAACGGTCTTTCACAGATACTCTCTGGGGTCCGCGATTTTTCCGGCAACGGCTGAAGCGGCGACCGTCAAAGCAGACGCAAGATACATCTTTGCTTCCGGGTTTCCGTTCCGGCCGGGGAAGTTTCGGACGTGTGTCGAGATCATCGCCTCATCGGCGGTCATCGCTCCCATATTGTATGCCTGATTCGATCCGGTGCTTGGAGGAAACCATGTGGCTCCCGCCTCGTGCAACATCTCCACTAATCCTTCCCGCACCGCCTGCGTAAAAACAGCCCGGCTCGATGGGACAAGATTAAGCCTCGCGTCGCAGTGCACCCGCCGTCCTTTAAGAATCTGAGCCGCGAGCCTAAAGTCCTCGATGCGCCCACCGCCGTGCCCGCCCAGCTCAGCCCACTGGATCGGCGCGCCGACCACCTCGGTTACGGATTTCACGTTCCCCACCGTCGGTGGGCAGGCCACTTGAGGTTCGAGACCCCCAATGCCCCATTCCCAGGTCGCCTCGAATTCCCGGCCCGGATCGCCCTTTACCACGTCGAAGGACTTATCCGTCACACTGCGCACCAATTCCAGCGTCTTCTCGTCGGGCTCGATGTAACCGCACTTCGCGCCGAGGTCCACGACAATCAGAGGAAACAGCCAACGGTCCCAGAAATCGAGCTGCTCGATGTACGGGCCTGCGAATTCCAGCGACTTATAAATCGCGCCCCCTTCTCCGATTTCGCCGGTGAGCCAAAGCGCCGCATCGCGCGGCGTCACTCCCGGCTTGTGATTTCCGGTAAGCCTGACCTGGATCGTCTCGGGCACTTTGAACCAGGCCTTGCCGAAAGGCATGACGGTCCCCGCATGCGAGTCATTCCCGATGCCGGTGGCAAAGCACCCCAATGTGCCATGAACGGGCGTATGGCTATCGGAGCCGACGACCACCGTGCCGGGGCGGATGAAGCCGTTCCGCACTCCGACATGGTGCGTGTTTCCATTGCCGCAGTCGAAGAGATTGATGCCGTGACGGCGGGCGAAGGCCCGGTTCTCCTGCAGCACGAGCGCACCCTCCTCGCTGGGCGGGCAGAAATGGTGGTCGAAGATCATCACGACGCGCTCTGGATAGCGCATCGGCCGCCGCACCTCTTTCTCGAAAACCCTCCCCGTGAGATAGCCGCTGAGATCGTGCAAGAGCAGGCAATCCACATTCGCGACCACCACATCGCCGGGCATAACCGCCTTACGGCCGCTCGCGCGGGCCAAAATTTTCTCGATCATATTCATGGGACTATCCGTTACCTCCTCCATTTACAGTCAAGCGAAGCTCCCTATCGGTCCGCGGCCCTCTCCCTCGCGCCGCTTGGCAGGTAGGTGAAGGCCGCCGCCCGGTCGGAGAGCCCGCGCATCCGACAACCAGCGGTGGAAATAGCCACTGACCCATTGCGCGGGCTCGCAGAGCGGGTGGTGGCCTTCACCACCACGGGTGATTGAATCGCATCGTCACTAATTCGTCACGTCCTGGAGAAACCAATCAAGAGGTATCTCCTTTCCCAGGCGTTTCGCTTTGGCTTGCCGGTAAACCTCGAGCGCCACGGCTGCAAACTGAACGCCCGTTCCTTCATTTAAGGTGCATGTGATCTGGTCGCGATTCTCTCTTCCTTTTACTCTGCCGAGCAGAAGGTCAGGCAGCGAATCGGTTTTCTCGGCTCCAACCAGACGCTTTCGTCTCTCGAGGCGCGGGCCTGTCGTGCCCCCGGCAAAACGCCAATCAGCCTCCGCTGTCCAACGGGTCTCGCAGGGACCTCCCTGAACTCCCGCGGGGCTTTCATAAACAACCAGCTTGTCCAGCACGGACCAACCCCGGTCATCCATTTCCACTCCGCTGGGGCGTGTGATGATGATGTGCATCCCCTTTTCGAGCCACTCTCCGAGAATCGCCGGTTCCACGGCGTTCGTGCAGACCGCCACTATATCCGATCCTTCCACCGTCTCTCGGGGATCGCCCAGAGCCGTCGTCTCGATCTCCGCTGCCTCCCGAACTTGGTGCGCGAAATTCTGCCGATGCTCCGCATTGGGGCTGTAAACCTTGATTTTCTGAATCGGGCGGATGCCGGCAAGATACATCGCGTGAGTCCATGCCATTCCGCCGGACCCCAGCACGGCAAGCACCTTGCTGTCTTCTCTGGCCAAATAGCGGCTTGCGATCGTTACCGTAGCGGCGACTCGCATGTGTTGAATATGAGCGTCATGAAGCATGGCCAGAAGCGCGCCGTCTTCGGCGTTGAAAAGAAGGATCAGCCCGAAGAACCGCCCCGGGAACGCGCAGAACCAGTCGGTGCGCGCTCGACCGAACGGCGAATAATAGTGCACTACGTCCGACTTGATCCGGATCGCCACCACTCCCATCCCGCGGATTCCCCCCTCCATCGTGCAATAGCGGTACCAGGTGTCCGGGTCCTTTGTGGGAACCAGAATCTCCGCCTTCGTACGGTTCACTGCCGAAGCAAGCCCTTCTTCCTTGTAGGCTTCTTCCAAAAGCCGCAAGCATTCGTCGGGATCCAACACCTCTTCGGCAACGTGCCTGTCGATCACGAGGACTCTCGAGTTCTTGAGTTTTTCGGCGTCTTCCGCGCTAAGACGAGGATAAACGCGCGGGTAGTTGTAGTGACGCATCAATCCTCCCTTTTATTCCTGTCGCGCTTTCCGTAAGCGCCGCGGCGAGTGACTGAAAAAATAAACTCTTTCATCTCTTCGTCACTCCTTGCCTTTCCCATATCAAAACGCTCGTAGTGCACCAGTTTTTCGATCCCCAGGCGCGGAGGGGGCGGAACAGGGCTTTTCAAGTAGCCAATCGGAATCAGCTCGTAGACCTTAAAGTAGTCGGGTATGCCCAGATAGGCTTTCAACATGGTCGCCATATAGGGCGAACTCGCGTCGCTGACATATTGAGAACCCATCCCCAGACTCGCTACTGCGAGATGGATCAGCAAGGTTGCGTTGGCCAATCCTGTAATGAAGTGCTGGAATCCTTTTTCCTCTCTTGTGCGAACTGGATAGGCTTCGTTCACGCGCGGATCTCCGATGACAAGGATGAAAACAGGAGCGTTTTTGAAGCCCGGGCTGTTGATATTTCGCTCGCCGCGAAGGGCGGCCTCCATCTCTCTCTTAGGCTC
>JACQUW010000065.1 GCA_016210115.1 Deltaproteobacteria bacterium | reverse complement strand
TCTCCCTCGAGTTCGCCCGACAGGCATTCAGGGCAAACATCAAGACAGGGAGTGGATTTGTGCTTTTGCCAGAGCTCCACGCAGGAGGGGTGCGGGCAGATGGGGTCTGTCAGCGGCTGATCCGCCGGCAGGGGCATCGTTGTGATGCAAACGGAAAAATTAGGCAGGCCCAGTTCGCGATTGAGAAGAATGCCCGCAGCCATCGAACGAGTGCCTAGTCCTGCCATCTCGGCACAAAGCTTGAAGCTCAAGCTCGGGTTGAAACCAATCGGCGGTGGCACCTGACCGATAGAATAGTACCCGTATTCGGACTCGATGAATTTGGCCACAGCCATGGCAATCCCGGTGCGCACTCGAGGGAAGTCTCGGTTGTTGTAATGTGTCCGGTAGTCCGGACTGCGCCAGGCGCCGCGTGGCGTCGTACGGCCGGCAAGGACAATTACACTCTTGGCCCCGATAAGGATGTCGTCGGGACGGTGACCGGGCGGCGCGCACTCATTGATGCGGGAAACCGCCGCGATGCCGACCTGGTCCGCACCGCGCTGCAGAGCCGCTTGCTTGATCGCTTGCTCTGGTGTCATCTTGAAAGCTCCTTCTCGCCTTGATGATGACAACTTACTCTCAATCCACGCTCACTCGCAACATCAGAGCGCACTGAAACGACCAGCGCTTTTTTAATTCCTTTGAAACCGGCAGAGGGGCAACTTCGATAACCTCTGGTTTCCAGCTAACCTTGGCCTCTTCCGCTGGCCTCTCCTTTTACCTCTTCCCCTGGACACATTGCTGTAATAGCCTAGTACCGCACGAGTTGCCCCCCTTTATCGGGGATGTGGGCTGTCAGAGTCGCGATCCAATGCAGGACAGGGAAAATGGCAAAATTTTCTCTTGGTGACGGGATTCATTTTGGATCGGTAGAGGACGGCCCCGCTTCCTTTGCGGTAGATCATCTTTTCCTGGGAAAAAGGCGACTGGAGGATGTGAGGAAGCGATCCGGCGCGTCGGTCATGAAAAACATTGGGGTTCCTTTTTAAACAACGGAATCGCCTGCCACGGAAAACTACTATCGTCTTGGCGTCGAATATGATAAGCGAAGGCCATAAATCAATGCAGTACTTCCCATTGTTTGTCTGATGCCATGAATGTTCCGTCTTGCTCCCTCCCGGCGTGGAAAAACCTCTACGAGGCGGCCATCGCCTTCAGAGAGGTGGCGTGCTGGGAGTGGATGTCGGATTCGGATGTTTTCGGTGTTCAAAATCCGCAAAGCGGAGAGGTCGGTTACTGCTGCGTCCTGGGTGAGTTGGGCGAGGTTTTTGGTTTGGCCGTATATCTCGGGTCGGAAGGTCTAGAGCAGTACCGAAAAATTCAATCGGGAAAAATCCATACAGGCTCGCCGGAACTCGCTTATACCCAACGCTGCCTCACGGCATGGTTCGGAGATAGAAGGGATCTCGACCAATCCGATCTTAAGGTGATCAGGGAAGTTGGCCTCAAGTTTCGCGGAAAAGATGCGTGGCCACAATTTCGCAGTGTCCAACCAGGCTATCTTCCGTGGTATCTCACGGAGAACGAGGCAAAATACCTTGCTGTAGCAGTGGAACAGGCACGAGAAGTCTCTCTATGTATTGCTAAGGATCATAACTGGCTCTCCGCCCCGGGAAAAAACCACTATCTGGTCCGTGTGGCTGTCAGCCGTGAAGGTGGATGGAGATGGGAAAGCCACTGGTTAAAGCCGGCCCCAGTGGCCAAGACCAAAGTTCGCTCGTGTCCATTGGATGAAGTTCGCCTACAGCGAATCAAAAATGCCGGCAAAGCACACCACGGAATCTGGGAAGTCGATTCCTTTTACATGCCGACTCCGGTGGAGGCAGAAGAGCGGCCATATTTCCCATATTCAATTTTATGCGCCGACTATGAAACCGGCCTTATATTGGGTACGGCGCTAGCCGAAGTCTCCGATTGGGAAACTAAATTCCCACCGTGCATTCTTGATTGCATGGAAGATCACGATTTGCTCCCGAGCGTCTTATGGGTACGAAAAGAAGAGTTGCGCGCATTCTTTGAACCGCTGACATCTCGTCTCGATATTGAAGTCCAGTTAATAAGAAAGTTGCCTGCCGTCGACCGCGCAAGAAGAGCATTTTTAAAACACTTCGAAAACACGACGTAAAAGGTGGGCGCGCGAACTTATTTAACGGACAGCTGACCGGCCCATCGTCGCAACGCCAACCGAGACCCTGACCGATTTATTCCGCAGCACACTGCCAGATAACTCCTTGAGCGGCGAGATGAAATCGAATTGCCGGACCAGGCGCGCCTTGATCCGCAAAATTTTTCTTGCAAACCTGCACGAAATTGGTATGGACAAGGAAGACTCAGAAGCAACTGCAAATGATCTCTGAGGCATAGGAGGACAAGCTCATGGCCAACGGGGCGATTTCTGTCGCTCGCCTTAAATCCAAGATTCCTCATTCGCATGATTGGCGCACCACGGACGCTGACGAAATTAACAAGCGGCGGTTGCGCGCGCTCACGGAAGCGCCGTCGATCACCCGCCTGGATCACCGGCATCCCATCTTCTCCAATTTCCGCGTCGGCTCTAGTAGCGGAATGACCTATGACGTAGAAATCAGGAGCCTCTCGCATCGCCTCTTTTCCTGCACCTGCGTGGACTTTCGCATCAGCGGCCTGGGCACCTGCAAGCACGTGGAGGCCACTTTGCTCTATCTTGAAGCCCGGTATCCTCGTGTTTTTCGCCGGGCGCAAAAGAGCGATTCTCCCTTCATCGACGTCGTGCCCGACCAGGTTTCGCAAACGCTCCGCATCGAGCGGATGACGGATGGGCTCCCCGGCCCATTGCGGCCGATTTTTGGCGCCGATGGGCGGATTCAAGGCGATGACCCGGAAGAGGCGCTGGGGCGACTGCGCCAGAACTGGTTTCAGAATCTCCGGATCTCCCAGGAAGTGGACCCCTGGCTTAAAGCGCGGCAAGAGGTAGAGGAGCGAAAGGCGCTTCTCAGACAATACGAGCAAAAGGTTCAGGCAGGGGAGTGGCCGCCTCAGGAAACGCTGGTCCCGCTTTACCCGTATCAGCGCGAAGGGATGTTGCACCTGGCTTTTCAAGAGCGGGCGCTGTTGGCGGATGAAATGGGACTGGGAAAAACCATCCAGGCGGTCGCCGCGTGCGCGCTTCTGCACCGTCTGGGAAAGGTCTCAAAGGTCTTGGTCGTCAGTCCGGCCTCGCTAAAAGCGGAATGGGAGGAGCAAATCCAGCGCTTTACGAGGCTGCCTTACCAGTTGATCTTTGGGCCGCGCCGGAAAAGGCTTTCGCTCTACGCCTCGGCGCCGTTTTTCACGATCGTCAACTACGAACAAATGTTAAGGGATTCGCTGGACGTTAATGCGAAGCTCAAGCCGGACGTAGTTATCCTGGATGAAGCGCAGCGGATCAAGAACTGGAACACCAAGACAGCCCAGGCGGTAAAGCGCCTGCAGAGCCGCTACGCGTTCGTGCTAACCGGCACGCCGATCGAGAACAGGATCGACGAGCTTTATTCCCTGATGGACTTTCTGAACCCGGCCCTGTTGGGCCCCCTCTTTCGCTTCAACCGCGACTTTTACGAGCTGGATGACCGCGGCCGGCCCGTGGGGTACCGAGATCTCGACCAACTGCATGCCAGGATCAAGCCTTTTATGCTGCGCCGGCGCAAAGCCGACGTGGAAACGGAGCTGCCGGAGCGCACCGTGCGAACGTTTTTTGTTCCGCTGAGCCAGGAGCAGAAAGATCGCTACTCAGAACATGAGGCCCGGGTTGCGCGGCTCGCTGCCATTGCAAAGCGGCGCCCCCTCACGCAGGAAGAATCTGAAAAGCTCTTGCGCGAGCTGGCGATGATGCGGATGGTTTGCGATACCAATTACATCCTGGATGAAAAAGAGAAGGCCTGCCCTAAATTGTCGGAGCTGGAAAAGATAATTGAGGAGTGTCAGAAAAACTCCGACGTGAAAGTTCTGGTCTTCTCGGAATGGGAGCGCATGCTCGAGCTGATCCGAAAGCTATGCGAGCGAGTGGGCATGGGGTACGCGCTGCACACCGGCTCGGTTCCCCAGCGGCGCAGACGGGGGGAGATCTTGCTCTTCAAGAATGACCCTGACTGCCGCGTCTTTCTCAGTACGGATTCCGGCAGCACCGGTTTGAACCTGCAGAACGCGAGCGTGGTCATTAACTGCGATTTGCCGTGGAATCCGGCCCGCCTGGAGCAGCGGATCGCGCGCGCGTGGCGCAAACACCAGACTCGTTCGGTCACGGTGATCAACCTGGTCTCCGAAGATACTATCGAGCACCGCATGCTTGAAACGCTCGCTAGCAAACAGGCCCTGGCCGAGGGAGTTCTCGATTTGCGGGGCGATCTGAAGCAAATCAAGTTCAAGAGCGGCCGGCAGGCTCTGCTCTCGCGCCTGCAACAGCTTCTTGCGCCCGGGGTTTTTACGCCGGACGATACCGCAAAAAAGGAGAAAGCGTCACCTACAGATCCTGCTCTGGCATTCAGCCGCTTTGCGAAGGAAAAATTAGGCGAGGCTCTCGTGCGTTGCGAGGAGCGCTACCCGGTCGAAGGTTCCCAGTCGGTTCTCGTAACTGTAGTCGATACTGACGCCGCTCTCTGGCGCGAAAGGCTTTTTTCTCTTCATAAGGAACTTTGTGGAAACGGCCGGTCTGACCCACCCACCAGGATCGAGGTTATAGACCGGGCCACTGACGAGGCTCTAAAGCGTCTCATAGATGCCGGCTTGATTGTTCCAACCATCCGCGCGGTCCGGCCTCTTTACTCTCGTGATGGAGAGGTCTCCGCCGTGACTCCTCTCTCTGAGAGCGAAAAGCAAAAGGCGCTTGCTTATCGCGAAAGGGCGGACCGGAAGCTTAAGATAGCGCTCCTGCTGGAGGGCGGCGGCCTCATCGAAGAGGCGCGAGAGGCAGGCCTGGAAAGCGTGCTTTTATTGGCACGGGCCATGGCCGTGGCAAACCGCATGCCGGAGCCCACCGAGCTGAACGAAGCCGTGCAGCCACCGCTATCGATTTATTGGGGCGAAGCATTGCCGGCGATCAACGACTTAGCCACAAACCCGTCCTTAACCGTGATTCCCGTAGCCGAGACGCTGCAGAAAATCGCGGGTTCTATTATCGCTGTTTGACAAATTCTCGCCGTGGAAGGTGAAGCAGGACGTCAATGAGAGGAATGGTCGGGGCGAGTGGATTTGAACCACCGACCTCACGGTCCCGAACCGTGCGCTCTACCAACCTGAGCCACGCCCCGAGCTTGGTCAATCGCTAATCGTCAATCGTCAGTAGACGGGACAAGCTTTAGATACATCTAGCACAACCTTTAATGAAAACAACAGCGGTCAGAGACTGTGTAGACCCTGTACGGATTGCCGCATTTTTCGGATGGTCTCCGCGTAATCCGGAGTTTTGAAGATCCCTGATCCGGAAACGATCACTTCCGCGCCTGCCTGAACCACTCGGTCTATGTTGTCAGCCTTGATGCCTCCGTCAGCTTCAATGAGGATCGGAAGTCTTTTTTCCCCAATCATCCTCTTCGTTTCCGCAATCTTGGGCAGGACATCTGCAATGAAAGCCTGGCCCGCAAATCCCGGAAAAACCGTCATCATGAGAATCATATCGATGTGAGCAAAGTAAGCTTCGATCTTCTCCAGAGGGATGTCCGGGTTGACGGCAATCGAGGCCTTGGCGCCGAGCTGCCTTATCATCCGAAGGGTTACTGTGGCATCTTTGCAAGTTTCAGGATGGACGGATATCCAGTCGGCCCCGGCCTTGATAAATTCCGGCGCGTATTTATCCGGGTCGGTGATCATCAGATGAACATCGAGCGGCAGCCGGGTTACTTTGCGGATCGACTCCACCACGACCGGGCCGATGGTGATATTCGGAACGTAGTGCCCGTCCATCACGTCGACGTGCAGCCAATCGGCGCCCGCCTCTTCCACGGCTCTGATCTCGTCTCCGAGCCGGGCAAAATCCGCTGAAAGAATCGAAGGGGCAATCTTCACGGTGCTTATTCAACCGACCTTTCTAAGCCTCGCGCCAAAAAACCCATCGGTCCCATGCTTGTGGGGCAAAGCCAGATAGTACTTCTTGTGGGTCAACGCGCTGGCAGATGAAGGAAGATAATCTCCCGCATCCTCCAACAGAAAGCCTTTTTCTCGTTTTAGAAAATCCTCCACCACGCCTTCATTCTCCTCGGGAGTAAGTGTGCAGGTCGAATATACCAGTATCCCTCCAGGTTTGAGATAGGACGCGACCTGCTGGATCAGTTCTTTCTGCAACCGGGCCAACCTGCGAATATCTGACTCCG
Organism: Deltaproteobacteria bacterium; assembly: GCA_016210115.1. Classification (GTDB taxonomy): domain Bacteria; phylum Desulfobacterota; class Binatia; order UBA9968; family UBA9968; genus JACQUW01. The sequence continues at coordinate 11,665 of JACQUW010000065.1, read as the reverse complement.
TCCGCTGCCATTTGGCTTCGGGGTGGGAGCGCAGCGTGCCCAGACCGCTGCAAGGAGCGTCGAGAAGGATGCGATCGAAGGGCTCGTCCGCGACGCCGTCTAATCCGCGAGTCATGTCCACCTGGAGAGCCCGGATCGATCTTAGATTCAACCTTCGCATACTTTCTTTAAGCTTCTCAAGGCCCCGCATCGACAGATCGGTGGCCATGACCTGCCCCTTGTCTTGCATCAGCTCGACGAGATGGGTCGTTTTCCCGCCCGGTGCAGCGCAGGCATCCAGAATCCTCTCACCGGGTTTAGGATCCACCAGAAACCCGACAAGCTGCGACGCCTCTCCTTGAATCTGAAAGAGCCCTTCTTCGAATCCCGGAAGCCGGTAGATGGCCGAGGCCGATTTGATCTGCACTCCCTGAGGCGACCAGCGTGTCGGGGAAGCATCGATGGCCATCGCCCGGAGCCTTTGCAGCAGCCCCTCCCGGTCAATCTTCAAACGCTGAGCGCGAAGGACCAGCGGCGACTCCTGGTTGTTGGCGCTAAGCAGTTCTTCTATGTCGTCTCTCCCGAAATCGACGATCCAACGGCGCACCAGCCATTCGGGATGAGACCAAAAAGCGGAGAGATAAAGGTCGGGATCTTTTTCCGGATCGGGATAAGAGAGACGGTGCTTTTCACGCAGAATGTTCCGCAAGACTCCATTGACCATTCCACCGGCCCCCGCACCCCCGTACTTCTTAGCCAGCTCCACTCCTTCTCCCACTGCCGCATAATCCGGGATTTTGGTCAGAAAGAGAATCTGATACAGGCTAATCCGAAGCAGGTTTCTCAAATAGCTGCCCGTGCGGGCAAGGGGGAGGTGAAGAAAACGATTGAGGTGCCAGTCGAGTCGCCCTTGCCAGCGCAGGGTTCCGTAAACAAGTTCGGTAAGAAGAGCCTGATCGCGGCGGGCGAGAGGATTTTTTCTCAGAGCCTGATCGAGCAAAATATTGGCATAGGCCTTCTGATCTTCCACCTTCTGGAGAATCCGGACAGCCAGCTCGCGACAACCCCTGTCCGGCGCTTCAGAGACGCGTTCCCTTTTCAATTCGCGCTCCTTTGAGAAATTCAGCGGCCGGGAGTCTCTTTTTGTTTTCGAGCTGCACCTCTTCCAGGCTAAGAACGCCGTCGCCCGTGGCCACCCAGAGGCCGTCACGATCAGCCCGCACCACCTCGCCCGGAAAACCACTTGACGCCGTCGCTGCCACCGCCGCCCGGTGAACCTTCAGGAGCTTTCCTTTGAAACGGGTAAAAGCGGACGGCCAGGGAGAAAAAGCTCGCACGCGCCGTTCGATGGCCGGTGCCGGTTGGGTCCAATCGATCAGCCCGTCTTCCTTCTTGATGATAGGCGCGAAAGTAGCCTCCTCCTCCCGCTGCTCTTTAGGGGCTAGCGACCCGTCCTTCAGGCACCGTATCGTCTGCTTAAGCAACCGGGCTCCCACGGGAACAAGCTTTCTCTGCAGCGAGGCTGTTGTATCGTGCGGGGCTACGGGCAGTTCTTCCTGCAAAAAGAGAGGCCCAGCGTCCATTTTTTTGACGAGCTTCATCGTTGTCACTCCGCTCTTTTCTTCCCCATTCAGGATGGCCCAGGCGACAGGCGAGGCGCCCCGATATTTCGGAAGAAGCGAGTAATGAACGTTGAGGCATCCCCGGGGCGCCACCTCAAGAATACTGTCCGGAAGGATCCGGCCGTATGCAACGACCACGATGATCTCAGGTCGCCATTGTTTCAAAGTCGCCAGAAATTCGGGAGCCCGGATCTTTTCCGGGGCGACAACCGGGATATCGTGGCTTTCGGCGACTCTTCGCACGGGCGAAGAAGTGGTTTTTTGGCCCCTTCCCGCTGGCCTATCCGGCTGGGTTACGACCCCGACTATGGGGTCAGGGCCTTGCAGAAGCGCTTCGAGAGTCGATGCCGCAGCCTCGGGAGTTCCCATAAATACAATTGGCCACGGCTCAGACATGGGCGTCGAGTGAAAGCTTGTGGAATTGCCCCGGGTTCTGGCGGGGTTAGATCAAGACGCGAGGAGCCTCAGGCTGGGGCTTTCCGGACCGCAACGACTTCTTAAGGCGTCGCGTGTAGAGATCGCGTCTGAGTCGGCTGATACGATCAATGAAAAGTTTTCCGTCCAGGTGGTCGATTTCGTGCTGCAGGGCCACAGCCAGAAGTTCCTCTGCCTCAATCCTCACCTCCTGCTCCTTTTCGTTCAGACCTACGACTTCGACGCGCGCCGCCCTTTTCACCTCGGCCGTAAAGTCCTTCACGCTCAGGCACCCCTCCTCCCAGATTTGTTCGCCCTCCGAACGGCAGATCACCGGATTAATGAGCTTGATAAGGCGCTTGCCCCGCTCCTGGTAATCGACGTCGAGGACAATAATCCGATGCAACTCGCCGATTTGGGGAGCGGCCAGCCCCACACCCGGCGCTGCATACATCGTCTCCACCATATCGTGGACCAGCCGAACGGTCGCATCGGTAACCCTCTCGACCGGAAGAGCAACTTTCCTAAGGACCGGGTCCGGGTACTTGAGTATTTCACGAACAGCCATACGCTATTTTTATAGCATATTGTACGGATCTACATCAATGTGAAGACGGCTATGGCGGGAATCGGGGAAAAGATCTGCGGCCCGGGCGGCAAGTTCCAGGAGCGATCCTCCCTTTTTTCCTTTGAGCAGGATCTGCCAGCGGTAACGGCCCCGCAATTTTTGAATCGGCGCGGGAGCAGGACCCAATATCTCTATCTTGCCCCAGCGTCCCGGATTCGCCTTCTGCTCTTCGCGCAGCAACTCCCCCAATTGTCTTGCCCGATTCTCGATTTCCGCCGCTTTCGGCCCCTCTATCTTCAGGTGAGCCAGTCGAGCAAAAGGAGGATAGGCAAGCGCCCTGCGGGAGTCCAGTTCAGCGGCAAAAAAACCTCGATAGTCATGGCTGGCCACGTACTGAAACGTGTAGTGCTCGGGGGCATAAGTTTGTACGATGACCTCACCCGGCTCCTCGCCCCTACCCGCCCTACCTGCAACTTGCGTGAGAAGCTGGAATGTCCTTTCTGCGGCACGAAAATCAGGGATATTTAACGACTGGTCGGCGAGCAGCACACCGACGAGAGTTACCTTTGCGATGTCGTGGCCCTTGGTGATCATCTGTGTTCCCACCATGATGTCTATCTCGCCCTTTTCCCATTTTCTAAAAAGACGCTCCGGCGAGCCTTTGCCCTGAATGCTATCCCGGTCCATGCGGCCGACGCGCGCCTGTGGAATTAGTCGGGAAAGTTCCTCTTCGATCTGCTGGGTCCCGACGCCGATCCCTTTAAGGCTTGAATTGCCGCACGCGGGGCAAGTATCACGCACCAGCTGACGAAATCCGCAGTGATGGCAGAAAAGTTGCGGCCGCTTTAAGTGGTAGGTCAGGGTAACACTGCAATGGGAGCAGCGAAAAACAAAGCCGCACAGGTAGCACTGAAGGAAATTCGCAAAACCACGCCGGTTCAAGAACAAGAGACTCTGGCGGCCGCGCCCATAGTTCTCTTTCAGCGCTTCGCTGAGGCGATATGAAAACAGGCGGATGGGCTTTGCGCTTCGAATTTCGAGCTGGGAGTCCCGATCGGATCTCAGGTCGACCATTTCGACGCGGGGAAGCGACCTCTCCTCGACTCGTTTAGTGAGTTCCAGAAGCCGGTAACGTCCCTGGCGGCAGTTTTCGAAGCTCTCAATGGAAGGCGTGGCGGACCCCAACAGCGCCACGCAACCCGCCAATTTAGCACGAACGATGGCGAGATCTCTCGCGTGATAGCGCAGTCCTTCATCCTGCTTGTAAGAAGGATCGTGCTCCTCATCAACCACAATGAGGCCGACATCCAGCACCGGCGCGAAAATAGCGGATCGGGCTCCGACAACGACATCCGCAAAGCCAGCGGCAATGCGCCACCACTGGCTCCAGTGGTCCGAACGAGTCAGGCCGCTGTGGAGAACTCCGACCCTTCCAGGAAAACGGGCTTCCAGACGATCTAATAACTGAGGAGTGAGTGATATCTCCGGAACCAGGATCAGGCTCCGCTTGCCGAGATTTCGCGTCTCTTCGACCGCGCGCAGATACACCTCAGTCTTCCCGCTCCCGGTCACGCCGTAGAGGAGAATGGTTTCGAATCCCCCCCCGTTCAGGCGTTCTCGAACGAACTCGATCGCCTCTTTCTGTTCCCGAGTGGGAGTCGGCTTACTCCAATCCGCGGACTTGGAGGGGCCGTCGAGCAACGGTTCTCCATGAGTCCGTGATTGTTGCCTCGCCGGCTGCTCTACAATCTTCACGGCGCCGAGAGCAGCGAGGCGGTCTAGAGCCCGATAGACACTCCTTCCCGGAAATTTCCGGGCCAGGCTTTTTACGGTCATCCGACCTTTCTTCCCTCGTATTTCCGCCAGAATTTCTTTTGCCAGCTTCGCAGACAAAACGAACTCTCCCGGTTGAGGAAGGACCACCCTGCGAGCCTCAGCCCTGAGGGTCGGCGGGAGAACTGCACTCAGGACTTCCCCAAACGGCGCAAGATAATAACGGGAAGCCCAGTGCGCGAGTTGCAGAAGAGACCGGTCGAGAATCGGTTGCTCGTCCAAAGGGGCCAGGATCTCGCGAATCTTTCCAAGCGTCGTCTCGGCAATAAAATCCACAATCACCCCTGTGACCTTGCGCTTTCCGAGAGGGACCTGAACCCGCATTCCGATTTCCAGCCGTTCGTGCATGGACGGTGGAACGGCATAGGTCAGAGGCTCTTTCAGAGGGGAGGGAATAAGGACCTGAGCGAAGGGACGCGCCTGCCGTTGCATGGACGGATTCTTTAGCCGCTGGAATGCGGAAATGCAATAAGCTTCGCCCAACAAGATCTCCGGGAAAACGGGCGTCCTCCCAAAATAGAGTTAGTTAAATATAACTACTGATAATTTAGGGGCTTGACGGCGAGGGGGCGATTGTTGGATAATGCCGGCCTCATAAGGCTGGAGTTCGCTGGCGAGGGCCAACCGATGGAAAAGAACAACGTAAAGCGAATTCGCGAGTCAAAAATGCTGAGCAAGTCCGAGCTCGCCAAACTGGCGGGGATATCTCCGCTCACTCTGGATCGCATTGAGAGAGGGAAGCAATGCCGGATGGCGACTAAGCGCAAGATTCTCCTCGCGTTGGGTTTAAAGCTCAGCGAAAGAAACAAAGTTTTCCGGCAGTAGACATGGCTTTTTGGAAAACGCTGGCTGTGACCGCGCGAAACCCCTTTCGAACTGAAGAGGGATTCGTCGCTCTTGATATTGGCTCCAGCTCCGTCAAGTTGCTTGAGGCCGAAGGGGGGAAGGGCGCTTACCGGTTGCTCAATTTGGGAACTCTGCCTCTGCCTCCGACAGCCGTGCAGAACAATATGGTCAGCGACCGTGAGGCCGTGGTCAAGGCCGTCCGCAGCCTGATACAGGCCAATGGAATTAAAGCCACTAAGGTCGTCTCTGCGGTCCCAGGAAGGGCAGTCATCATTCGAAAGATTCAGCTGCCGATCCAGGAGGACGAAGAGCTGGACGCCAACGTCGAGTTTGAAGCCAACAACGTCATTCCGGAGAGTCTTGAGAACGTCAACCTGGACTATCAGGTCCTTGACTATCTGGACGATGGCAAAAGGATGGACGTTCTTCTGGTGGCCGTCAAAAAGGACATCATACGGACCTATACCGACGTCATCGAACAGGCAGGCCTGTCGCCGGCGATCATAGACGTCGACTACTTCGCCCTGGAGAATATGCACGAGCTGAGCGGCGAGCCGGCTCCAGGGTCTATGAATGGGCTAATCCACATCGGGGCGCGCTATACGACCCTCAACGTGCTGCGGGATGGAGTTTCCACCTACACCGGAGACCTTCCCCTGGCTGGAGAAGCTTTCACCGAAGCTATCATGCAAAAGCTCCACATCTCTTACGATCAGGCTGAAACCTATAAGGTAACAGGACTGCTGCAGGGAGGGAAAAACGGCAATTTGGCAGCTCTCTTGAGACCGATCTGCGATTCGCTCGCCGATGAAATTGTTCGCACTCTGCGGCTCTTCGGCGTGATGGCGGAAGAGCGGCTCACCAGTGTTCAGCTGAGCGGAGGAAGCGCCAAAATTCCTGGACTGGCAGCGGTCCTGGAGGGGCGACTGGGCGTCCCCGTGAAACTCTGCGATCCGTTCCGCGGCTTCAGCGTCTCCAAGAACGTTGACCGGCACTACCTTGAAGATTCGGCCCCTGTTTTCGCTGTCGGCGCGGGCCTTTGTACCAGGAGGCCGGGAGACAAATGATCCGCATCAATCTTCTCCCCGTACGGCAAATCAAAGCCAAATTCGGCAGACGCAAGGATCTGATGATTGCGGGCGCGTCGCTTGCAGTGACGGCGGTCCTGATCGCGGGTCTTCACCTCTACCAGTCGCACCAGCGCTCCAATCTCGAAAAAGAATTGGCCAGTCTCCAGGCGGAGATCGAGACTCTGAACGTCAAGGTCAGAGAAGTGGCGGATGTGGAAAAGAAAATCGCCGATCTGAAAGGCAAACTCACGATTATTGAAGATCTCGCCAGAAGAAAGGTCGGCCCCGTGCGGGTGATGGAAAGCCTCTCTGCCGCCGTTCCGCCGAGCGTCTGGCTTACTGAGTTCAGAGAGTCAGCGGGAAGCCTTGCCCTAACCGGCATCGCGATCGACAATCAGACCCTCGCAGACTTTCTGAAGGCATTGGACAAGTTCGTTTACTTTAAGAACGTCGACCTGATCGAGTCAAGTCAGGACGACAAAAGCAGCCCTCCGGCTAAGAGCTTTAAGTTTTCTGTTCGGGGGCAAGTCCTGTATCAACCGCTCCCTTCACCGCCGGAAACAAAGCCCGGCCCTAGCGGCGTTTCTCAAAGACAGGAGCAAAAGAAACCTTGAACGAGTTGCTGGACCGTCTGCTCGACCGGCCTGCCTACCAGAAGTTAATGCTTTTGGGAAGTGCGATTTTTCTCATTCTATTAGTCTATTACATTTCTTTTTATTCTCCCCGGGCCGATCAAATTGCCGATTTGGCAGCGCACGTCGAAAACTCCCGAACCGAGCGGGACAAGAAGCAAAGACTCGCCGCCAATCTCCCCAAACTCAAGGATCAACTCCAACTGCTGAATGGCATGTTGAAAGAGGCCATCGCCCAGCTCCCGGACCGGAAAGAAATCCCGGACCTTCTGAGCAGCATTTCAACCAAGGTGACCGAGTCGGGTCTGGAGATCCTGCTGTTTCGTCCTCGAGCTGAGCAGTTTCAGGATTTTTATGCCGAGGTCCCCGTCGACATCATCGTCAAAGGAAGCTTCCATAACCTGGTCACCTTCTTTGATGAAGTGGGAAGACTGGAGCGGCTAATCAACATTAATAATATTGACGTGAAGAGCCCAAAAGGCGCCGGCGATCAGGTGGTCGTCGAAGGGTCGACCTTGCTCACGACCTTCCGGTTTCTCGACGAGGCGGAACGGGCAAAGATCGCCGCTGAAAAAGCAGCCAAGGAAAAGGCGGCAAAGAAATAGTATGAAGAAGCTTCGGCCCTATTTACTGGCGGCAATTTTTCTCATGTTCGTGGGAGCCGCTGCCCTCCGTGCTCAAGAGGAAGCAACTCCCTCCCACAAGACCAAGGAGGCTCTGGATAAATTCAAAAAAGCGCCCGGGACCATTGGAAGCGGTCTGAGCGAGCTCATGAAGACTGGAAAAGACAGACTCCAGAAGGCTTTCGAAACCAAGGCGCCCGTCCAGACCAAAACTAAAGAGGACACGCTGACGCTGCCGGAAAAAAGAGAAAGAACCCAAGGAGCCCGTTATTCTCCCGCTGGCAAAAGGGATCCCTTTCGCCGCCTTCAACCAAAGGTCAACATTACCGCACGGCCGAAGGAAAATCTTATGCCCTTAGAGAAATATGAGCTAGGACAAGTCAAATTCACAGGCATTATATGGAATATTAAAGAGGCAAAGGGGATAGTCGAAGTCGTCGAGGAAGATAACATTCCACGGGGGTATATTGTGCAAGTGGGCACTCTGATTGGTCCTAACGGAGGCACGGTGAAAGCAATCAAACCCGGCGAGAACGTGATTGTCATCCAAGAGACTACTATTGATCACTACGGTGCAAGAAAGAAACGTGAATGCAAAATGACACTATCTAAAGGCGGTTGTTCTTGAAAATCGAAGGAGCACCCATGATTTTTTTGAGCCCGAAATTCTGCTTGAACCCATGGTGGCCCCTGAACATACTTCTTGGGATTGTCTTAACGGCGTGGTCCATGGGCTGCGCTCTCGGTATGAAAGGCGAACTGGTCGATAAGCCGACGGCAGCAAGTGAAGCCCAATCCCCGCCACCTACTCAAGCGAAACCCTTCATTGCGCCAAGCGCTATCAAGGAGACATCTCTGGAGGAGCAAGCCTTCAAGCTTCAGGATCTTGTCTTCTGGGAAGAGTACGGCCAGACGGTTTTCCGCGTCACATTTTCGAATCCGGTTCATCAATACCGCCATTTTACTCTCGTGCAACCGTCGCGCATCGTCCTGGATATTTTTGGCGACGCCAAGAGAATACCTCCGGTGGAGACTTTTCGCGTCAACAGCAATTGGGTGGAAACCCTTCGACTGAGCTCCAGTGAGGGTTATCTTCGCCTCACCATGGATATCGCCGCCGCCAAGGTTCCCGCTTACATTATCGAGCCGGAAAGCGGCGGGCTCAAAATGGTTATCGGCCCCACGGTACCTGAGGCCACCGGAATGCGACAGGTACAGTTGGTCGAAGGCGGTAAACGCATCGATGTGAGAGCGGCAGATGCCAAACCCGCTGTACCTCGAACTGCTTCATCGGCAGTGCTGGGCCAGCCGGTAGCGAAGGGGGAGAAGAAGTATACGGGCCACAGGATTTCTCTGGAATTCAAAGACACCAATATCAAAGACGTTCTCGATATCTTAGCCAAACTGAACGAGCGCAACATTGTGGTCACCGACGATGTGCAAAAGAGAGTTACAATGCGCCTGGACGAGGTCCCGTCGGATCAGGCGCTAGACATCGTGATCGACACGAACGGACTGGAGAAAAGGGAGGTGGGTAATGTAATTCGCATCTCGACTCCGGGTCGCTTCAGGAGCGACAGTGAGGCACGGGCGGCATCTGAGCGAGCTAAGGATATTGAAGAGCCTCTTCAGACCGAATACTTGACCATTAATTACGCGAAGGTGAAAGATCTCGAGTCGAAAATCAAACCTCTTCTCTCTACGGGCCCGCGTACGGGGACAGTCGTTTTGGATGAGCGGAGCAATACGATCCTGGTGCGAGATATACAAAAAAGAGTCGATGAGGTAAGGGAACTCGTGACTCGCCTGGATACGCGCACGCCCCAGGTTCTGATCGAGTCGAATTTGATTGAGACGACGCCGACCTTCGCCCGAGCCATCGGCATGAAGCTGGAGTTTAACCGTTCCGCTGAGATTAAGAGCAACTTCCCCGCCGGGCTTCCTGCGACCAGCACGCCTTTCGTCAGGATTTTTCAAGATCGCGCGGGAGGCTTTGGCAGCCTCACCGCGGAATTGACCGCAGCCGAAAAAGAGGGGCTCGTAAAAATTATCTCCCGTCCGTCGGTTGTAACGCTCAACAACGTCGACTCTACGATTCAGAGTCTGAGGATTATTAGAGTCGCGCTTCCCACCTCCACCAATATCGCGAGTGGGACGGGAGCCGCGGCCGGAGCGGCGGTCGCCACGGAGAAGATCAACGTTGGGATCATATTGAACGTGACTCCGCAGGTCTCCTCGGATGGCTTTATTCTTATGAATATTAAGGTCAAATCCAGCTCAATCGCTGATTCGCCAACCGTCGCTCCGACTACGGGGGGCGCCGGCACCTCGGTTATTCCCTTTGATGAGTTGAGCCGGGAGGCGATATCTAACGTATTGGTTCGGGATGGAGAAACCATCGTTATCGGCGGAATTCTGAAGGACACCAAGAATACCAGCGAGTCTGGTATCCCCTGGCTCAAAGATGTTCCGGTACTGGGTTGGCTCTTTAAAAACATCCGCTGGCAAAAAGACTTTGAGGAGCTTGTGGTTTTCATTACTCCAAGAGTAATCGGCGGCGGGTCTGAAAATCTTCCCACCGCCGACCAGCTCTGGCGCAACCAGATGAGACAGACCGAAGGGGGATAACTCCCATCTCCACGCGAGCCGGATAAACAGTTCAAGCCATCGACGACGAAAAGCTCGTCACCCTCTCAAATTCGCCACCCCTGGCCCGCAAAACGGGAATAGAGTAATATAAATTTCATGTTGCGTTATTTCACTGCCGGGGAGTCCCACGGCCCCTGTCTCACGAGTATCATTGACGGAGTGCCGGCAGGATTTCCCATCGATATCGAAAGAATTAATCACGACCTATGGCGCCGGCAGCAAGGCTATGGCCGCGGCGGCCGGATGTTGATTGAAAAAGACGAGGTGCAGGTCCGCTCTGGGATCCGTTGGGGGAAAACACTCGGCTCGCCGGTCGCCCTGGGAATAGAAAATCGCGATTGGAAAAACTGGACCAAGAAAATGTCTCCCGCGCCTCAGGACCGGGACGAAACAATCGCGGTGACCAAACCGCGGCCCGGTCACGCGGATCTGACCGGAATCCTCAAGTATGACCAACCTGACATACGCAACGTTTTGGAGCGGGCCAGCGCCAGGGACACAGTCGCCAGAACCGCTGTCGGCTCGTTTTCTAAACAGCTATTGTCGCCCTTCGGCATCAAAGTCATTGCATATATCCGTTCTCTGGGCGGCATTGAAGCCAGAACGCAAGGACTGGCCTACGAAGAGATCTTCGAGCGCGCCGAACAGTCTCCGGTACGGGTCGCCGACAAAGAGGCCGAAGAGAAAATGATCGGTCTCATCGATGAATGCAAAAAAAACGGTGACACATTGGGAGGCGTGTTCGAAGTCGTGGGGCTTGGTTTGCCCCCGGGACTGGGGAGCCATGCGCAATGGGACCGCAAGCTTGACGGCCGACTGGCCCGGGCGCTCATGAGCATTCAGGCAATCAAAGGGGTCGAGGTCGGGCTCGGGTTCAAGATGGCTCGAAGGCGCGGGTCCGAGGTGCACGACGAGATCTTTTTCGACCCTCACAAGATGGTTTCTGAAGGGACGCCCAGGATTGTGCCGACGGGTTTTTACCGCGGGAGCAATAATTCGGGAGGAACAGAAGGGGGAATGTCCAACGGAGCGCCGTTGGTCCTCAGGGCAGCGATGAAGCCTATATCGACCCTGATGAGCCCCTTGCAGTCGGTGGACCTGAGATCCAAGCAACCTGCGGACGCCTCGGTAGAGCGCTCGGACGTTTGTGCCGCTCCAGCCGCAGCCGTCGTGGGGGAGGCGGTAGTGGCATTTGAGCTGGCGGCCGCGTTTCTCGAGAAGTTCGGCGGCGACTCCCTGCGCGAAATCACGCGCAACTATGAGGGTTACCTGGAGCAAATAAAAAACGTCTAGCGCGGTATCTCAGAAATTCGTTTGCTGTCCAGGGAAGACAAAGAGGTCTCGATTCCGGTCCTTCGGCTGGGCTCAGAAGATGCTTTCGCGGGAAAGTTCATTATGAGGATGAAAGCTGTAACCGAAGGGGCAGGCC
>JACQUW010000064.1 GCA_016210115.1 Deltaproteobacteria bacterium | reverse complement strand
TCACGCCGGCAACACGGGTTCAAATCCCGTCGGGGACGCCAAAAACTCACTTCCGGAATCTCACCACATCGTGAAATTACCAAAGAAGTACAGTGCTGACTCAAGATTGGCGAAACCCGGTCGCGTCCGTTTCAGCAACGTAGACCAGGAGTCGCTAGCGTGAGCACGAGCGCGCAGTTCTTGAGAATAATCGAAACAGCGCGGAAAGATACTCGCGTTGCTGATTTCGCTGAGCACATAGATCCAGAGCGGTTGGAGTGCAAGAAAACACTATGAGTCGCAAAACTGGAGAAAACCCCTATGCCTATCTTTCGTACGCTACTGCAAGAGATATGTGGGCGGTAGGCCAGATTTGGTTTTTAGTTTGGCTTGCTCTTACTGCCTTTGGGTTTATTCTTGGCGCCCGTCTCGGCTTCGGATTTCTGGGCACAATCGAAGGCGTGAAAGCTATAGACCCTACCTTGATTTCAGCCGTCCCACCTTTGGCCTGGTTCGTGGCAATAGCCGCTATCCTTCTTTGGTTCCTAAGAGGCGTGCACTTTACGTTTCCAAATCTGACCTTCAAGTCGTGGCTTAGTTTTACAGCATTTCTAACACTCAATTGTGTTTTTCATGACAAACGTTCCCTTTTGGGCAATACCTCCAGTTTGGGCGGGCCTCATTGCCGGTGGGTCCTTTGTCGAAGAGTTAGCCAGTAAGGGGCGGGAAAATTATCATAAGTTATCAAGTTCGCACAACGCCGAGGATTAGCACTTGGGTTGACGGGGTAAAGGTGGCCCGGAGACCCAGGAAATGAGGAAAAGCGAACGAGCGGAACCATGACACGTCATCACAGAGGAGGAAAGAGGGTCGCGCCTTGAATTTTGACATTTTAGAGTGAGAAGAGAGACAGCACGGCCCACCGTCAATACGGCAATATACAGGGCTCTCTCGTCCACAAGAAGTTTCCATCAGTAGAAGGCCGGGAAGCGTGACTCTAAGTCCGCGCGACGCGTCGTTCCCTCAAGTTGCGTTGCGAATCCCGTTGGTATAGCCTTTAGCAAAGGTCCGTCACGCTCGGCCGGAAGGTCGGGATAATTCACTCAGCTACGGAAGGAGAGGCCGGATGAAACAATTTGTCGTAACTCTCACGCCCGGTGAAGACGGTTACATTGTCGCCGAGTGTCCCTCCTTGCCCGGCTGCGTATCTCAAGGCAGGACCAAGGAAGAGGCCTTACAAAATATCAAGGAAGCCATCGAAGGCATCGTTGAGGTACGCCGGCAGATGAATAATCCTGTTCCTCCTCCGGACATCCGCTTCGTCGAAATCGCCGCCTGATGCCCCCTCTTCCCGTCATCTCCGGTCGGGAAGCCGCCAAAGCCTTTGAGAAAATCCGTTTTCTCTTTCATCACCAAAAAGGGAGCCACATGATCTATTACCGAGCGGATGGACGCCATCTTTCCATCCCCGACCACAGGGAACTTGATCGAGGAACTTTGCGTGGCCTAATCAAAGGCGCCGGCATTTCCGTAGAAGAGTTTATCGCTCTACTGTAGGGGAAAGGCAACCGGCTTTTGGCTCGCGCCACGCCAGCCCTTAAGATGTTTGCGACTGACTGCCTTTTTATAGGAGCGAACCTTTCCGAATGACCGTTTATTTCAGTTGACGCCCATCCTCAGAGAAGTGAACAAGGTAAAGCTCATCCTCCACCTTCACTATCACTTTCATAGGGAAGGCAACCCGCGTGGTGGGCGGATTATAGAAATAAACGCTTGCGTGCGTAAGCACGTTAGGGAGAAGAACCGTTGGCCTCAAAAGGTTCTCTAACACTCCTTGCCGATCCTGTTGGATCTGCGCTCGCTTCTGAGCCCGCCCCATCTCTATGACACCGGCCAGTAGAAGCCCCAAACCTTGCCCGAGCGAATAATAGGGATCTGGCCCGATTCTCCCTGTTGTGTAGATGGTGTTTCCGATCCTCACCGCTAAGTTTGAGTCCGAACGGCTTCAGAGAAGTAACTATCCTTTGTTCCCGCGGCCAAACCGCACCCTATTGTATCGCCGTGCACACCTGAATTGCCAGCTTTTTTTTGGGTGTTCCTATAACTCTTTTCCTCCGTTGTCAGGCGTAACGTCAATCTCCTTCTGTTTCGCCAATAACGCTCTGTGGCTGGAAAGCGATTTGTTTCTGCTGCTGGGGTGAGCTTTAGAGTTCCTTACTGGGACATCTCAAAAGCAGGCAAGCATTTCTTGATGGCACAGTGAGCGACTACCCGTCAGTTGCCGGCCGGAGTTGCGGTGGCTTCCAGGTGCTGGATGTACGCATCAATGTCCGCCTGCAGCTTTCGGATCTCGTCCACCGGCCCCTCAGCCATAATGGCGAAGTTTTTCGGATTCTTTGGAAAGATGTCCGCCCGTAAGCTTTCGATGGCTCGACATAGCCCTTGAATCTGTTCGATAGCTTGTTGCAGTTGCGCTTCGTTGTTTATCATAGCGATATCCTCAGTATGCCCTTTTTGCGACCCGGTTCCAACCGGACTTGTTGAAAGAACCCCACGTAGCGACGGTATTCCTCCGAGTCGGCGCGAGCAACCAAGACGTCGAATCCATAGCGCCGATTGACCCGCCGTTTGGAAAGCACGTTGTATTCGCTTGGTTGGAAGTCCGCCAAAAAATCATGAATGGCGCGAATCGGTGCTTTTCGATTTTCTGGGTGAGAGGGTATAAGGAGGAGAACGGAGTTGTCGATCTTAACACCGCCAATTAATCTGGACCGTCTTGTTGCCAAAAAGGCTCATGGGCAAGGATTAGACAATCCCTGCCCATGTGGCTCGCGTGATCACTTTCCTTGCTCATGGCGCAGGTGAAGCTGGGCGATGAAACCGCTTTCCTCCAGGTTGCGAACGAACGTGTTGTCAACCAAATCATCCAGCTTGATATCGGCAAGCCGTGGATTTTGCGCTCTCATCAATTGCTGCATATTTCTCAGCCCGTCGAGCGACGGGTAAGGTCTTCTCGACTCAAAGTGTCCGGCAACATCCGCGTACCCTTCCTCTGCGAGAGCAGGATCTGAAATCTTGAGACGCCTCATGATGGTCTTGAGGACGTAGGGTTTATTCCCAGGAGTCAAGGCAAAAACCAGACCTTCCATGAACGCCTTGATAACGCGCTCCAGGGTGTGGGAATCCTTTTCAAGGTAGCTCTTCTTGGCCACGATCCCTGTAGCGGCAACCGAGGGTGTCAGTTCGGCAAGAGCGGGAAAGCCCTTTTTGTTGAGGCCGACGCTTAAGGTTCGCGACGTAAAAACCGAAGCGTCGATAACTCCTGCTTCCAGAGCCTGACTCAGAACCGTTTGGTCCCCGATGACCAAGATACGAATCTGATCCCTCGCGGGGTCCAGTTTGAGCTGCTTCAAGGCGAGCATGGCATGCATCCAATTGGTTCCTCCGATGCTTTGCACGCCGAAGCGTTTTCCAGCCAAATCTCCTGGCGTTTTGATTTCCGATCGGACCACCAAATAACTCCTTTGGCGGTTCACAAAACCAGCGAGCATTTTCAACTCCACGCCGCCCGCCGCTGCGCCAAGGACGGTGGTTCCTCCGGTATATCCGATGTGAATGTTGTTGGCTGCTAGACCCGCGATCAGGATCTGGCTGTTTCGCACAAACACCGGTTCCGCAGCGGCGCCATATTTGCCGAAGAAATCTTGCTCTTGGGCAATCAACAGCGGGACAATCCTGGGGGTAGGGCTGGGGTAGCCGATCACAACTGCGGGTGGCGCTGGAGCTGCCAGCGCCTTTGCTCTTGAAACTTCAAAAGCCGCCAAAGCAGTAACAAGGAAGGAGCATAGTACGACGGCCAAAACAGCTCGCGGGCGACCCCTTGGCGCCGAGCGGACACTCGCCATGATTTGCGAACAGCTGGTCACGCACCAAGATTTCCATTCGTTAAAACTGAAGGAATATACTGACCGCAGCTTCATCATCATGGCGCTTGGTCTAGTGACATCCTAATAAGCACTGCATGTCCATGACTGCCTCCCCCAGAGGTCAACTCCACCGATGATCTTGTCCCGCGAATCCAGGCTTAAATCGCCGCGGGCCGGAACCACCCGTGTTCCTGACGGACTAAGAATTTGAATCTGTTCATAAGGACCCACGATCTTTTCCGGGGCCGGCAACTCCATCCAACGCTCACGACTGCCAGTGCTTACCACGGCGTTTGCTTCAGGCAAGAAATACAACAGAGGAGCATCAATGCCGTCCTTTCCAGCAAGCTCGTGTGTGACCAGTACGGTCTTTATACCGCGCTTTTCGCAAGCCTGAAGTGTAAGCATCAAATCCACAAAACAGTTTCCACCAAAATTCCAGGTTAGCAGGGCATCATTAGCACCCAGTGTGGCCGCCAATTGTGCCGTATTGTGAGCAATCACTTCCTTTCCCTGGTGGGTCTCAAACCGAATGCGCTCCAAAATCACGCCGGCGAAGTTCAGCCGCCGGCCGTGTTCGCGATATAAACCCAAAAGCAAAGGATGGTTCTGCCAATCCCAGGTCGTGGGGAAAGGCGCCATTGCACGGGTCGTATCCCCAGTCACCGCTCCATCCAAGAATTCATTGGGATGGACCACCGTGGCCAATGAATCCCTCAGGGGAAGCCCATAATAACTCAGACCGGAATGCGGATGGTGACTGTCCGTGAGGCAGCCCTGAATCAGAACGACCCTGGGTAGGCTTCGATCCGTTTGAGTTAACTCGTAGGTCTGCACTGCCTGGGGCTCAACTTCCATCGTTGCTTCAGCCAACCGGCGGGCGGCCGTATACTCTGCTCGCTGTATCGCAGTATGCGCCTCTATTTCCGGAAGCCCCTCGGCCAGTCGCACAATCAGCACCAGGTTCAGCAACGAGGAAAAATGGGACACCTCAGCACCAGGACCCCACATATCCAGAATCGCACTGCGTTGAACGGCACTGCCAGACCGGATCATCCCTTCATACTCGGCTGCGACCACCACTGCCATCCCGGAAAGACGGTGGGTCCGACCATCTCCTACCCCCACTACCGGTCCCATAATCCCAGGAAAAACCTGGCCCTGCCCCTGAACCTTTACCCTTGGCTCGACCACATCCCGAACACCAGTGATGCGAATCCTCTGCCCGGGAACTACCACCTCCACCGAAGCATCCTTTATTCGATCATCCTCGAGAACCGATGCTCTTAGCTTCTCCCCGTCAACCTCCAGCGCTCCAGAATGATAACCAAAGTCCCTCCCCAGACTGATCTTCGTCACCGGAAACTCTGCCATATCAAGCCGCATACCATCGACCTCCTTCACGCAGCTACCGCCATCTTCGGCACGAAAAGCGTCGGCCCTTGCACCTCGGATACCAGAGCCTTCAGCGCAGTTTCTACAATGCCGCGCCTCAGCCGGCCGTCCAACTCTGCCGAAAGGGTGGGATCACCACAAGGATGAGGTATCCGCACGCCCCTAACAATCCGGCTCGCCCCGACCTGTTCCACGACAGGATACATTGCACTGATCACAGCCGTCGGTATTCCCGCTCGATCAAGCTCCTTGCTAATCACAGCACCGCTGCGACTACACGTCCCTCAGGTGCTTACAAGGAGAACGCCGTCAACACCTCCCGCACGCAGATCAGAAGCAATTTCCCCTCCGATGCGACGCATCACCGTTGGGGCACCCCCATTCCCTGGCAATACACAGAAGCCCGGATAAACTCTTCCGATAACTCCCTCAGCCTCCAGCGCGCGGAGAGTATCCAGCGGCACGCCATAGTGAGGATTCTGATTCATAAAGGAAACGTTGTAGCCACCATGGACAGCCTCCCAGCGGCCTGGTTCCATGTGCCTTAACTCCGCAATGCCGTATTTCCGCCAATGCGTATTACGGAAAATTTTGAAACCATCCGGATTGCCCCAAGGAACAACACCGCTTGTGGTCACGACGGCGATGGTGGCTGAAGAGAGATCCTGAAGCGGAGCCGCCGGCCGCACCCGATCCCAGGACTCCATGGGAATCTCGGTAACAAAAGGCTCATTATTTTCCTTTCTGAGAAGCATCTCGATAGCGCGCTCCGCCCCTGGTCGGTCAGCTTTTTCGACGCGGCGGATACCTCGAGGCAGATATCCTTCCTTCTGCGCAGGGCCTACCTCCACACCGGTTCCCAGCCTAATGGCAAAACGCGCCAAGCTATTGAGAGCCTCCGTCATACCCGCGGCCGTCTCTCCCGTGGGAAGAAGAAACACCCTCTGGTTATGATAATCTCGATAGATTCCTACCGCTGGATTTTCCGGATGCATGGCAGTGACGCACGCAAGGTGTAGATTCTCAGAGACAGCTTGACATATCTCCACGCAGGCAAACCCGTAGCGGCCAGATCCGAAAGCAGGGCCCACGACAATCACCTCAGGTTTCCGGGAGCGAACCTCGCTGACAACGGCAGCTTTGGCGCTATCGCAATGCTCAGCAAAATAGTCATCGCCACAAAAAATAGTCGCAACGATCTGCCCCTCTTTGTTGAGCTGGGCCTGGAGCCCACGGGCAACTCCGGCAGGCCCGTCTAAAACACCCACTGGCGTGTCAGCCTGCTCTTCACCACCTATTCCGGCAAAGAACTGATTGACAACATGGACGATCCTCAACATGATTCCTCCTTTCTCCAGATGCCAAGGCTATTCGTTTTAATTGTTGAAAGAGAGTAGCTCCGGACGATATCCTTTCGAATTAGACATGTTTTATGCTTCTGCAAACACCAGGTTAGAAAATTCAAATTCTTCACCCGATGGAGGTGAAAGCACTCAGTGGAATGTAAAATGCCGTCAGGTAGCGTTATTGGGCGTCCTGAAGACCTGCCGACCTTTCTTATTCCCAGTCTGCTAGCGGACAAAAATCTTTGCGTATTCCTTTATCTTCTCCTCATAGCCCTTCTTATCCAGATCCAGCATCTCGATAAATCGGATCTTGTCGGCGTCAGGGAGAGGCGGATAGATCCCCTTCCTGTTCACGAACTCGCCGCCCATCTTAGCCAGGATATTCATGCTCTCATCGTCGAGAAAAAAGTCGATATAGGCCTTCCCTGCATTGGGATGGGGTGCTTTGTTGTTAAGGGCTATGTAATGGCCGTCCCCTAGCATTTTCTCCAGCCTAACGTAGTCCAGAGGTGCTCCTTTTTGGCCGTAGAAAAACGCATGCCTTACGAAGGCTATAGCGACCAAGGCTTCTCCTATGATCACGCGCTCGGTGGCCGGGATAAATGATTCCACCAGGATTGGTTTCATGGCGGCCAGACCGCGGATATATTTGTCTGACTTCTCCTTTCCCATAATCTTCTGGAGGCTCGCCAGCCACTGGGTCGTGGGCGTATGTTGGAGTGGATCCGGCATCGCCAACTTCCCCCTGTATTGTGGTTTCAGGAGATCCTCGAGAGATTTCGGTGCTTCGGCAGGCTTGATCACACGATTGTTGTAGACGACTCCAATGATGATATTCCGGTATCTTGGCCCTAGGTTCGGATCGATCGCCTCCCTGTGGAAATCTTTCGCCGCAGGGGAATCATATTTGGCGAAGATCCCGTCCTTCCACATAATCTGCATCGGGTTATCATTGGTTAAGATGACATCAAAGAGAGGTCTTCCCGCCCGATACTCACCCAGAGCCCTATCCATGACTTTGGTGGCAGAGCCTCTCCAGTATTTCACCTCGATGCCGGTCTTTTTTCGGAAGGCTTTACTGATTGCTGCCTCGACATCGGATTCAAGCGATCCATAAGCCACAATTTGCCCGTCTTTTTTGGCAGCTTCGAGGAGCGTTGCATCCTGAGCCGATGCAGGGGCCGCAATAAAGAAGACAAGGCCCATCAGGAGAACGAATCGAGAATTTCTTGCCAGGCGTAGACTTCTCTTTTTTTGTTTCATTATAGACGACCTCGCCAGGTTTAGTTTCGCGTTGAAGGATGAAAGGCGGCCCTGGCTCTGAACCACAAGCCGCATTGAGGACATGTATGCTACCATTCGGACAATCCTGTCCACTATATCTTTATTCCCGCTTTCAATAGATTTTTATCTATTGCCTTTCATCTGGTACTGATCTACAACTCGGGCGGTATCGCTAACGGCCAGGCAGGCTTCCACAAAGTCGGAAGGAGCCCCTATGACCCTTCACCAGCTCGAGATCTTCGTGGTTGTGGCAAAGCATTTGAACCTACGAGCTGCGGCCGAGGAACTTCGGATCTCGCAGCCGTCAGTATTTAAACAGGTTGGCGCGTTGGAGAGAGAATTCGGGATCAAATTTCATTCGAAGGGTAGGCGGGGAATAGCACTTACGGGGGAGGGTCGGGTCTTCCTGCAAGACGCCGAAACGATCCTCTCGCTGACTGACGGCATAAGAAAAAAGTTTCGCAGGGCAAACATGTCCGGCGCAGGCTCGCTGACAGTTGGCGGAAGCCATAATCCGTCCGCGAATCTATTGCCGTCCACCCTGGCTCTTTTTGAAAAGGCTCAGCCGCAGGTTGACCTGACGTTAAGGACCGACGCGAAGCGTATCGTGGAGCGGTGGGTCCTGGATGGAGAAGTGGAGATCGCTGTGGTGAATAACCCAGCAAAATCTCCCGACCTAGTAATGGAACCGCTCCAGCGAGAGCCGCTTGTGGCCTTCGCGCCGGTTGATCATCCGCTGGCCGGAAGAAACAGGTTGACTGTCTTTGATCTCGCCCACACTCCTCTCGTGATCCGAGGGGAACGAGGGGCAGGTCTGAGCGCCACCGAAGAGATCATCCAGAAGATCGAAAATGATGGCATAAAGTTGAAAATCGCGGTGCGATGCGAGTCACCCGAAGCAGTGAAGGCAGCGGTCAGAAAAAATATGGGGCTTGGGCTTCTGTTCGAGGGACTTGTGACACATGATGCTGAGAGAGGAGATTTTAGGATTCTCAAGATTCAAGGCCTGAGCCTAACTGGTCAAAGCTTTATCGTCTATCGGAAGGATAGGCAGCTTAGTACGCATGCGGAGGTGTTTCTTGGGCTTTTGCGGCGGCAGATCGAGACACCGAGAGCGGCGCCAATGAAATGAGTACAATGCCCTTCCCAGCTTATCATTATTGCCGTGGCGGCAGAGGACCCGAACCCGCCAGCTTGTTAAATGCGTCGATCACTTGCGCATGACGGGGAAGCTCACGTATCGCTCTCTCCATCTCTTGTCCCGTTAGAGGGCTCGGATTGCCACCCATAAGCTTTCTGAATTCTTTCGGGAAGTCCGGGTCTTCAAAGGTCTTCGTCATCGCTTCCCGGAGGATTCTTACCAGCTCTTGGGGAGTGCCCGGAGGCAGAAAATAAGGCCAGCGCGGGTAGAGAAAGGCGCGATATAACCGCACGAGGTCCCTCTCTGGATCATTTCGTGCGAACGACTCCAGGTCGGGGACATTCGAAAAGCGAGGGTGATATCTGCCTTTTGGGATCGTAATGGTCGCATGGATGTGTATAAGCCCCTTCTCTAGGGCCTCCCGATTCCGCTCTACAACGGTATCTGCGCTGTTGGCGCGCGCGTCCACCTCACCTCGTAGTACCGCCAAATCTAGCTCAGGACCGGAATAGCCGGGAACGAACCTCGGTGCTTTGAGGTCTAGAAGATAGGCGAAGAGGCGACCACTGAAATATATCGGACTCCCCACGGCTTGAGTACCAATTCTGATCCCGGAGGCAGCGCTCAGTTTCTCCAAGCTATTCAGTCTGGCTTGCGTCGACGTGTAAAACACATAGGGATCGCCGCTTTCCGTAGACCCTAGATATGTCAGCTTCTCCAAATCATACTTGACGCCGGGAAGGCCCAAAATTGGTCCCACCACCAGGCCACCACCAACAGCACCAATCGTAAGGCCGTCGGGTTTGGCCCCTGAGTAAACATAGTTTGCTGCCTTTCTCCCCCCGGCACCTGGCATGTTCTGAATTATGACGGTCGGTTCCCCAGGAATATATTTTCTAAGATACGGAATCAGGGCTCGGGCTTGCATGTCTCCTGAGCCACCCGGCTCTCCACCACGCAGGATAGTGATCGTCTTACCTTGATAATAGGGAGTCTGCGCTATGGAGGAACCTGATAAAAAGCAACCATAGCTCAGGCAGAAAAACGAGAGAAAACGCAGGAACTTCAGCCTATTATTTATTGGTCGCATATGTTCCACCGTAGAAACAGCTTAGAGCCGAGCAGTACTGCCCGGAAAGTTAATCAGCTCTTACGCATCGGATGACGCTTAAGAAAATCAACGAAAATAGCATTCGCCTTTTCCGGCATCTGTCGGAGATAGCTGTGATTCCCGCCCTGTACCAGCACCAACTCAGCGCCTGCTATGTTTGCTGCTAAGCATTCGGATGAGCGCACATGATCCCCGGCGCCCCCCGTAGCCACCCTATCTCCGCTACCGCAGACGACCAGAGTTGGACTTTTAATCTTGTGCAAGAGGTGCCGCGTCTCGTGCTCCTGGCGGGCAATAATGTGTCTTAGATACGGGCGCAGCGGAGTTGGGTGTTTCAGGTTAGCCTCTCCGAGGCGTTTGATGGTCTCGGGATGGTCCCTGACGAATTCCGGCGGGAACATGAAGCCATCGGCGAAATGATCGCGCAGGCGCTGCTCCAGTCCTTTCTCAATCAATTGAATCATCGTATTGAGAGGTACACCCCTCTGGTAATACTGCCCGTCCTCGACCGTGCCCGGACCGGTGCCAGACAGGATCAAACCAGCTACCGAATCCGGATAGTCGATGGCGACCCACTGCGCCACCCTCCCGCCCATAGAATGTCCCATAACGTGTGCCCGATCTATTCCCAAAACGTGCATGAGATCGACAGCGTCTTCTGCAAACATACGAGTGGAATAATGCATATCGGGCTTGTCGCTACGGCCCGTTCCTCGATAGTCGAGAAGCAGCACACGGAAGTGGTTCCTCAAATCCGGAAGCTGGAAAACATTCCAGTTCTCACACGAAAGCCCGGTGCCGCTCAAAAGAACCAACGGCTCTCCTTCACCATGAAACTCGTAATACAAACCGATATCTTTCACCTTGATCAAAGGCATATACAAATCTCCTTGAACTAAATTGTAATGAGTCCTGCCCCGGCTATGATTCCACTGTTGGCCTGAAATCCCACGCTCCTCGTGGCGCCCGACATTCCGATTATGAAAGCCCATGCCGAAGCATGCCACAGCTCCATACCGTGTAAGCTTGAAAGTGGGGCAACACTACTCAAAGAGATGGACTGGTGGCAATTTGAGTGTGCTGTGCGGCTATTACTCGCAGGAGCGAGAAATAAAAGGAAAAGGAAATTTCGTATGCCGCAAGAGAGGTTAAGGCAAGCCTCAAATGCGTAGGTGACTATCTCACTCATCAGTAGCTCAGGCACGCTTTGGCGGCTTGGACCAGATTGTCCACCGTCGGAACCACGCGGTCCTCCAAGGCTAGATTGAAAGGGATCGGCACGTCCGCGGTGGCCACGACGACAACGGGCGCCTTCAGTGACCGGAACGCCCGCTCCTGGATTCCCGCCGCCACTGTCACCGCGATACCGCAGCTCCGATGTCCCTGATCATAGACAATCACTCGGCCCGTGGCCTCGGCCGAGGCGGTCAGCGTTGCCCAGTCCAGGGGCACTAGGCTGCGCAGGTCGAGCACTTCCGCCGAGACGCCCTCAACCGCGAGCTTCTCTGCCGCCTCCAGCGCCCGCTGCATGAACCACCCGCACGCAACCAAGGTGATGTCGCTGCCCTGTCGCACGATCTTGGCTGTGCCGAGCTCCATCAACTGCTCCGAGTCCGATATCACACTGGTCGTACCAAACAGGTTCGGGTGAGCGATAACCGCCACTGGATTGTCATCGCGAAGCGCTGCTTTGGTCAGGCCCTTGGCATCTGAGGCGAGTGACGGCATGGCGACCTTCAGGCCCGGCAAGTGGCACCAAAGAGCGTGGATCGCCTGGGCGTGGTGCACTCCCCAGCCTCTGTAGCTGGTTTCGAACCAGTACGTCACCGGCACTGATATCTCACCGTCGGTCGTGTAGTGCATCTTCGCCGCCTGGTTGCATACTTGATCCATTAAAGAAAGGGCATAGCCCAAGCTGCCGATGACGATGAATGGACGGTAGCCGGCCACGGCCGCTCCGGCAGCGATGCCGGCCAGCGCTGCTTCTGCCACCGGCGTGTCCATTACCCGCTCGGGCCCGAACTCCTCCAGCAACCCTGCGGTGATCCCTCCATTGGCGATAGCGGTGCGCACATGCGTCCCCAAAACGATCACCCGCTCGTCCCTTCGCATCTCCTCCTGCAGCGCCTCGCGCACCGCCTCGGTGTATCGTACTTCACGCATACTGTCACTCTCTGTAAACCCCGCTGACCGCAGCCTCCAGCGGCGGGTCTGGGGACTGTCGCGCAAAGGCAATAGCATCCTGCACCACCGCCCGCACTTCTGAGCGGGTCGTGGCCAATTCCGTCTCTTGTGCAGCAGCCGACTTTAGGATTTCCGCCTCCAGCTTCTTTAGCGGGTCTCGCTCCGTCCACCACTCGGCTGGCTTTTGCGCCAGTATTTCGGATATCCGCCGACGGAGCTCGCCCCGCGAGGGCCGCTGGCCCGACGCGCGCAACCCTTCGAGGACTGCTACCGTCTCTTCCCTAGTGATCTCGTCTAGGGGGTAGGTGAGGCACTCCAGGAAAAATGGGGCGGGACTCCTACGGATGCTCTGTAGGACCTCGCTTGCCTGACGATAAACGCTGAGAGCGTCAGTCCCGTCGATGATCGCTGTCTCAATGCCGTGAACGCGCGCCAACTCGGCAAGCGAGCCGGAAGCGTTGTGCTCGCACAACGGTTCCATGGACTCCGGCGGGGCATTGTTGATCGCGACCAGTAGGATCGGAAGTTTCCAAAGTCCGACGAAGTTCAGTGTTTCATGGAATACTCCCTCGTTCGCCGCACGGTCACCGAAGAAGCATACCGTTACGACCCCATCCCTCCGGAGCTTTGCGGCCAAGGCACTCCCGGCTGCCAACGGTAGGGAAGCGGCCACGATCCCGTTGATCGGCATCGTGTTTCTTTGCACATCGGACATGTGAAGCCGCCCGCTCTTTCCGCGTGTAAGACCGGTGGCCCGGCCGAACAGCTCGGCCATCACCAGGCGCGGTTCGCTCCCTCGGGCCAGTACGTCGCCGATCCCGTGGAGGCCAGGGTACAGCACGTCGGGCGCTTCCATCGCTAGGCATACCCCAGCTGAGACTGCTTCTTCCCCCCGGCTGTTGCTGTAGCCGCCCCGGAACTCCCCACGTCCAGCCGCGGCCTCGGCCTCCTCTTGGAAGGTTGCGATCAGGCTCATGGCCCGGTAGAGTCGCAATGCCAAGTCTTGATCTTCTCGGACGATCGTCACCTCCTAATCTCCCACGAACCAATCGGTTGGTAGCTCGCGACCGATCCCCCGCTCCCGCGCTCGAGTGAGCACGCGATGTCCTAGACTCACGAACTGGAGCCCCGCCCCGTCGCCATAAAAGAGGGTGATCTCATCGGCCGACCCCCTCCCGACAATCTCTCCAACCATCACCCTCTCCAGTTCCTGGACTCTGTCCCACTGCTTCCAGTACGGGCTATCGGCTTTGTAGTCCCATTTTTCTCCGTAGGGCAGGTACTCGTACACGCGACTCTTAGTAGTGGTGAATAAGGACGACCTCTGCACCACCGTCTCATCAATCTGCCAAGCGTTCAAGGTGTTCACGTGCGTCCCGGCGCGAACAAGCGAGCCGTCGAAGGTCGGCGACATAGCGCTGGTGGCAGCGGTTACGATGTCCGACTGCTCAATGAGCGCTTCGACTGAATTAACGGCTTCCACTGGAAAGCTGTAGCGGGAGCGAGCCTGCTCAGCGAACCGCTCGCGGTTCTCCGCCGAACGGCTGTACAGCAGCACCCGCTTCAGTGGCCGCACCAGCGCAATTGCCTCCAGCTGTGTCTCCGCCTGCCGCCCGGAGCCGATGATTCCAAGCGTCTCGCTATCGTCTCGGGCCAGGTACTTCACGCCCAAGGCGCTGTTCGCCCCGACCCTGAGCAGTTGTATGTGCTCTGCGGCCAAAATAGCGAGCGGTTCAGCCGTCTGGATATCGAACAACTGAATCTGATCGATTCGCATCGCGTCCGGCATCTGTACTCGACGCGGCGCTCCACCTCTTTGGTCCGTAATCCCAGAAGCGAGTCGTATCCCACTGACACCCAGTGCAGGCACGACCGCGCGCAGCTCAAACATGTGCCAGACGTGGCCTTCCTTAGCAGTCGGGAAAGACAATCGGGTATATGGCACGTTGATGATCTTCCCTTGTATGTATCCCCTGTACGCGTCGTCGAGGATTTCTATTGCATCGTTCATCGTGAGGAGCGGCACGGTCTCCTCATTCTTTAGCAGGAGCGTCATACACCACTCCGGCAATCGCAGCGAAAGTCCCGCAGCAGTCCCAAATCAAAGAGCACCGTTTCGATGACCATTGTCTCCTCCTCCATATCGCAAGGAGCAACGAACCGATAGACTCCCTAGGCACCAGCAAACCACACTGCTCCCGCCTTAGAAAGCGGGAGACGATTATCAGATAGGAAACGTGAAGTCAATCTGAGACGGGTTGCCGGGTTTCCGGTTCGCGGACTGAGATGGACATCTCGGCCCGATTGGAGTAAGAGGCTTTTTAAACTAGCTGGTTGTAATTCTTCAGCTCTTTGGACAGTCGTGAGTCTTGAGAGAGGACAACGGTTAACGAAAAGGAAAGACGCATGCGTGCGAGCTCAAACTTCATAAAGATCACAGTGCTGTTGTTGATAATTCTCTCTAGCGGACCTGTTCGGGTTGTAGAAGCTCAAACCCGGATGACTATCGCCTACTCTTCCGTGGGTCCGGGGTCGACAGGCATCTGGATGGCAAAGGACAGCGGAGGTTTCAGCAAGTACGGTATTGAAGCCGATATTATTTACATTTCATCCGGGCCGGTGGTCGCTCAGGCTTTGATAGGAGGAGATTTGCAATCGGGGAATCCGGCCAGCAATGCCATGATCAACGCTATCTTGAACGGCGCGCCGATTGTCGGTGTAGCGGCCACGGCTAACCGGCCCTATCACAAGCTCTGGGTTCAGCCTGAGATCAACCGCCTCGAGGACCTTAAGGGAAAAACTCTTGGCGTTACCCGTTTCGGCTCAATCACCGATAACCTCACGCGAATTTTGCTCCGTAAAGCTGGCTTAGAGGGAGCCGTAAATGTGCGCCAGATGGGCGGCACACTCGAGGTCGCCGCCGCTTTCCAGAATCGTATAATAGCGGGCGCCATCACGTCTGATCTTCGGGTGAGTCCGCCAAGCCAGCCAAAGCTCCTGACACGGATGACAGATTTCGGGATTCCGTATTCGACGAACATGATCGCGGTCTCGCGTGATTACCTTCGGCGCAATCCTGAAACAGTGGAGCGCTTGGTGCGGGCATATGCCGAGGGAGTCGCGGTCATGAATCAGCAGAAAGAGAAAGCGCTGAAGACAATCGTCAAGTACTCGCGGCTCACCGATCCAAGAAATATCGAGAACCATTATAATGAATCGGTGACTCATTTGGATCGGAACGTGCGGGTCGACCCCGAGGGCGTTCAAACCATCCTTGAATTCATGGGCAAGAAAGGAGTTCCCTTTGAAACATTCGTGGACAATACCATCATCGAGCGTTTAATCCGCGAGAAGTTTTTCGATAAACTTTATAAGAAGTAGTCACGGAAAGACCATTTTTTGCGGTTTTATGCAATGGGCGAGGAAGAGCCGACAAGGATTCCATGGAGAAACGTACTGGAGTTGTACGGGTTGGAAGAACGGAGCATTGTTTTCACTGGGAGGGCTGATGACTGTATCCGTTAAAGTTTTTTTCGCTATGGTCCTGTTGAGTAAGCTCGGTGCGACCAACGCTGACGCGCAGCCGACCCTCAAGATGGGTTACAGCGGCGCGGGAGTTGCCCAGAGCCTTAACAACACAATTGAGAAGGCCGGCCTCTGGCAGAAACACAATGTTGATGTGAAAGCGATCTACTTCAATAGCGGAGCGCTCACCGCACAGGCGTTTGTGGGAGGCGATATCGATCTTACAGACTCCGATACTCCGGCCATGCTCAACTTGAAGGCTGCAGGCGTTTTGGACGTGAGAATCATCGCCGGATGGATGAACCGCATCACGTTGGGCTTTATCGCTCGGAAGCCCATCAAATCCCCCGCCGAACTCAAAGGCAAACGGATCGCGATTAGCCGCTTCGGTTCTTCTTCGGACTTCATCACGCGTATGCTCCTACGGTACTGGAAGCTGAATCCGGAGAAGGACGTAGCGATCATTCAGTCCGGAGGCAACGATGCGATTCGCATTGCCGCGCTTACCGCCGGTCACATCGACGGTGCGCTCATCGGAGCTTATTATCTAGCGCAGATTCTTGAGACGGGCTGTTGTATCAATCTTGCCGATCTGGAAGATCTTCCGATAGAATATGCGCGCTTCGGCACCATCGTCCCGGTGGCTGCGCTAAGGGCAAAGCGAGACATATTCCGGAAATATCTCGAGGCATTGACCGAAGGGATTCACGTCTTCAAGACCCGGCCGGAGCTGCCCATTTCCATTCTAAAAGGACAAGGTCTCAAGGACGCGGAAGCCAGTTACAAGCGAATCGCCAAAGTATTGGTTGAATTTCCGGTCCCCGACGAGAAAGCGGTACAAACCACTCTGGACTTCATCGGCACGCCCAAGGCGAAGCAAGCTCTGGCGAAGGATTACATTGATAATACCCTGCTTCAGGACATTAAGAGGAGCGGTTTCATCGAACGGCTTTACGGCAGATAAAGGACTGGACGAGAGCCGCATTATAAATCCCGACTCTCTTTTTACCGGCGGAATTTTGAGTTCTCGCCGGGTCGCGTTCAAAAAGGAAGTTCCTATCATTCTCGCTTGCGCGGGGGAGGAATTCATGTTTAACGCGCTTTGGTCTTTGGCATTGATAATTGCTTTTCTTTTGCCCGCGCTAGTAGGTGCCGCCGACAAGGTCACTTTCGCATACCCGAGCCCATCCACGAGTTACTTGCCCCTCGTGGTCGCCTACAAGAACGGGTTCTTTGAACAGGAAAACATCCAAGCGGAATTGGTCCAAGTCAGGCCCGCAAAGCGATGTGGTTGGAACCGGATAAGGACGTGACCTTACGGTCCGTGGGCGACGAGGGGCTAAGATTACAGGCTTTGCAAACGGGGCTGGTGCAAGCCGCCCCGTTAGGGTCTCAGGGCGTGATCCAAGGGGACAAGGAAGGGCTCAAGGTCATCGTTGCTGCCGCAGATGTCGTACCGAGCCTGGCCTATGCCGGGTTGGCGACGACGATCTTGAAGCTCAAGGAAAATCCTCAACAGGTAAAAAGGGTGTTGCGTGCCAGCCTCAGGGGACTCCGGTACGTGCACGAAAATCGGGCGGGCACTATAAAGGTGATCGAAAACTGGCTCCGCCTTGACCGGGATATTGCCGCGGCGACTTATGATCTGGCGCTTAAGTCTTACAGTGCTAATGGAGAGGTTGAGCTGAAAGGCGTCGAGATAAACATGGAGCTTGTGCGGGCAACCGGGAAAATAGCAAAGGAAAGCGCGCCTTCCGATATGGTTAATTTCGCGCTGCTGCGAGAAGCGCGAAAGGAGTTGGGATGGTAATGAAGAATCTCGTTCATAGTCGTCCTTGAGCCGCCGGAGCCAGTGAAGAGATTTCTGAATATACCCACCTGCCTTCGGTGTGGAGCAACCCTTTAGCGCCTTGGGCCAAAGATCTGGTCGAATTTCTTGACATACCGCTCTAGATCGAAATTGACCTTGGGAGAGATCGGGTGAACATCGAGAGTAGCAGGATCAAACGGTGAGCCTTTGGGAAGAACGCCCGGAAACGCTGGGATGTATCCTTGCTTGTAAAGCACCGTTTGGCCCTCCTTAGAAATAAGGAAATTAACCAACAATTTCCCAGCATTAGGGTGCGGTGGTGTGGAAGAGAGGCCAACCTTTTGTAGACCAGCAACGATTGGCCTAGTGGTGCGCACCCAATCAATCGGAGCGCCTTTGCTTTTCATCTCCTCGATGCGATGACCGTAAGCAAGAGAAACGGAGAGCTCACCGGCTGCAGTCAAGTGTGCGAGCCGCGTATGCCCTGTGTGCCACTGGATTTCCTGACGGGCGAGTCCGGTCATTAATTTCTCAGCCATGTCTTGCCCGAAATACTCCATCATGGCACCCAACCAGTGGAATCGTCCTGGATCTATCCCTATTTCTCTCTTCCATCTCGGATTAAGAAGATCCCACCAGTCGGTCGGAGACTGTTGTCTTACAAGCTTTGTATTATAGGAAAGCACATAGTAGTCAACGTGCAGTCCGGACCACCGTCCATTGGCATCCCTATATTTGGCGTCCATCACCTCCACACCAGGGGGAGTATGTGTACCGATAACGTTCAACCGATACATGAGGGGCAGTATCTGGCTATTTACCACATCGAACAGCACCTTACCCGCAAGTTTTTCTGTTGTGATGCGGTTTAGCATTACGGGGTCGGAGGCGCGAGTTACTTCCACTTTAATGAACGGGTACTTTTTTTCGAATGCATCGGCGATAGCTCGAGTTAAGATAACGCCCGAACCCGCATACCACACCACGCGGCCCTCAGCTTTGGCTCCGGCCAGTAGGCCTGCTTCTTGCGCGCTAGCATGGGCGACAACCAAGAAAATAAAGACGGATACCGCGAACGCTACCCAGTTCTGCAGTTGCGACCGTGCGACTCCTTTCTCTCTAAGCCAAATGTTCTGCATCAGATTAATGTCCTACGCAGGCGAATTGCATGCAGCCAAACCAATCGATCCCGTCAGCAATGTTGGTCCGCCGCTCTAATGTGATCTCGCTCCATGGCGAAATCGGTTTGGCTCCTGGCCTAGAGATTACGAACTGCCCCTCTTCGCATCCGATCACGTTCATCATTGCTGGCAGCCGAACTTCGGCATTTAGATTGCTCGCGCTTACCATGGCACTGGCCTCTGGAACGTAAAATTGGAGTGGCAGCCCTGTACCATCGCTGTCACAGACTTCGGGAGTCAGGAAAACTGTGTTCACCCCTTTTTGTTCACAGCTCTGCACTGTAAGCATGATATCCATTAGATTATTCCCCGATGGGCTCATTCTCGTAATGATCGCGCCGTTTGCCCGGAGGAGCCTTGCCATCTGGGAAGTGCTGGCAGCAGTCATCTGCTTTCCAAATTCGGTTTCGAACCGAGTTCTTTGAAGAATAATACCGAGAAAATTTAACCGTTTCCCGTGCTCCCTCAACAGCCCAAGTACTACAGCATGATTCATCCATTGCCAGGTAGTTGGCCGGCTGCCGTCTCCCTTCCGCGCATCTGTCGTTAGGGCGCCATCCATGAGTTCGTTGGGATGCACCAACGTGGGCAAAGACTCGCGGATGGGGTATCCGTAGTAGGCTACACTGGGATGAGGGATGTGCCACTCTGAGTAGCAACCAAGGATATAGACAATCCTCGGCAGAGAAGCGTCAACTTCGAACAGCTCCAGAACTTCCACGTTCTCCGGAGCCATGTCGCGGGTAGTTTCAGCCAGCCGCTGGGCAAGCCTGAACTCCGCCAATTGGATCACGTTATGAGCTTCCAGTTCGGTCAGACCACCCACGAGCTTAGTTGTTAGGACAATATTGATTGTTGAGCCGAACGGTGTAAGTGCCGCGCCAGGCCCAGACATGTCGACAAGCCCACTGTTTCCTGCGCCAGTTCCGGCTGTAACCTCCGGCTCATATTCCGCCGAATGCATGACGGTAACTCCGGAAAGCCTATGGGTTCTTCCCTCGCCGACAGTTTCTATCGGTCCAAGAATACCCGGGAAAATACATCCGGGACCCAGAGTTTTTGTTCGTGGCTCTGCAACGTCGCGAATATTGACGATCCTTGTCTGCTCACCGGGACATGCGACGGCAAGGTCGGCTGAAGCGATTCGTTTTTCGTCCAGGACCAGTGCCAGCAACTCTTCTTTATTGATTTCGAGGAGGCCATTTTTAAAACTGGTCTCCTTACCGAGCCGAACGTCGGCCACTGGGAAACTCGCTAATTCGAGCCTCATATCGGCACCTCGTGTAGGGTTCTATATCCGATCAGCAGGAAGTAATTTATCCGGTAGTAAAGGTCACATCCGGCGTAAATACGGTGGGACCATCCACGTCCGCCTGAAGAACCTCAAGCGCGCACTCCAGTATTTTCCTCCGCACAGTCTCGTCGACCTCCACAGGCAAACTCGGATCGCCGCAGGGGTGAGGTATTTTGGTCCCAGCCACGATCCGATTAGCCCCGGTTTGCTTGGCGAGCATAGTCATAGCCGTTATCATTGCTACTGGTATTCCTTCTTTCTCAATCTCTCTCGCTATCACAGCACCGCTGCGAGTGCAGCTCCCTCAGGTTGAAACCAGTAATGCAGAGCTCACACCGGCAACCTTCATATCGGAGACTATCTCTCTACCTATGGTTTGCATCGCCGAGATTAACCCACCCGAACCCGTTGTGGCGTAGAAATATGAGTGAGTTCTACCAAATACGCCCTCGCTTTCGAGCTTGCGAAATACATCGAGCGGGACTCCATAGTTCGGATTGTCCTTAATGAACTGAGTGTTATAGCCGCCGTGCATAACCTCCCACTCACCCCTTTTCATGGAGTCCAGCTTTTCTATAGAGTATTTTTTCCATTGCGTATTCCGATTGCCTTTAAAACCGTCCGGGTTTCCTTTCGGAACCACACCGCTGGTGCTGACCAGCGCTAAACAGGCGTTTTTAAGGTTACTCACCCGCGGAGGTACAGTAATCGGTTCCAGGTTCTCGACCGGAATCTCGGTGCTAAAAGGCCGGGCAGCTATCTTGTTCAGTAGCATATCAATGGCTCTATCAGCACCGTTTTTGCTCTTGATCTCAATGACTCGATAGCCCCTGGCAATATAGCCTTCCTCGGCCGGCGAGCCTATTTTAGAACCTCTTGCCAACTTGGCGGTGAAATCTGCGATCCGCAGCAATGCATCTTC
The DNA here is from genome assembly GCA_016210115.1 of Deltaproteobacteria bacterium. GTDB lineage: Bacteria > Desulfobacterota > Binatia > UBA9968 > UBA9968 > JACQUW01. The sequence continues at coordinate 1,460 of JACQUW010000064.1, read as the reverse complement.
CATACCCGTTACGGCGTCGGAGGTTGGTAGAAGAAAAACGTTGTTGTCTTTGTATTGCTGATAACTGTCTACGCCCGGATTTTCGGCAAACATCCCGCTAACGCAACTTAGTCCCGCTGACTTGGCTAAACAGTGGCATACTTCGGCGCAGGCAAAGCCATATCTGCCAGCGGAAAAAGCAGGCCCGGCAACTACAATGTTAACGTCACGGCTCTTCGCGATCTCAGCTATTGCTTGAACCACTGTATCAGTATGCTCGCTGAAGTAGTTGTCGCCACAATACGCAGTGACCACGATTTCGGCAGAATCACCGAGCAAGGTCTGAAGCCGCTTGCCGGGGCCTAACGCCCCTTTCCGATAATCTAGCGGCATGCCAGCCTTGTCCTCACCACCTATACCGGCAAAAAACTGATTCAGATAGTGCAGTACACGAACCCTTGGCATAACTCCTCCTACGGCAAAGAATTAAACTTGCCTAATAAACCCTCGATCCTATGGGGAGAAGATCATATGTTGTCCAGATTTTTATGGAATCTTCGGCGACACGCCCATACAGTTTCGCCGCATGCGGTCATGAATCCGACGCGGCACTCTTCAGCATAATGCCCGCCCAATCCGATTGCAACCAGCTTCCCGAAAGACTTTCCACGCCCGAGCGCTCCTCCCAAGACGATTCATTTGCGCTTCTGAATTTGACTTCACTGCCCAGGCGGCCGAGAAAGGGACGATGATGGTTTGTTGGCAGGCCTGCTTTTCTTAACGGGCGGATCGGATTGTTTTCTCCGCTAATTCCGATTGTGGCTATGGACGGTCTTTCACGTAGAAAGTAGTGAGCTTTGGCAATGGGGGCAGCGGCGGACGGTACTTACCTGCAGCTTTTTTGGCCCAGTACCCCAGACCAGGCCATGGAATTTGCAGTTTTTGGGGCGGATGAAAAGTGGACATTCTAGTTTTCGCGCCGTTTCTGGGGTCGACCTCGCGGCCGCAAACTTGCCTCTAAGCCAAGCTGCGCTGCAATTTCCCGAACCCAATCTACTGAGCCAAAAGGTGTTCCCCGATTGACACTGTGTCGAAGGGCTTCCAACTCACCTTCCGTTTGGGCTTGGTTAACCCAGCCTAACCAATCTGCAGGCCCCGCCACCGGCAGAGGATGGAGCACGCTGGCGTCCTGGTCCACATTTGAGCGTGACAGGCTTGACCACGGCCAATCCTCCGCATGTTCTACTAATCCGGCCCGTAGTGGATTCCTCTCGATGTACCGCAGAACGGTAAGTAAATGGTCGTCTTGTTCAATGGGGAAAGCCTTGAAACGCCCCTGCCAAACATGCCCGCTAGTTTTGTGGCTTCGGCGCTAACCAAAATTGATCCACCTCTGCTAGGTGAAATTGATCCACCTTAAGCCGTCGAAGTAAACGGCGCGGCAGTAACGGCGGCTGCGCTGTAACCACACTTTTCTGCGG
>JACQUW010000079.1 GCA_016210115.1 Deltaproteobacteria bacterium | reverse complement strand
TTCATAGACCGAATATAGATTATGACACACTGCAGCCTGAGGGGTGAGCCTTGAAGAGAGAGAGCACAGGAACGTGCAGGTTCGATGACGTCTTTGGTGCTCGGCTATGTGTCTCATCGCGCCACTGTCATTTGCTGCAGATCGCACGTTTGAAGTCCGCCTCAAGGCAGAGGCCTATTGCTCTCGACCGGAAAGGCTTGCCCGTTACACCCCACGACTAGCCGCCTTCGTACATCGGGAGGAGCATCAGCTCCACTTTTCCGCCGGAAAGAACTGTATTGCTGCCCTCGAGTCTTCCAACCTGCACACCGTTTACGAACACCGCCACGTGGGGCTGCAATGCGCCCCTTTTTGTGAGCGCCTTCTGCGCAAATGCCAGCCCGCATACGCTCAAGAGTTTTTCCGCCAACACATTAATGGTGCTCCCGCCGGGAAGCTGGATCTCCAATTCCTTCCTTCCAGCCCAGCGCTGAAGCTCTCCCATAAAAACGACCCTGACGGTAACCGGCAGTTCCAAAGCCTGACTCAGCTCGCGTTCCTGGAGATTGGAGGGCTCAGACAGGATAGCCATAGACCCCTACACGGAGGAAATCGTTTCGCAGCATGAAACTCCCCACCTGAACAGCGCCGCAGCCGATAAACAAAACCGCCGCAGTCACAGGATCGGATCCCAATCCACCGCTCATCGCCAACGCGACAAGGCCCGCCGGCAGCACCAATCCTATTGCAACAATCCCGAACCAGAAGCTTTTTCGGTGCTCACCGCGAATCAAACGACGGACCGATTCTCGCGCCGGCAGAGTCCCGGTCGACATGCCTGCCATGTAGAGCCAGAGCAGGAATCCATTGAGAAAGAGAAGAGCCATCAGCGGGGGCCAGAAAAGCTCGCCAGACCCGATGAGCGCATCAGTTCCTCCCAGAACAAGCTTGATCATGGGCAAAGCCGCCATTCCGGCAAGGAACGAGAATCCCACGTACAGGGTTGGAAGAAGCGGCGTGTTCCAGAAGGGGATGCTGTTCCAGGAAGAGAGCACAAGACCGCTGTAGGCCATAAACGCGGCTGCGAAGACCACCACCGCTCCCCGAAGCACTGCGCCACCTACCGTCCCTTCTCCCCAAGGAAGGTTTTCCAGTCCCGGCAGTGTCGGCAACAGCAACAGGACTCTAAGAATGACAAGCACCGTGACGATGATGGAGCCGCGGGCAATCCAGCTGCTGCGCGGCTTTCTAAAGACATAGAAAAAAAGCCATCGCGCTCCGGGTCCGAGGTGATTGAACAAAAACGCCAGAGAGGCGAGCGCGAGCAGAAGTCCTATCCACATGCCGGTCAGGGCAGTTTGCTCGTCGATTTTTTCCAACCCTCGCAGGACGACTTCAAGAAAGATCAGTCCTGCGCTTGTGCCTGCTCCGTAGAGGTAAAAGGCTACCTTCCAGTCCCAGTGGCGCTGGGCCCGCAGGTCCATCGTGAACGTCGCATCGGTAAGACCTTTGCTCATGGCATTGCACCTCCCGCGATTTTGCCGCCGCCTCTCCCGCTCAGATAAAAAAGACTTGGATTCGTCCCCAGATCCTGACGGGGTTGAATGTGCTTCCTCTGCTTAAGAAGCGCGTTGATCCGGCTATCCGGATCGTCCAAATCGCCATAATTCAGCGCATCCGCGGGACAGGACTCTACGCATGCTGGAGGCCGTCCTTCGTCGATCCGGTGGTAGCAGAAATGGCATTTCTGCGCAGTGCCTTTCCTGAATTGAGAGTATTTCTCCTGTTCGTACGGCACACGCTCGCTTCCAAAATAGCCGTCCTCTCCGTCCCATCTGTAGGAAACATAATAAGGACACGCCGTCATGCAGGCCATGGTGCCGATACAGACGTCCTGGTCTATCACCACGATCCCATCCGGCCGCTTTCTCACCGCGCCAGTCGGGCACGCTTTGACGCAGGCCGGATTCGCGCAGTGATTGCAGCGCACCGGAGTGAAGGTCCGCCTTGCATTGGGAAACTCGCCCTCTTCTCTTTCCAGAACTTTCATCCAGTGGATCTTGGGCGGTGTTCCATTCTCTGCCTTGCAGGCGATCACGCATCCCATACAACCGACGCACCTCTCAAGGTCGACCGTAAATCCCCAGCGCGCCATTTTCCGCCTCCCATACTGCTGTTTTTTATGATCGATGGTTGCAAACGGAGTGCCACCTCCACGTGACAATTGCGCCAGACTTAGCTTAAGAAAACTGTGCATTTGCATCAAAGGCCGGTCATCCCCGGCCTAAATCCCAATTCTATTTTCAGACCCCCTCCCAATGCTAAGAAAAACGATGTTACCTTTTCCAAATTCTAGGAGTCGCCATTGCACGAACGCCTGTGCTTTGTTAACATTTCACCTACTCCGATTCTGTAACATCTGGAGATTATTTCGCGCTTGGGACAGAAGAATCAGGTCATGCCAGATCAAAAACTGAATGCTTCAACTACGGATAACGCCTTGCCCGCTGTGCCCCTAACCCTCGACGGGTCTTTCGTATTGCACCAGATGTTCCGCATAGCTTGGCCGGCGTGGAAAGCAGCCAGTCCGGCTGAGCAATCCCACGCCCTTGAGGAAGCGCTCGCGGTCATGGGTCCTATGGAGCAGCCAGGCGCCGAGCAGAGCGCTTTGTTTTCCATGGTCGGACACAAAGCGGATCTTATGATCCTCCACTTTCGGCGCGCCGTTGAAGGACTCAACGCGGCCGAAGTTCGGCTGGCAAATCTGAAGATCGCGCGCTTCCTTGAGCCGACCACTTCCTACCTTTCGGTTGTCGAATTGGGGCTGTATGAAATCAGTGTTCGACTCTACACCCTGCTCACGCAGCGAGGGCTTCAGCCGCACACTCCGGAATGGAGCCAGGCCGTCGAGGCGGAGCTCGAAAAGCAGCGCAAGGCCGCCTCCTCCAGGCTCTGGCCGGAAATTCCGGCGAAGCGATATGTCTGCTTCTATCCTATGAATAAGCTGCGGGGCGAAATTAAAAACTGGTATCAGACTCCGATGGACGAGCGCCGCCGAATGATGCATGAGCACGGATTTATCGGCCGAAAATACGGCGGTCAGGTAACCCAGATTATCTCGGGGTCCATCGGTTTTGATGATTGGGAATGGGGCGTGGATCTTTTCGCCGACGACCCGTTGGTCTTCAAAAAACTCGTTTACGAAATGCGCTTCGACGAGGCCAGCGCTGTGTACGGTCAGTTCGGCGCTTTTTACTTTGGGTTCCGTCTTGCGGTCCCAAAGCTGGCCGGATTGCTACAGGGCAAGCTGCCAGACCCATTTTAGATTGCGCTGTTCTTAACCGCGCGGCTTCGGCGTTGTTAAGGAACCAACCGACCAGGATGACTAAGAAGTTCACAATCGGCAGGGACAAAAACTGCGACATTCCAATCGCCGACGACTCCGTCAGCCGGTTACATGCGGAAATCACGATTGTTGATGGAGGATTTCCAAACCGCCCTTGCGCCTGCAGCGGTTTCTCCAACTCAGGTTACGAGGATCCTTAGTGAGCGGGAGACACAAAGCCAGGAAAAGACAACTTCCAAGCCTCATTTCTTTTCTCCCTCAGCTTCCCCGCTGGGGTTGGCTCTCCGCAGCCGGAGTCCTGGCGGCAATACGCGGCGCTTGCTGATGTGTTTCTGGTTCGGCGCCCAGACGCTCTGATCGTAAATCACACTCGTCGAGAACGTCCGTCATTCATCTCTTCCTGCTTCTGAGAGCGCACGTGTCCCTGAAAGCCTGCGCTCAGCAACTTCCATGATCGCCGCCTTGAGATCAGGATGGGCCTCCAGCAGCCTACGAAAGTCCGCAACCTCGAGAGCCAACAACTGGCATTCGCTTAACGATGTCACGGTCGCTGTTCGGACCGAATCCTGCAGCAGCGCGATCTCGCCGAAATACTGGCCGCGGCCGAGGCGGATCGGATGAGGCTGAACGTCCACTTCCACTTCCCCGGCCATGATGAAAAACATGGCGTCTCCAGGTCCGCCGCGGCGCACAATGACGTGGTGAGCCGGCACCACGTGACGCTTGAGCATCCCGGCGATTTCGCCGATGCGGCCGGCATCGAGACCGGAAAAGAGCGGTACCTTGGCTACGGTCTGCCATGTCACGACGAAGTTGCGCTTTCGGACCTCGACAGCGAAGCCGGCGGCGAGGATGCCGGCGGGAACGGCGAACATGGCGATCCCCAGGAGCATGACAATTCCGCCGAAGGCTTTACCAAGCGGCGTAACCGGCGCGATATCGCCGTAACCAACGGTCGCGATCGTCACTATAGTCCACCACATGGCATGCGGAATACTGGCGAAGACGGTAGGCTGCGCGTCCTGCTCAAGGACAAACATGATGCCGGAAGCCATGACCAAAATCACAACCACAACCAAGAGCGCGGCAACTAGCGCGCGAGCCTCGCTCCGGACCACCGCCACGAACAGCGCCAATCCCGAGACGTAGCGGGCGAATTTCAGCAACCGCAGCAGGCGCAAGACACGGAGCCACTCCCGATCAATCGGGAAAAAGAGATTCACATAGAACGGGAGAATCGCCGTTAAGTCGATAAACCCGAAAGCTGAAAGAGCGTACCTCAGGCGAGCCCGCCAGGGCTCAGTCGTGCTCGCGGGATCCCGCTCTGGGGCCCCCCACCAGCGGAGTCCGTACTCGAGCGTTAATAGCGCAACAGCGCCGATTTCAACGAGTCTAAATAGCGGAGCATAAAAATCATTGATCGAAGGAACGGTTTCCAGAGCAACGCTGGCCACGCTCGCGGCCATAGCCGAGAGGATTAGAAATTTGATGACCGCTCTCATCCATGATCTGCTTTCACTCTCTTCAAGCGCCTCGGTGATCCGCGATCTCCAATTGGGTGCCATCTCTCAGTCCCGTCGGAAAAGAATGGATGTTCTCATTGCCGTGTACATTAACTACAGCCCGGCCCCTCGGCTGTCTCTTTCACAGATGGTTCGCAATTCCCCTCCATGAGATCTCCGTGCGTTATTTTTCCGTTCTCTCGGGCGCAGACAGAATTGGGGCGAGACATAACCGTTCCTTATCTTCGTTGGCGGCTGCCGCTTAAAGCGAGGAATATATACCGGAGGCCTAGTATGACTTTGCTCTCCGTGTCTTCGGCAACCAAGAGCAGCGTGTCGTCATCGAACACCATTCGCTTGAGTTGCTGCAGATCATAGAATTGCGCATACGGATAAGCCGAACCGTAGGTCAAAAGAAAGATCTCGCGGATCCGGCCCACATCGGCCTCTTGGGCCTCACGGACTTCGATCATGTCTGTTCACACCCTCTAGCGGTCGTGTACACACCGGCTGCTTCTGTTGTCAAGAATAAAAGCCCGGCCCGCTTCACTCAGATGTAAATAGCCGCCCGCTTTAGGTCAAAAAGCTATGAAGTCCGACCGCGCGGCGGCGAAGGTATGAGGGCAGCGACAGCGAGGGCGGCGAGTGACGTCTGATCGATAAAAAAGCAAAGGGAGTCACCCCTCGACCGATATTGTCAGCCTCGCGTTACAACGCACCGGCCTGTTGAAAAAAGTCCATCTGCTTCGTTTGCACTCGACCGCCTCGCTCTGATTCGTGCTCGTGCTCGCTTTTCGCGCGCGTGCTCGAACACGAGCCAAGACGCGAACAAGGACTTCAGCGGAAGCTGGCAGGATCCTTGGCCTCCCGTGGAAACCAGCCGCCGAGCCGGTGGTAAGCCTTCAAATAGCTGATCTGCCCCTCATTGGTCATCGCGTTCTCCAAGACGCTCACGAGGCGGACAGCTACGGTTGGGAGTGGCTGATACTGCGGCTCATCGATCTGCCGTGCAAGGTCCTCAGGGGTGAGCGTTTCGAGGTATGCCTTCATTCGCTCATACGTCGCATGGTGGTACGCCAGAAGTAGCTCGGCTGAGGCGCGAAAGGCTCGCACTTGCTCGCGCGTGTGACTGGCCCCTCGCCCAAAGTCCGCCGGCTCAGGCGGCATGCCAAAGCGAGCGGCCCAACCATCTCCAGTCCATAGCTGCTCCCGGCCGGCAAGCCGCGACACGTTGCTGTCCATGACTCGTGTGAGCCGCCAGGCGAGCCAGCCTATGGGCGGATGCGGCTCTTTGATGAGATCCTCCCCCGTGAGGTCAGGCAGCGTGCGGTGCAGGGATTCGTAGACTCGCGTGAACGCGTCCAGCAAAACGCCAGTCTCTGCCATTGCCAGACAACCTCCTTCCTCTTTAGACCTCTAATAAATGCTTTTCGTACTCTTCTACTATGTATTTCCTTCCTTTTTGGATGACTCTGTGGCCCTCTGATTCTAAATGCTTCTTTTGTTCATCGATTCCTCCCGGGTATTTTGGGTTTAATTCTCCGCCTGTTTTCAAAGTTCGCCAATACAGAGTTATTCTTTTCTTTCCGGCCGCCAATTCTTCTGCAGCAGCATGCGCTGATAGCCAGGTGAAGATACCGCAGGTGAGCGGACAACCAATGTCTGCCTTGTGTTTCCTGGCAATCCTTTTTCGTATCTCGTCAATGGTAATTAGTTTTCCTTTCGGAACTTTGGCCATGATCTGATTTACTTCCATCGGAGATGGAACAGCCATTGAATTGCCCTTCCAATGTTTTTGAGCATTCTCTTTTGGCAAAACGACCTTCGGAAGGTCTTTGGTGTCTGATAGCTTCTCGCGCCACGTTTTCTTTTTTGCCATGATGTCCTCCCAGTTCCTGAATTCAAGCGCCGCCGAAGGCCGTCGGTTCCGAGATCTTATGTCGCCGAATCTATATGTTGCGCAGGTCCGACCCCGGTCTGGTGTTCAAAGGAAGAAAGTGACCCCCTTCCCTACGCCCGGCGCTGCAGGCCTTACGCCCGCGCAGCAGCGTGACGTCGTGGCCAAAGGCAAGCGTGAACCGTTGCGCGGCGCGGTGGTTGTCTAAGCCATGTCCGAAACTGGCCGTTTGCAGGCTCACCAGGCGGTGCAGTTCAGGCGCGCGTGCCAACGAATCCACCCGACGCTCCATTCCAGCAAGCAAAGTCCACCTTACAGAATTCGAATAAAACTTTTTGGCCAGAAACCTCGCATGTTTTCGATTCCCCTGGTCGTTTTAAATGGCCTAATGTGTGGGTGAGAGGCCCGGTCCGTCGCGTCCTTCTCAACCCAATGGTT
>JACQUW010000063.1 GCA_016210115.1 Deltaproteobacteria bacterium | reverse complement strand
GTGCGAATTATCAGGGCGATCCAGAAAGCCGCTGTCATCAAGGGAGAGACCCCTTAAATCACGTTGCCTGTGGCGGAGAGAGGGAGGACGATAAGATATGGAAACCATCGTCGGAAGTCCGATTATCCGAGTGGATGCGGTCGAAAAGGTCCGAGGCGCCGCCGTTTATGGCACTGACGTGAAGCTTCCGGAGATGCTCCATGGAGCGGTTTTGCGCAGTCCGCATGCTCATGCGCGGATTGTCTCGATCGACGTATCAGCCGCCAAGGCGATGCCTGGAGTACGGGCTGTCGTTACAGGAGAGGACTTGGCCGGAGTGCTCACCGGAGAAGCGATTCGGGATATGCCGTTTCTCGCCGAGCGAAAAGTGAGGTTCGAGGGCGAGCCGGTTGCGGCCGTGGCGGCGGAGGACGAGGCGACGGCGCGCAAGGCAATCAGACTCATTAAGGTGGATTATGAAGAGTTGACTCCTGTCGTGGATTTGGTGAAGGCCAGGGGGGCGGATGCACCGGTGATCCACGACAAAATGATGGACTACCCGAGGATCGGGATTGTAAATCCAGTCCCAAACACGAATATCGTGACGGTGAATGAGTACCGGAAGGGCAATGTAGAAGAGGGGTTTTCCGAATCGGACTATGTGTTTGAGAATGAATTCCGAACGCAAATGGTCCAGCACGGCGCCATCGAACCGCATTGCGCCACCGCGCAAATGGATGCGAGCGGGAAGCTGACCGTCTGGACTACCAACGACTCGCCCCATCGCCTTCGTAAGGACCTGTCGGATTCCCTGGCGATGCCGCAAACTAGAATCCGAGTCATCAGCACGTACGTGGGCGGCGGGTTCGGAAGCAAAGGGGGTGTTAAAGCGGAGGCGATTGCCATCGCCCTGGCGCTGAAAGCGAGGCCCCGTCCCGTGAAGGTGGTGTACGACCGGAGAGAAGTGTTCCTGGCATCTCTCGTAAAGCACGCGACGGTAGTGAAGATCAAAACCGGCGTGAAACGCGATGGGACCCTTATGGCGCGAGACGTAGAGATCGTGTGGGATACCGGGGCGTATGCGGAAAAGGGGCCGGTTGTGTGCATGCAGGCCACGGCGGCGGCTGCCGGCCCTTATCGTGTTCCGCACGTTCATCTGATCGGCTACTGTGTTTATACTAACAGGATGATAGCAGGCGCCTACCGGGGCTATGGCACCCCTCAGCTGACGTGGGCTTACGAATCTCAGATGGATATGATCGCTCAGAAGATCGGGTTGGACCCGTTGGAGTTTCGGCTGAGAAACGTGCTGAGAGAAGGCGATATCAATCCTGTGGGAAACGTGGTGCACAGCGTCGGGATCGAAGCATGTTTGAAGCAGGCGGCGCAGGCCATTGGATGGGAGGAGCGGAAGCGTGTGCCGCGGGTGACTCCTGAAGGCCGATACCGGGGCTTCGGCCTCGCCTGTAGCACCAAAAACACGAAGACTCCTTCCGGCTCCGGCGCGGTCATTTATTTCAACCAGGATGGCCGTATCACAATCGCAACCGCGAGCGTGGAGGTGGGCCAGGGGACGCGAACAGTACTGGCCCAGGTAGTCGCCGAGGTGCTGGGGGTCCCGGTCGATACGATTAGCTTTTCGGAACCCGACACTGACTTTACCCCGTTTGATGCCTCGACGACTTCGAGCCGCACCACGTTCCACATGGGGAACGCGCTGAAGATGGCGGCTGAGAATGTGAAGAAACAGTTCGTTGATTTGGGGGCAGCGGTCTTTGAGTGCGGGCCCGCGGAGATCGAAGTGAGGGCCGGCCGGGTGTGGCCCGCCGGGCGGCCAAAAGAAGCTATGACCTACGTCGAAGTGTTGCGTCACGAGTTCGCAGCGGGAGCGTGCGTGATTGGCCAGGCGTTTTACTATCCGCCCGCGGCGCGAGGGAAAGCGTTCCATGGCTCACCCAGCCTCTTTTGGATGTACGGGGCCCATGCCGCCGAGGTAGAGGTTGACCCGGAGACCGGGCGGGTGGAGGTGACGCGCCTGGCGGCGTCGATCGACGTGGGCCGGGCCATCAATCCCACCAACTGCCTGCAGCAGATCGAGGGCGGAGCTCTCCACGGGATTGGGACAACTCTGTTCGAAGATATGGTAATCGACGAGCGGGGGCACCTTCTCAACCCGAACCTGCGCGATTACAAGATGCCGACCGCGATGGATGCCCCGGAGGTGCTCCCTTCGGTGGTCGAAGCGTATCACAACGAAGGCCCGTATGGCGCAAAAGGGATGGGCGAGGTGGTCACCAACTCGGCCATGGCGGCCATCGGGAGCGCCGTTGAAGATGCGGTGGGGGTGAGGCTGGCTGAACTGCCGTTGACGGCGGAGAAAGTGTACACGGCCCTGCAGCTCAAGAGAATGTCGCATCAGGCGTAGAGACACAGGTCCGATGCGTGCTCTTCACTGGGACGGCGAACGTTTAACTTTGGCTTTATCTCATCCGGCGCCGAAGTCGGATGATGTCACGGCTCTGGTGCGCGTGCGCCTCGCAGGCATTTGTTCCACCGACCTCCAGATCCTTAAAGGCTACATGGGTTTTCATGGCATCCCCGGCCATGAGTTTGTCGGTGAGGTGAGCGATGGACCGGTGGAGCTTGTTGGACGGCGCGTCGTCGGTGAGATTAATTTTGCCTGCGGTCGCTGCGAGTCGTGCGCGGGCGGATTCCGCCGCCACTGCCCAAATCGCAGGGTGATGGGGATTTTGGGCGCCGACGGCAGCTTTGCCGAATATCTGTCAATTCCTGCAGAAAATTTGCACGCCGTTCCCGGTAATCTTGACAATGACGAAGCCGTGTTCATCGAGCCGCTGGCTGCCGCGTTCGAGATCTTGGAACAGGTCGAGATTGACTTTACCTCTAAGGTTTTGGTCTTGGGCGACGGCAAGTTGGGGCTTCTCTGCGCGCAGGTCCTGTCCCTCACCGGAGCCCGCGTGACGCTGGTCGGAAGACATCCGAAAAAACTCGGCCTGGTGAAGAAGTTCGGCATTCGCACTGACGTGCTTGCGGACTGGCGCCCTACCCCCGTGGATGTCGTGATCGAAGCAACCGGCTCATCCACCGGCCTCGAAATGGCGCTAAGCGCCGCCCGGTCGCGCGGCACCATCGTTATGAAGAGCACGGTCGCCCGGGAACACACGCTTTCTCTTGCCCCGTTGGTCATCAACGAAGTCACAGTGGTGGGATCGCGCTGCGGCCGTTTTCCTCCGGCATTGGAGGCGCTGGCGCAAGGAAAAATTGCCGTCAAACCGCTGATCGAAAAAGTCTATCCGCTATCGCATGGAGTTGATGCGCTGCAGCACGCGGCACAACCGGGAACACTCAAAGTGTTGCTGAAGATTTGAACGGGCGGGTTTTCTTCTACCACCTGTGGAAACTGGCTCATCCTGCTGGATCTTGGCCTGCCGGAAATGGGGGGTGAGGAGGTCTTTATGAAAATGAAAACGATAAATCCTCAGGTCCGGGCGATGGCTATTAGCGGCTATCTGGATCCGGAAACCGGCAAGAAGATGCTCGAAAACGGCATGCTCTGCTTTATCGAAAAGCCATGCCCGCCGAAAGAAATCTTAGCAAGAGTCCGCGACGTACTCGACAAAAATCAGGCGCAGGCTGGATTGCGCGACGGATTGAGGGGTACGCCTATCGAGTCAGAAATTTAGCGGCCAATTTTTTGCCGTAATACTGCACGCGCTTCAACGAGAGCGAGCGTCTTTTCAGGAGATCGAGCCGTATAACCTTCCACTGGATGCTTTTTAAAGTTGCCTTCCGCTCTCCCTCGTCCTCTACGTATTTGAGAAGATCCTCCAGCTTATGGATTTCCTTGAGCAGCTCGACTTCCGGCGGGAGGACGCCGGCGTTGCGCAAAACGATGAAAGGAACCCGCAAATCGTCCGGGACCCAAGTCAGATCCTCCAGACGGAGGGGCTTTCCTTTTCCCGGAAGGTTATCGAAAGCGCCGGCCTTTTGGGCTTCGAGAATCCTCTCCTCCACGATTTTTTGATAAAAGAGCATGGGTTTGTGAGACGGCGGAACCGCTCTTTAGATTACAACTTTCCGGCACTTCGCAAAATATCCAGCTAACCCGTCTTCGGCAATTTTACAGTGGTATTTTGGAATGTCATTCCGGCCGAGCGGGCGAGAGCACGCGAGAGCCGGAATCCAGGAAAGACCGGAAATACAAGGACCCCCTGGATTCCCGCTTGCGCGGGAATGACCATGAATTGTTTCACCCTGAAGCATGAAAGCCGCACACGAGCCGTCGGGGCGGGAGGAAGTGGGCCGTGGACGTCCGATGAGCCCGGTTCGACTCATGGCACCTGCCCATCGGCCGCGGCCCGAAGCCTTTCGCCCCGACGGCTCGCTTTCGCGGGAATGACGGCACCTGCTTTGCGGGTGTCAAGACTGACTCCTCCGCTCCTCAGGAGGTTTCACGTGCCGGAAGATGTAGTAGAACGTGAAATCGTGAATCAGTTGTAGGCCGCCGCCGATTACCAGAGGGATGCTCAATGAGAGGCTTTGCATGAGATAGGCGGAAATCGTCGGGCT
>JACQUW010000069.1 GCA_016210115.1 Deltaproteobacteria bacterium | reverse complement strand
GGCATCGTCAACCTCGTCTACAGGACCCCAATTGCCATCGGAGCCATTCATCGCGATATTCACATTAAAGGTCCGGCCGAAATCTTTAGCACCGGCGGCTCCATTGAGCGTCCCCAAGCGGCCATCCGCATAGGAATTGAGGCGGCACTGAATCCCCGAGCCGACATTATTCGTGGTTGTGCTGTTGGGCAGATCCTCAGGGTCTGTCCCTGAATCGGCCCCCAGGTTGACGCCGGAATTTTGCGTGACGGAGATTCCGTCGCCGCCGTTGCCATCGATTTTGTTGTTGGCGATGTCGGCGTGCGAGCCTCTGTTGACGCCGACTCCGTTCACGGTATTGTTCCTGATGATGTTTTCGACGATTCTGGCGCTTGAAGATCGGGCAACGTTGATCCCATTGACTCCGTTGAGCTCAACGGTGTTGGCGGCGGCAAAACTTCCGGGGGCCCCGCTCTGAAACCCAATCCGCGCGGAAGAGCTTTCACTCAGCGATATGCCATGAGTCGCATTTTCACGGACCAAATTTCCCTCGATCTCGGCATGCGAAGCGCCGGTTACTCCGATCCCGTTGCTGCCGTTCATGCGTACCGTGTTTGGCGCCCCCACGGTGGCAGCGTCGCTCTGAAAGCCGATGTCTGCGTTGGAATTCTCGGAAATCTGGATGCCCGCCGCGCCGTTCAGCTCGACAAGGTTGTTGGTGATAGAAGCATTGCTCCCGTTGATTACCAGGATTCCATGGTTCTGTGCGTTTCGGACCGTATTTCGATCAACCGTCGCCGTCCCGCCTCGGGTGACGTGAACCCCGCTTCGGCCTCCGAGGATCGTAAATCCTCGGAGCGTGATTCTATTTCCTCTAATCAGAACGGCTGACGCGTTTGCGTCCGGGGCATTGATCGTCGTCGTTCCCTGGCCGTCGATAATAATGTTGCGGTGCCCCTCCCCGATGACGACGTTTTCGTTGCAGGTGCCGCTCAGGAGCAGCGTATCTCCGGGGTTAAGCTCGTCGAGAAAATTAGCTATGGTTTGGCCTGGCTGCGGCCCGCACGTGCGCTGCTTTGTAGCCGCGCCTGCCCAACCCGGGACGATCAACAGGCAAGTTGCGAAAAGAAGGATTCCTTTGAGTCTGCCGAATCTCATAGTTTGCATATCTCCCTCCTTAAATTGTGATATTGGACCTTCTGCCAACGCATCGCGAGCGACCGCAAACAAAATGCCAATCCAAAGGTTGAGCTAAGTTGTTGAGTTGGTGAGAAAAATGGTAAGGAACATGCTTGTCGGGTAAACACCTGGTGTGTTTTTCGCCACCATAGGTGTCCTAAGAACCACCTTTTTCCACAGTAGGGCTAAAGGGGGCGTATGAGAGCCACGGTTCTCCTTCTTCTGGTCGTCAAGTCCCTGGCTTTAGTCGAAGCGGCCGGCGGAACGCAACAAGCCCCGAATGTATTCCGGATAGGTGTATTGGTCTCCGGCGGATCTCACTCTCCAGCATTACTGAAGGAGTTGGAAGAAGTTGGCTACAAACAGGGAAAAAACATTCTCATTGAGCAGCGATCTGCCGATGGAAAAGTGGATCTACTGCCGAACCTCGCGGCCGACCTCGTCCGTCTGAAGGTTGCTGTCATCGTTGCCGTCGGACCTACGGCAATCGGTCACGCTGTCAAGGCAACGAAGAGGATCCCCATCGTAATGGTCGGCGGTGGTGATCCCGTTAGCCGCGGCTTCGTCCAAAGTCTTTCCGCGCCGGGCGGGAACGTAACGGGTTTATCCAGTGCTGCGAAGGGATTGGGCGGAAAGCGGTTGGAGCTGCTGAAGGAGGCTTTGCCGTTTGTCTCACGCGTGGCTCTGCTAAATCCGCGAACGAGGAGTAGGGTTTCAGAAGATTATCCGCGCGTGGCTATGGTGTTAGGATTGGACTTCCAAACCGTGGATGTTGACGGTTCTGGCGGATTCGACCGAGTCTTTGCCAAGATAACGGCGCTGCGCCCTGATGCCCTTATTACGGTGCGCGAGCTATCAACCATCCGTCATGCCCGGCAAATCGCAGACTTCGCTCTTAAGAAGCGGTTGCCATCCGTGTATGAATCGGAGGAATTTGTGAGGGCCGGGGGGCTGATGTCCTATGGCGTGAACTATATGGCACAGTGGAGGAGGGCGGCCGTTTATGTCGACAAGGTCCTCAAAGGGGCCAAGCCGGCGACGTTACCCGTCGAGCCGCCACGGTTCGAACTTGTTATTAATCTCAAGACAGCTAAGAAACTGGGCGTGACGATCGCTCCGGAAATATTATTGGAGGCAGACGAAGTCATCAAGTAATTTGGGCCCTTCCGTTTTCTTGTTGGGCAAAGCCAACTTCATCGCACATAGACGGCTCGGCAGGTTGAATTTTTTGTTTCCTACTTCCGCCCGAAACTGCTTCCATCATGGGTTAGGCGTCCAGTCCAGCGGATAGAGTTCCAGCAGCGTTGCTTCTTCCTCCACTGTCAAAGGGAAAAGGCGCGCGGTCTTAGACTCGAAGGCGTCCGGGCGACACGGCGCCGGTCTCCCACACATGAGCCTTGTGGAATCATCGTTGTGGCCCAGCCCGATCGCGTGCCCCAACTCGTGCGCAATAACGTTGCGCGGCACATTGCGGAGAGTGAGAGGGAACACCTGCTCACTCCTGATGCCGATTACGACCTTCCCGTGCGACAGATAGCGCGCCGAGAACGAGACAAAGTCTCCGTCCGACAAAGCAACAATGATATCTCCTTCCATCTTTTGCACGCTTTCAGGTAAATCCGGACGCGGCCCCTCGCCTAGAGCGCTGGCGCTCACCGCCGCCAGAAAGTCTAAAGGCACAATCTCTGTCGTGTAAACGACCGGCCCCACCCGGAAAGGCGTCCCGATTTCGGCTAACCGAAGATTCCAACAATCGACCGCCTCGAAGGTGAAGTTGATTCTAGGGTCACCCGGTTCTCCAGATAGCGTGATGACGGGAATTTTATCCCATGGCTGTCGAAAACTCCCGAAATGAACGATGTCAGAGCCGGGCTCAGCCCGTGGGCACTCGACGGCGGGAGCTACCGGCAACGAGAAACTCTTTTGAGCTTTGCCACCCAACGGGTCCGTTACCTGAAACGAAAGATCGAAACTTACGGTCTCCGTTGGTATTCCTGCGATTTTTCCAGTGGCGCTATCAAACGCCAGCCCCGATGGCAGCTCGCCGGAGACGATCGACCAATGGTAGGGTTTCTTTCCTCCGGTAGCCTTCATGACGGCGCCGTATTTCTTTCCCTGCTTGCTTGCTTTCAAGCTTGCGGTTGTAATGCCCAGCGCCTTGTAGATCTTTATCTTGAGCTTCTTGCTCACGAATGAGCCGGAGCTGTCGGTCACGTTTATGGTGAAGCTCGTGTTCCTGGCCAAAGGACCGGGAGTCCCGATTATTGCGCCGGTGTTATCGATGCCGAGCCCGGCTGGAAGCGAGCCCTTAAGAACCCTGATTGTGTAGGGAGGAACGCCGCCGCTTATTCCCAAATCTCCGTTGTACGCGGCATTGATTTCTCCTTCCGGAAGGACAGATGCGCCTATGCTCAGTGGAATAGGCTGAGCGCTTATTGGCCCCACCCATAGGAAAAGCAGAAAGCCAACGAGAAAAAAACGAGCAAGAATTGCGGTATGGTGCCTTGAGAGGATTCTCTTTTTCATTGTTTGCCCCGGTGGTGGATTGGTTGATACCAATCGCACGCCGATTCCACTCCGCAAGCATGATGCCAGTGCGCGCAAACGAGCCAAGTCACTGAGTTGTGAGGAAGCTGATAGGGCAAGGACTTTATCGACCGTAGAAAGCGGTGGCCTTTTTGCCATCATGGGTGTCTCAAAAGCCACTGTCTTTTCAGGATCGGCTTTGAAGAAATAAACTTCCGTGTCACTTGCATTTGACCGGATAGGTAAATCTTATTGGTTTTTTTGGGTAATTCGTCTTTGGATCAAAACAAGGGATTACAAACGGCCCGATACCGATTCGATTCGGCACCGGCTTGCCTGTGGCCCAATCGGTGATAGCTCTGACTACTTCGCGTTCCTTACCGGAGAATCCATGCGCATAACTCTTCCCACGAGCGGGATCCCGCGGGTTGCAGCCAATCGCTCTGGACTGGTCTCCACCTAAAACCTCAATGAAGGTAACTCTGACGAGGCGCCGGTGTTGACGATGGGCGTCTTCGAAGCTTGCGCACGGGTCCTCCTTGTGATGAACGAAGAGCGCCGGATAAGTGATTTCCTGCAGAGGCAGCCTTGCCAATGATACTGCTCTGGGACCTAACTCCCCGAGCGCCCCTGTAAGAACAATGCCACCGATGCGTTGGTCTTTTAAGACCGTTGCAAGGTAACCAACCGAAGTAGTTCCGGCGCTATGGCCGATTAGAAAAATCGGCTTGGGCCACTTTTGATATACGAATTCTATTATTTTCTTCACATCCTCCAGGTGCTCATTGCTGCTTCTGAATCGATCGCCGCCCAGCATTCCATGCGGCCGGTCTGAGGGCACATCCACAACAACCGCCATAAAGCCCTGCTCAGGAAACAGCCGGGCGTAAAGCCCCTTAGCCTGCCCTTCTTTTACTAAGTAGCCTTCGCCGCCCGGAAAAAATATGAATGTCCCCTTTGAAACCGTTTTGGGAGTTATCAGAAACACTCTTACCGTCACGCCAGGACGCGTAGCTAGCGTCACGATCTCCTCTCCGGAGCGCAAAGGCACGTGAAGTTCCGGCAAAGTGCCGGCGCAGCCAGCCAGCGTCAGCCATAGAAGCGGTGCCAGCAAATTGTCAGCACAAGGTTTGGCAACTGGCATCCTGGGTTCCTTTCAATTGAATGTGGCGCAGGCCAACGGTTCCGTTGAACAGCGCGAGATTCGCGACCGTCGAGTTCCTTCGCGAGCGCCTGCTTGGACCGATTTGGTGAGCAATCGTAGTGCCAGGAAGAGGGACGGGCTAAAGCGGCGGGGCGACTGGAGAACTCAGAGAGAATCCTCTCGCCGGAGGATTAAACAAAGGAGTTTTTGCCACTATCGGTGTCTTAAAAGCCACCTCTTTTCACTTCCGCAGGTCGGAACAAAGACACTCTGAAGAAATTTTCTCGCTAACCCTACGTGTTATCATGTCAGTGCGATGCTTCAGGATTGGCATTACATTTGTTACTGTGAGTACTTGGCTGAGTGTGACTCTATCGGGAGACAGGAGCAGAACCGCGATATCTCCAACAATCACAACGGTTGCACGAGTTGCCGGCATGGCGAGTCTATCCACAACCGACTGCTGCCGAGGCCTTTTCCGTGGTATACGGTGTGAAGGGAGAGGCTCATGAGAACCGTCGCCGCGCTTCTTATGACCGTCTTATTCCTGCCTCTTGCGAAAGACGCCGCCGGAGCGCAGCGGCAGACGCAGGTACCCCGGATAGGTTTTTTGGGAGCTGCACGGTGGTCTTCAGACTTCCTGGAAGGGTTACGGCAGCTTGGCTACATCGAGGGAAAAAACATTATCGTTGATTACCGATTTCGAAAAGGAACAATCGAGGTTCTGCCCGAACTTGCCGCGGACCTGGTTCGTCTCAAGGTTGCCATCATCGTGACAGGCGGACCGACGGCAACAGGCGCCGCCATGAAGGCAACCAAGACGATTCCCATTGTTGTGGTTGGCGGTGGCGATCCCGTCGGCCGTGGCTTCGTCGAGAGCCTTTCGATGCCAGGCGGCAACGTCACGGGTTTATCCGAATTTGCGAAGGGGTTACATGGCAAACGGATGGAACTGCTCAAGGAGACTTTTCCGTCAACCTCCCGGGTGGCTCTGATAAATTCGCGAACTAGGGCACGGTATATAGAAACGTATCAGCGTGCGGCAAGGTCGTTAGGCGTTAACCTTGAAACGGTGGATGTTCACAGTCTTCACGAGTTCGAACGGGCCTTTGCCAGAATTACGACGATGCGTCCTGATGCGCTCACTACGGTGTCGGACACCTTAACTATTCGTCACGCTAAGCAAATCGGGGAATTCGCTCTTAAGAAGCGGTTGCCGTCAATTTATGACTCGAGGCAATTTGTGACAGCCGGGGGACTCATGTCCTATGGCGTAAACTATAAGGCACAGTGGCGGCGCGCCGCCTTTTTTGTGGACAAGATCCTCAAAGGGGCCAATCCAGCGAGTTTACCTGTTGAGCCCCCACAATTTGAGCTCGTCATCAATCTCGCAACAGCCAGAAAAATTGGCCGGCCGATCCCGCCGGAGATACTTCTGGAAGCGAATGAAGTCATCAAATAGCCGAAACAACTTGGATCTTGATGCTTCGAATTCGCTCAGGACAAGCTTTGAATTTTGAATTGAAAATGAAAAAGCTGCTCGACCTTATTCGGCTTAATCGTGCCCGTAAACAAGGCCGCCTCGTCCGGCATTACTTCCTGGCCTCGGTGATCCTGATAAGCGGAGGTCTTTTTACGAGCGGACTTCTGGAGGTTTACTTCGTCTACCAAGAGAGTTGGGAACATCTCGGCCGCGTCCAGAAGGAAATAGCGTCCGCCACTGCGTTCAAGATCGAGCAGTATGTTGAAGAAATTGAACGCACGATGAGGTCGGCGACGAAAACCCGTGAGATCGTTCGAGATGGGCTCAGCCCGGACTATAAATGGGAATTAAGAAGACTTCTCGTCAATAGTCCATCAATCGCTGAGGCCGTCGCGTTTGACGCGACGGGAGCCAAGCATGCGGAGGCCTGGCGCGTGCGGCCCGTCCGTCGTCAAAACAAATGGAGATCTTCTTCCCAGGCGGCACTGGAAAAGGCCAAGGAGGGCAAATCCTATTTCGGTCCCGTTTATTTTGCCGAAGGCACCGGACCTTATATGACCATTGCCGTTCCGATCGCGCGTTTTGCCGGGGAATTCATTGGGATTCTTCTCGCTGAAGTGGACCTTAAGTATGTGGGACAGGTGCTGTCGAGCGCGCGTGTCGGAAAGGCCGGTCAGGCTTATCTCGTCACCAGTTCCGGGGACCTGATCGCGCACCCTGATCTCAGCCTGGTCCTGCAGAAACGAAACCTAGCTCGACTCGAACAAGTGGAGGCCGCTTTCTCCGGAGCGGCCAGGCCCAATGTACTCGTGACGCAAAACATGCAAGGGGAGAAGGTCTTCACTTCGTTTGCTCTTATTCCGAGCTTAAGTTGGGCGGTATTGGCCGAGCAGCCGATCGAAGAGGTCTACGCTCCTTTGTATGCATCCATGCTGCGTACGTCCGGCCTGCTCTTGATCGGATTTGCAGTAGCTTTGTTGGCCACTCTTCTCGTCCGCCGCCGGGTGGTTCGTCCTCTCGAATCGCTCCGCCAAGGGGTAGAGCGAATCCGTGAAGGCGATTTGAGCGCCCGTCTCGACGTCAAGACCGGAGACGAGATCGAGATTCTCGCAGACGAATTCAACGATATGGCGGCTCATCTGAGGGAGGCCTACACGGGCCTTGAGCGCAAGGTGGCTGAGCGGACGCAGGCGCTGACCATCGCCAACGAGAAACTCGAGAAGGCCAGCAAACACAAGTCGCAGTTTCTCGCCAACGTAAACCACGAATTGCGCACCCCGGTGAGCGCGATCATCGGCTACGCGCGTTTGGTTCTGCGCGCAACCGAGGGCCAGATTGCGCCGTTGCAGAGAGAAAATCTCCAGGATCTCCTCCAGAATGCCGAGCGTCTGCTCCATCTGATCGACAGCCTGCTGGATTTTGCCAAGATCGAAGCCGGCAGGATGGACGTTCGTGTGGAACCCGTCAGAATTGACGCCCTAATTGACGGAGCCACCTCAACCATCGAACCGCTTTTGAATGATGGCAATGTCCGGCTCATCCGAGAGATCGCGCCCGGTATTCCAGCGCTGAGCACCGATCGGGAAAAGCTAAAACAGATCGTTCTTAACCTCCTGGACAACGCAGTAAAGTTTACGGAGCGAGGCCAGATCAGAATTGTCGCCACCCAACAAAACGGATCCTTAAAGCTGGTCGTCGCGGACACTGGAATTGGCATCAGGGAAGAGGATTTGAAGCAGATCTTCGAGGAGTTTCACCGCGGAGATTTGCCGGGCATAAAACAATACCGAGGCACCGGTCTCGGGTTGGCGATTGTCAAGAGGTTCGTGACTCTTCTGGGCGGAGATATCGCTGTTGAAAGCGAATTGGGTAAAGGATCGAGCTTCACGGTGGTCCTTCCGTTGGATGTTAAACAAAGCATGTCTGAATGAGCCACCTCGCAGCAAGCTCCGAGGTATAATAAGAATTGATGAGTATTTGTCCCAAAGGCGTCACCCCCTTCGATACAACCTGGCGGTCCACTCAGGGCAGGCGGATTTTCTTGCCGATTCCCCGAGTAGCCGCGTTTCGGTGGCGTATCGAGGAGCTGGATTGCCGATAGAAGCCTGTCTGCGCGCGAACACCTGCCCGCGCCCTGGCAGGCGGGCGCAGGCAGGCATTCGGGAATGACAGACTCTTAGAGTTCTGGGAATAGCTTTTATACAAGAATCTGTGGGGAATTAGACCCGCAGATTAAACGAAACCCACCCACCATGAGCGACAGGATTTTGATTGTGGACGACGAGCCTTCCAATAGGAAGATACTAGGGCAGGAGTTGACCCACAGAGGCTATGCCGTCGAAACGGCTAATGATGGCCCGGAGGCCCTTAGAAAAATAGAGTCCTTCCGGCCGGACCTTATAGTCCTTGACGACATGATGCCTCATCTGAGCGGTCTTGATGTTCTAAAAGAGCTTCGCAAGAGGGAAGACGACACCCCGGTAGTTATGATAACCGCGTACGGAACCGTCGAACGGGCGGTCCAGGCGATGAAGGAAGGGGCGTACGATTTCATCACCAGGCCTTTTGAGCCGGACCATATGGCGCTCGTCGTGCAAAAGGCGCTTGAGCGGCAGAGGCTCAAAAGGGGAATTCAAGTCCTTTCGGAGGAAGTGAGTGAGCGCTATCGTTTGATTACCGGCGAGAGCGCGAAGATGAAACACGTCGTTGAGCTCGCCAAGAAAGCGGCCGGCAGCAACGCGACCGTCATGCTCTTGGGCGAAAGCGGAACCGGGAAAGAGATCTTCGCCCGCAACATTCACAACTGGAGCGAGAGAAACGATAAGCCTTTCGTTACGATCAACTGTGTCGGTTTATCGAAGGAACTCCTGGAGAGCGAACTTTTCGGCCATGAGCAGGGAGCTTTTACCGGGGCGCACCAGCGTAAAAGAGGAAAGCTGGAAGTGGCTCAAGGCGGGACGGTTTTTTTCGACGAGATAGGCGATATCTCTCAGGAGCTTCAGGCCAAGCTCTTGAGGTTTCTCCAGGAGCGGGAGTTCGAGCGAGTCGGGGGAGTGACTCCCATTTACGTGGATGTCAGGGTTATCGTCGCTACCAATTGCAACCTGGAGTTCGCCATCGAGAAAGGTGTCTTTCGCGAAGACCTTTATCATCGCATAAACGTTGTCCCTGTCACCCTTCCGCCTCTGAGAGAGCGCAGGGAAGACATACCTGTCCTATCCCAATATTTCCTGCGCCACTATTCTACGCTGACAAGGAGGAACTTTAGCGAGATAACGAAGGAAGCGATCGAAAAACTCACACCTTACAACTGGCCGGGAAATGTGCGTGAGCTCGCCAATGTGATAGAGCGAGCAGTCGTGCTTGGCTCGGGCCCAGGAGTCACCCTGGCGGATTTACCTGGCCGGATCGCCGAAAGCGAGCCGATACCGAGTCCTGATATTATGTCATATCGCGAAGGGGTGAACGCGGCCAGAAAGGAATTGGTGCGTAAGGCTCTTCTCAGGACTCAAGGAAATCGCTCCGCCGCAGCCAGAATGCTCGGGCTTGAGGCTAAATACCTTTTAAAACTGATGAAGTCTCTCCGAATTGAATAAGAGAAGCACCCTGCTCTTCTGTCTTCTGGCGGAACGATGTGAATTGTGGCGCGGATGGCGAAAGCGGTACGATTAGCGGGGCAATCCTCCCGCCCCCATGGCTGTTATGAAAGACACGCTCCCAACCAGAACGCAAACGTGAAATGAACTTCGCTCTTCTCTCCCGGCCAAGAACGCAGGCAATTTTGGATGGAAAGGTAAAGCTGCCTGGATTGCCGATCAACTGGCACTCCGTCTCTGACCCTTTACGATGGACGCTTCCTTCCGCAGAAAGAGACCGCGGTATGGTCTCGGGCCAGTTTGTTGGAGGAGAAATGAGCATTTCCTCCTTTATCCAGGCTAAATCCAAGGGAGCGCCGCTGTTGGCCCTGCCTGTTTTTCTGAAGCGGGGTCTGGTGCAAAGAAGCCTCTTTTGTTCTTCCGATTCTCTTCTTGTTTCACCTGATCAATTGAGCGGGAGAAGGATAGGATTGGTCGGCTACACTTCAAGTATGGCCGTATGGATGAGGGGAGTCTTGGATGAAGAGTGTTGGCTTTCTCGCTCAAGCCCGTCCTGGTTCATTTTAACCGCTTCACCTCAAAAAACCCAACTCGAAACAAGGCTTCTACAAATTCCCAAAGATTTCGTAGCGGCGGAGATACAAGCCGGGGAGGAGTTGGATGGCTATTCTCATCATCTGGATCGCCGGGAACGTTTTCTCGTTTATTTATTGCAAAGAGGAGACCTTGATGCCATCGTTTCTTTTCAGGCCAGAATCGCTTCAAAAGATATCCGGCCGCTCCTGGCAAATGAAGACGAGTTCTGGTCCCACTACGTGAAGAAGGGGGTGTACCCGATCAACCATCTCTTCGTGATGCAAGAAGATATCTTCGCCAAATTCCCTAAGATTGGCGAAATCTTACTGTCAGCGTTTAAAGAAGCTCGAAAACTCTGGGTGGACTATCTTCCTGACGACAAAAGGGGAGCGATGGAAAAAGAGATAGAAAGACTGGGTTGGGACCCATTCGCCTGTCATTTTGGGGACGTGGAAAAAAGGACCTTAGAAACCTTCATCGGCTATCTTCTAAAGGAGAAAATGATTTCTGAGAGACCTTCCGTCGACCAGCTTTTTTACAGGGATGTTATAGAAGAGAAACCCTGAAAAGCGCCAGGAATCCCTGCAACTCTCACAGTTCCCCTCTTTGAAAAAGAGGGGCCAGGGGAGATTCGCTGTGGCGTCTCATACTTTTTTTAACAACTTCCCCGAACCCGTGGAGAATTGAGGGTTGGTTTCTGGAGCGGAGTTGGTGTAATGGTGACAGCTTAAAAGCCTATCGGGAAGGAAGCGTGACATTGGTATGATCATCATCGACTCCCAAGTCCACATCTGGGCGGCAGAGACGCCCGACAAGCCCTGGGCGACGGAGGATGCTTCCAAGCCTCATCGTCCGGTGCCGTTGGGCCATGAAGAACTACTGCGTGGAATGGATGCCGCAGGCGTCCAGCGCTGTATCTGCGTGCCGCCAACGTGGGAGGGAGACCGCAATGACACGTCGCTGGAAGCCGCCCGTTTACACCCGGATCGTTTCGCGGTGATGGGACGCTTGCCGCTGAACCAACCATCGAGCCGAGAACGGATAGCCACGTGGAAAAGCCAGCCTGGCATGTTGGGGATTCGCGTCAGCTTTCATCAGGGCCGTACGAAGTCATGGCTCGACGATGGCACGGCGGACTGGTTCTGGGACGCAGCCGAGCGCTACGATGTCCCCGTCATGGCATTCGCGCCGCATGCCGTGGCGAAGCTCGGTGAGATCGCCAAGCGCCACCCGGGACTCCGGCTCGTCATCGATCACATGGGGCTGAGCACGGCTCTGAAAGGGAAACCTTTGGGTCCCGCCATTGAGACTCTGGTCAAGCTCGCGCCCTTGAGCAACGTCGCAGTGAAAGCATCCGCATTGCCTTGTTATGTTACCGAACCTTATGCCTTCCTGTCGCTTCACCCGCACATTCGCCGCGTGGTTGAGGCTTTCGGGCCGCGGCGTGTTTTTTGGGGCACGGACTTTTCCCATCTCCCTTGCCCGTATGGGCAGGCGGTGACCTTGTTTACCGAACAACTCGATTTTCTCCCCACTACAGCCAAGGAGTGGATTATGGGTCGCGGCATTGCCGGGTGGCTGAATTGGCCGCTGCCGAAGGCGTGAGTCGTGAGGCGAACTGGGCCGAGGGGGAGCCCTTACTGCGTTGACGTGAATTACATCGCCCAAGATTCGACCGAGGGTCCATCTCATAGACTTTTCTGATGCGGTCTGGACTACGGTCACATCACAGATAGTGCATTGCTGGCTTCGCCGTCGCCTGGTATGATTGAGTGGAGTGTCCCATGCGTGCACAGGCATTTTGGAGAGCCGTGGTGGCCGATCAAACCGACTTGTTAGGCCGTCTAATTGAGCTCCTGGACGAGCACGAGATTCGGTACTGCATTCTCGGCGGACAGGGCGTGAATGCTTATGTCGAACCCCTGGTGAGCCTGGATCTTGATATCGTCATTGCCACGGAACAACTGCCAATGGCAGAGGAAGTGCTTAGCCGGGAGTTTAGCGTAGAGCGGTTTCCTCATACCCTGAATGTATCCGCTCCTGGGTCCGACTTGCGGGCCCAGATCCAGACAGACCCGCGATACGAAGCCTTCGTGGACCGGGCAACGGTGCGCGAGGTGCTCGGTCTCCGACTGCCAGTGGCTGCTCTCGAAGATGTGCTCCAAGGCAAAGTGTGGGCAGCACTCGATCCAAGACGCCGGCCCAGCAAGCGACAAAAGGATCTGGCTGACATTGCCCGGCTCCTGGAAGCCTATCCCGACCTCCGCTCCAAAGTTCCCCCAGAAATCCTGTCCCACCTGCTTTGAGAGTAGAAGCACAGTGGGCTCAAGCCGCTTTGCGTCTTGCTCTCCTGGTTGGCTCTAACTTGATCCTACACCCCATCGCGGACAAAACGTCCATGACGGTCCCGATCCGTGGGTTCTTGCCCTTTGAAAGTGCTTTATAAAGGCTTTCCCGACTGAGACCCGTAGATTCAGCGATATGCGCAAAGCCATGGGCACGCGCGACGTCTCGAAGCCCCAAAAGCAGAAGGTCTGAATCGTTTTCTTTGAGAATGGCATTCAGATACCCGATGGCATATTCCGGGTTCCTAAGGCGTTCGTCCAAACCTTCCTCATAGGCTC
>JACQUW010000060.1 GCA_016210115.1 Deltaproteobacteria bacterium | reverse complement strand
CTTGGGAAGCTGGCATTCTACCGCTGAATTACGCCCGCCCACGGCGCGGTAGCCGACTTTTTATATGGGATTAAAGCTGTCTTGTCAATTCGTTATGAGCCTTTTGAAAAATTCGACGTTTCACCCTTCGAGAGCCTCACCCGCTCCCGTGTGACGGGAGCGGGAACTTGATGATCTATGGGCAAAATTATTTCGGCGACCATCTGCGCTGACTTTTTCCGGAACAAAAAATGACTGAATAGACGAAACCGATGTCCTTACCCCTGGCAGCTCTTGCACTTGCCATAAAGCGCAAGCTGGTGGGACGTTACCGTGAACGCCTCGCTCGGCAAAGAGGAGGAAAAGATTTTCCTTTTCGAGTCGACGAAAAAATCGTAAACACGGCCGCACGCCTCGCAGATGAAATGCTCGTGTTTTTCCACCGTGGGATCGAACCGTTGGGTCCGCCCGACCGTCACAACCTGGAGCTTCTCGTCCGCGACGAGCTTTTGCAGATTACGGTAAACGGTCCCGAGACTCACGCTCGGCATGACCCGCCGCACCTTCTCGTAGACCTGGTCCGCGCTCGGATGGGACTTTTCATCCTTGATGGCTTCCCAAATGACCTGGAGCTGTCGGGTCTGACGTTTCGTATTCGCCTTCATCAAGAGTCACTCTGTAAGATCTCGAACCAGAGACTTTCTGATCTCCTCCGAAATTTTGGCCTCGACCTTGTAGTTCGGATGGTTGATTGAGACCCGGATGTCCTCTTCTCCTCGGATAAAAGCGTCCCGCGCCTCCGGTGTGAAGCAAAAACGGACATACTGCACCGCGCTGATCTTGTCCTCCTTGCTGTACCCCTCCTCGAAGGTCGCCTGGATCGTGTGTTTGTCTCCGATCTTCAGATAAACGGCTTCGTCGATCCCCAAGAATTTCAGGAGATCGGCTCGTATCTGGCTTTGGTCCTCGATCTCAATCAGCAGCGTGGCGCTGAGCTCGTCAGCGCCGGGAATCAAACCGTTATAGACGTCAACCTCTTCCTTGATCTTGTCCAAATCGGTGATTTTTTCCGCGCGCAGCATCTCCTGAATTTGAAAGAGCACGGTCTTTCGGTCTTCGAATAGCAATGAGACGCGCTCGCCCACCGCAAGACGCCGGTGCTTTTTGTATTCGATAATTTCCTGGCGGAATTGGTCGCGGGCTTTCTCGTAAGCGGCCAGGCCCATCAATTCATCGATGGATATTGGTTTCATGATTGTCACTTTTCCTCCAGGCCATAGGCCTGCGCCAAAAGCCGAATCGGATGGACGGGTTTTTTGCCGAGACCTTGCTCGATCTGGAGCCCGGACAGGGGGCAATCCGTCGCCGTGACATCGGCCTGCCCCTCGCGAAGGTCACGAAGGAGGGGCTCGGCGACTTTAACAGAGAGATCGTAGTACTGCCGCTTCAAACCCCAGGTGCCGTCAATGGCCGAGCATCTTTCGATCAACTGGACGGAGGTGCCCGGGATCAACTGCATCAGATCGCGTGATTTGTAGCCGATATTTTGCGCGCGCAAGTGGCATGGAATCTGGTACGCTACTCGCCCGGCCCCTCTGATAAAGCCCGTGTCGAGTTTCCCTTCAGTATAAAGGCGCATAAGATATTCGCAAATATCGAAAGTCTTCGCGGCTAATTTTTGCGCCGTCTCGCCGCCGAGCAACACAGGGTATTCGCGTTTAAGCACATAGCTGCAAGTAGGGCCCGGCACCACGACGTCGAAGCCTTTTTCGACGTATGGATAAAGGGAATCGAGATTAGCCTGCGCGTTCTTTTTGGCGGCTTCAATATCCCCTCCGTCAAGAAACGGCATTCCGCAGCAGCGCTGCTCGGGACAAATCACCTGGATGCCATTTTTCTCAAGGACTTTTACCGCCGCCGTGCCGGTTTCAGGTTCATGGAAATTCACTGTGCAGGTATAGAAGAGCGCTACCCGGTTTCGATCCGCATCGGCGGCCCTGGCCTGGCGCTTGTCGACCCATTGCCGAAACGTCTGTGGAGCGTACTCCGGCAGTACCCGATGCCGGTGGATGCCTAAAAGCTTTTCCATGAGCCAGCGATTTATCCGGTTCCGAAGAGCCCAATTCGTCAGGCGAGGAAAAGCGCTCCCGAGCCGGCCCATTCGATCCACATGGCCTAAAAAGCGGTCCTGGATGCTTTGACCGTCGCGCCTGACCTGAACCGCTTTGGACCTCATCATAAGCCGCGGAAAGTCGAGGTCCCAGCGGTGTGGGGGTGTGTAGGGGCAGTGATTGAAACAGAGCTTGCACTGATAACAGAGATCGGTAACGCTTCGCAGGTCAGCAGGGCCTAGTTTCTCTGCGTCGCCGTCAACCGATTCGTTATCGAGACGCTCGAACAGATCGTTGAAAGACGGGCAGAGATTATAGCAGCGACGGCAGCCGTTGCAGATATCAAAGACGCGCTTCGACTCCCCTTCGAGCTCTGATTCGACCCAGAATTCTTTGCTGGTGATGTCCAAACTCATGGTCCAGAATGTTGGGGCCGGACTCCCGGCCCCAACGAGTTAAAGAATTTTAGCTAGCCGCCTCAGCTGGCTCTCTTCCTGCGATCCTTTGCAGGCCTTTCGTGAACCGCCCAGCATGGGACTTTTCCGCTTTCGCTAAAGTCTCAAACCACTCGGCCAGCTCCGCGAACCCTTCCTCCCGAGCGGTCCTGGCAAAACCGGGATACATCTCGGTGTATTCGTAGGTCTCGCCTTCAATGGCGGACTTGAGGTTATTTTCGGTGTTCCCAAATGGAACGTCGGTTGCGGGGTCACCAACTTCTTTCAGAAAGTCAAGGTGGCCGAAAGCATGCCCAGTCTCGGCCTCTGAGGTGTCGCGGAATAGTCCTCCGATGTCCGGGTAACCTTCGATATCGGCCACCCTGGCGAAATAAAGATAGCGGCGGTTCGCCTGAGATTCTCCGGCGAAAGCGCCTTTTAAGTTCTCGTGGCTCTTCGTTCCCTTAAGTGATTTAGCCATAGCACGCTCCTCCTTTAATAGTAATGGTTACTATTAATATCAGCACCTGGGAAATGTCAAGAGGGTCTACGAACTAACCACGATCCTGAAAAGCTCCGGCGTAATACCAGAGTGAAATCACGGCGACTCTTAACCTTTGCAGCCTTTGTTCAGAGCGTCTTGCTGGCCTGGCCTCAGAAAGAATTTCGGATCGGGGTTAAACCGGTCAGGATCACCGCTGCTAAAGGACGCTCCTTTTCTCTAGCGCTGCCTTCTGGTATTTTGCCGTGCAACGCAATGGTATTTAATACGAGGTGCGAAAATGATCAGTATCGACGAATTCAGAAAAATAGAGCTTAAAATCGCAACGGTAATTAAAGCTGAGCCTCATCCGAACGCGGATAAGCTTCTGATCCTCCAGATCGACATCGGTTCTGAGGAGCGGCAGATCGTGGCCGGCATTAGAAATCACTACTCACCCGAGGAGCTGGTGGGAAGACAAATCGTTGTGGTTGCGAATTTGGAGTCGGCGAAGCTTCGCGGGATGGAAAGCCAGGGAATGCTCCTTGCGGCGTCCGACGGAGATCGGATCGTGGTCTTGACCCCCGACAAAATAGTTACACCGGGAGCCAGGATTTCCTGAGATTACCTGGTCGGCAGACCGAAGGTCTCAGCGTAGAGTTTCCGCACCTCGCCGATCTCTTCTCCCAAGCCAACGACCTCTACCCGCCATTCTTTCCTCATCAACTCGGGCGGTTTGGGAGGCACGTCCGAACGGGCTGGAATGCGGCCCTCGTCTCGAACCTTGGTTTGGCCCTCTTTGGAAAGGATGTAATCTATAAACAAGCGCGCTGCATTGGGGTGAGGAGCATTCTTGGCTACTATGCCCACCAGGGGATGGATGAGCACCGGCTCCACAACCACCCAGTTAACAGGAGCCCCCTTGTCTTTGATCTCCTGCGCCCGGTGGCCATAGACCTCCACAGTAACAGCAAATTCTCCGGCGGCAACCAGCTCGGCCTGGGCCGTACGGCCCCGGCGAAACACCGGCTCCTGGCGCTTCAGCCTGCGCATGAACTCTAGTCCCTTTTCCCTCCCGCGCACGCGCAATTGACCCTCGAACCACTCGTAAAGCTCGGTATCCATGGAAATCTTCCCTTTCCAGAAGGGATTCAACAGATCGTCAAAGGATTTCGGAGCCATGTTGGGCGGTACTAACTTGGTGTTGTACATCATACTCGATGTGTTCAGCACCACTGCGGTCCAGAGACCTTCTTTATCCTTGAATTCATCACGAAAAGATTTTCGCTCGGCGGATTGGTAGGCAGCAACCAATCCTCTTCTCAGGATTTCCTTGGCATATAGCATGAGGGGCCCGGCCACGTCCCATAAATGGCGCCCGGTCTGGGCCTCGGTCACTATCCGACTCGCGATCGCCGTCCCGCCGACGCGCACTAACTGTGTCTTTATAAAGGGGTATTTGTTCTGGAAGGCGTCGAGCCACGGCTTGCTCTCCCCGATATTGAGATTGGTGTAAAAAGAAAGCTGCCCTTCCTGTTTGGCCTTTTCGACCATATCCTGCGGAGCAGCCGCGGTGAGGTTTTTGTCCGCTGGCGCGAAAACAAGCAAAAACAAGAAAACAACGCAATATTTTTTCATGTTTCCTCCGGCTGCCGGTCGAAGCATCCATCTATCAAATCCGACCGGCCGATGGCAAGCGCCGCCGGCTGCGGGCGGGCGCTCTGAAACTTTACAACCCAAAGCATATCTGGTATTCGGAAACCCATGTGGTCGAGATCGCGCTTTCGTCGTTTGTGTTTTTGATGGCACCGCTTCCTAAAGGACGCCCCACCGTTTGTCTCATTGATTCCGAAGCGCTGCGCTGGAATTTCAGGCAAGTCAGAGAAACAATCGGACCTGACGTCAAGATCCTCTCCGTTGTGAAAGCAAACGGTTACGGGCATGGAGCGTCCGGCGTGGCCCGGGTATTGGAGCAAGCCGGAACCGACTTATTCGGGGTCGCTACATTGGAAGAAGGGGTGGAGCTCCGGCAGGCAGGCATACGTTCTCCTATAATCCTTTTGGCGGGCGTCTATCCGGAACAGGTTGATGAGCTGATCCGGTACGACCTGACCCCGGCAGTTTCCGAGTTGGCGATGCTTCGGAGCCTGGAAATGCTGGCGCGCGGACGTGGGGCGTCCCTGAACTTTCATCTGAAGGTCGATACCGGGATGGGCCGCATAGGCTTCATCCCGGTGGAAATCGATTCCTGGCTCCAGGAGCTGGCCAAGTTAGAGGCGCTCAAGCTTCAGGGTCTCTTTTCTCATTTCTCCCACGCTGATAGCGTCACGGGAGATTATACGCGCTGCCAACTGGAGGTCTTTGGTCTTGTAATCAATAAACTCCATGAACGAGGGTACGATCCTCCTTTTCTGCACATCGCCAACAGCGCTGCTGTCATTACTTTTCCTGAAGCCTATCTCAATCTAGTCCGTCCGGGGCTCATGCTTTACGGCATCCACCCCTCTCCCGAAACGACTCATCACGTCTCCTTAAGACCCGCCCTCTCCTGGAAGACAAGGATACTGCAGATAAAGCGTTTGCCCGCCGGAGCGAGCATCAGCTACGGCCGGACGTTCATCACCCCGCGGGAAAGCGTTATCGGCACGTTGCCCGTGGGCTACGCGGACGGCTACAGTCGCCTTCTATCCAATCGGGGAGTCGTGCTGGTGCGAGGAAAAAGGGCGCCGATCGTTGGGCGCCTATGCATGGACCTAACCATGGTGGATCTTACCGAGATTCCCGGGGCCGGACTGGGAGATGAAGCCGTTCTGCTGGGCCGCCAGGGAGGCGAAACGATCTCGGCAGATGAGATGGCCGGGTGGGCCGATACGATTTCTTACGAAATTCTTACATCGATTGGCGCGAGGGTTCCGCGCGTTTACTACAGCTCAAAGGAGGATTAGAGCAAGTGGGTAAGATCCAGCGGGCTTTGATCAGTGTCTCTGACAAAACGGGTATCGTCGAGTTCGCAGGAGAATTGTCGCGGCTCGGCGTCGAAATTATCTCGACGGGCGGGACCGCATCGCTCCTGCGTAAAGAGGGGGTAGCCGTCAAGGATGTCTCGGAGATTACGGGCTTTCCCGAGATGATGGACGGTAGAGTCAAAACTCTTCATCCCAAGATCCATGGTGGCATCCTGGCCCTTAGAGATAATCCCGAGCACATGAACCAGATGGCTGCCCACGGCATTCATCCGATCGACCTCGTGGTAGTCAACCTCTACCCATTCGAGGGGACGGTGAAAAGCGGCGCTGGCTTCGCTGAAGTCGTGGAGCAAATTGACATTGGCGGCCCGACGGCGGTTCGCGCCGCCGCCAAGAACCACGGCCATGTCGCCGTCATCGTCGACCCCGCGGATTATCGCCCAATGTTGGAGGAGCTGCGCGAGAACAGGGGCGAGATCTCAGCCGAGACTCGGTTTCAGCTCGTTTGCAAAGCATTTCGGCATACCGCTCATTACGATGGCATGATCTCAAATTACCTTGATTCATTGGATGCCGAGAGAAAACCCAGCCGCTGGAGCCGCACGCTCAACCTGCAGTTCACGAAGATCCAGGATCTCCGCTACGGTGAGAATCCCCATCAGCAGGCGGCTTTTTATGCCAGCGCGGAGAGTCACGGCCCTTCGGTCGCCGCGGCCACGCAAATTCAGGGAAAAGAGCTTTCATTCAACAATATTCTGGATGCGGACGCTGCCCTGGCGACGGTTATGGAGTTTACTGAAACCGCGGCCATCGTCATAAAGCACAATAATCCCTGCGGTGTGGCGATCTCCAGGAGTTCGCTCGCTGACGCGTTTCGCAAAGCGCGCGCCTGCGACCCGGTTTCGATTTTTGGCGGGGTGATCGCTTTCAATCGGCCGGTCGATGAAGAAACCGCGAGAGAACTCTCGGAGATTTTCCTGGAGATCATTGTCGCGCCGTCTTTTTCTCCCGAGGCGAAGGCGTTTCTCTCATCATCGAAGCGCCTCCTGAACATCCGTCTTCTCGAAGTGAATATGACGGGCCAGGGGTATGGTGGGTATGACCTGCGCCGGGTGAAAGGGGGCATTCTGGCTCAGGATTGGGACGAGGGCTCGGTCGATGTGAGGAGCTGCAAGATTGTGACCGAGCGCAAACCGACGGAGAAAGAGTATGCCGCGCTCGATCTTGCGTGGCGCGTTTGCCGCCACGTGAAGTCCAACGCTATCGTTTTCTCTTCTCCTGACCAGCTCCTGGGAGTGGGCGCGGGGCAGATGAGCCGCGTGGATTCGGCCAAAATCGCCGTCATGCGAGCCCAGATCCACGGTCTCGACTTGCGCGGCTCTGCTGTCGCTTCGGATGCCTTCTACCCTTTCCGTGACGGCGTGGATGAGGCGGCGAAGGCTGGCGCAGAGGCGGTCATTCAGCCGGGAGGCTCAATTAAAGACGCCGAAGTCATTGCCGCAGCCAATGAGCACGGTATGGCCATGATTTTCACGGGGATGAGGCATTTTAGACATTAATCCAGCGCGTCTCGACTTTTATCCTGTAAATCCAACCATGAAAGTCCTTGTAATCGGTAGCGGCGGCCGCGAGCATGCTCTCGTCTGGAAAATTAGCCAGAGTCCGGAGGTGAAGAAGATCTACTGCGCTCCCGGGAACGGCGGGATCGGCGAGATCGCAGAACTGGTCCCTGTAGGGGCGGAGCAAATCGAGAGGCTTGCCGATTTTGCCGAAAGAGAAAACGTCGATCTCACGGTAGTTGGACCTGAGCTTCCTTTAACGCTTGGCATCGTTGATCTGTTCAGAGAAAGAGGCCTGAAGATCTTTGGCCCCGACCGGGAAGCAGCAAAGTTGGAGGGGAGCAAGGTCTTTGCCAAAGAACTGCTTGAAGAGTGCGATGTTCCAACAGCGTCGTTTGCGATTTTCGCTGAAGCCGCGCCCGCCAAGCGCTATCTCTTTGCGCAGCCCGTCCCCTGCGTGATCAAGGCTGAGGGTCTGGCTGCGGGAAAGGGAGTACAAATCTGCGCCACGCGGCAGGAGGCGGAAAGGGCGATCGATGACATCCTGGTGGATAAGGTTTTTGGCGCGGCCGGTGAAAGAGTGGTAATTGAAGAGTTTCTGAGGGGAGAAGAACTCTCCTTCATGGCTATTACTGACGGCGATCACATTCTTCCTTTGGCTTCTTCGCAGGATCACAAACGCGTGTTTGACGGCGATCGCGGCCCGAACACGGGGGGAATGGGTGCTTACTCGCCCGCGCCAGTGTTGACTCCTGCGCTCCACCAGCGAGTCTTACGCGAGATACTCGAACCTGTCCTGCAGGGGCTCAACAAACGCGGAATTCGATACAGCGGTGTTCTCTATGCGGGGCTGATGATCACGGATGAAGGTCCCAAGGTATTGGAATTCAACGCCAGGTTCGGAGACCCTGAGTGCCAGCCGCTTATGATGCGGCTCAAGAGCGACCTCGTCGCGCTATTTCAGGCGACGATCGAAGGAAAGCTCGACCGCGCTCAAGTGGAATGGAAAGAGGAATACTCCGTCTGTGTCGTTCTTTGCGCTAACGGCTATCCCGGTCCCTATGAAAAGGGAAAAGAGATCCGGGGATTGGAAAGACTGAAAGACTGGGAACGCGGCTATGTCTTTCATGCGGGTACGTCAAAGTCGCAGGGTCGGTTTTTAACGAGCGGTGGTCGGGTTCTTGGAGTTACGGCTTTGGGGCGGGACGTCGAACAGGCCGTGAGAGAGGTCTACCGGGGAGTGGCACAGATCCACTGGGAAGGGATGCACTACCGTAAAGACATCGCTTACAGGGCGATGATAAGAGATGGAGCCTGAGGGAACAGAATGAAGGATACGGATCCTGAGGTGGGTATCTTAATAGGGAGTGACTCCGACCTCGAGATCATGAAGGAGGCTGAAAAACGGCTCGACGAGTTTGGCATAGCCTACGAGACGCGCATTTTATCAGCCCATCGGACGCCACAGCAGACCATGAAATATGCGCTTTCCGCCTCTCAACGAGGAATCAAGGTCATCATCGTCGGCGCCGGAGCCGCTGCTCACCTGGCCGGAGCGATAGCCGCGCAGACAACGCTTCCGGTCATCGGCGTACCGATCGATTCTTCGAGTCTTAAAGGGCTGGACGCGCTCTTATCCACTGTGCAGATGCCGGCGGGTGTGCCCGTGGCGACAATGGCAATCGGCAAGGCGGGTGCGGCTAATGCGGGAATTCTTGCCGCGGAGATCCTCGCGGGCGGGGACTCGAAAATCGCCGCCAGACTCGCCCGATTCAAAAAGGAACTGGCCCGCGGTGTCGAGCATAAGGACAAAAAGCTCCGAAAAGAGCGACAGGAACGCTGAAGTTTTTTCGCGGGCTCTCGAAGCCCTCAGGCGCGGCGAAGTCGTTGTTTACCCCACGGAAACTTTCTACGGATTAGGCGCGGATGCCCTGAGCGCTTCAGCCGTTGAAGCCGTGGTGGCTCTGAAGGGACGCGACCCCCAGAGTCCCGTTCCACTCATTGTTGCCGATCGAGGGATGCTCGCGACAGTCGTGCAGGAGATCCCCCGGATTGCCGAAATCCTTATCGAGCGCTTTTGGCCTGGGCCGCTCACTCTGGTCCTTCCGGGCCTGAAGGACCTTCCCGGGCCGCTGCTGAACAAAAGCGGCGGGGTCGGAGTAAGGATTTCGAGTCATCCGCTTGCCACCCGCCTGACGCGCGAATCGGGTCGCCCGCTCACAGCAACCAGCGCCAATCTTTCCGGCAAACAACCGGCGAAAACCATCGAAGAGGCGATGAGCTATTTTTCCGGCAAGATAGAGATTTTCCTTGACGGAGGAAAATTGAGGGGGAAGAAGGGTTCCACAGTCGTAGAGATAAGAGACAATGAGCTCGTTCCGATAAGAGAGGGGGAGATCAGTCTGTCGGATTTAAAAAGGGCCGTTGGCGAGGATTTTCGCCCGGATAATTAGTCGGAGGGACAGATGCACGGATCATCATTACGGGCGTGGAAAACAATACGGGTCCCCAACGAACGATCCCCGGCCAGGACCGGGTTGCTGATGGTAACTTTTCTTCTCGCAGCCGTAACGCTCACCGCGTGCGGGCAAAAGAATGAGGCCGCATCGGAGAATTCGAAGAACAAGGTGAAGGAAGCTTTGGAGGAGGCGGTGAGCAGGGAATTTAAGTTGTACGAGGGAATGAAACGATCGGTGCTCGAGGCGGAAAAGAAGGCCGCTGGCAATAAAGAAGCGGCGCAGAGAGCTGCGGAGTGACAATGTCTGGCCCGGTCCAGGCTACGCTTTTGATTTCATTATCCGTTCTACCTCGGATCCACTTTCTCCGTCAAAATAACTGAGGTTGCTGTCCTTCCGGTACAGAGCCCGGAACCCTCCCTCAGCGGCGCTCGTCGCATAGGCGCCGATCTTTTGCGAGTCCGGATACTCCGAGATGTCCGGGTACTCCATTGTGCTCACGACCAGATACCGGAGATCCCCGGACGAGGTGTTGACGAGTTGGTGTGGATTTTCGGGGCCAGGGAGGCAGGCGACAAAGGTTCCGGAGGAAACGGTGATCTCCTGTTTGCCCCGTCTCAAAACAGCCTCTCCGTCGAGAATATAGATCATCTCTTCATTCGCGTGATGCAGGTGGAATGGAAATGCCGCCTTTCCCGGCGGCACGGTGAAGAAGCTGTAGCCCAGCTTGCGCGCGCCTAAGGCCATCCCGACCCGTTGCCGGAAGCCACCGAAGGCGGATCCTTCCGGCGTCTTCATCTGTTCTAAGGGAACTTCGGAAAGATGAGCGATCTTCTTATGTCTTCCCATGACATCCCCCTATATGGCTTCCTAAGGTTCTTGGTAGTAGAAGAATTTAAAGCCAATCATCCTCTCTTAAATCTTAAAGCCGTCGCTTCAAGCTTTCGCAGAGACAAGATAAGCTCCGCCTTCTACCCCGATCAGCCGGTTTGTGCTATGTTCTGCCCCATGCTTGTCCTATGCGAAAAAGACATCCATCAACTCGTAAATTTTGCAGAGCTGATTGAAACGTTGAAACACGCGCATATCCAGTTCTCAACGGGAAAAGCGGTGATGCCGGTCAGGCTTGTAGTGCCCTTGCCCGAGATCAATGGCCGGATCACCAGTATGCCCGCTTATCTGAGCGACGATAAAGCGCTGGGGATGAAGGTCGTGACCTTTTTTCCGGAAAATCCAAAACGTAACCTTCCCATCATCCTTGCCACGATTAACCTTTATAGCTCCGAGACAGGGAAGCTTTTAGCCGTTATGGACGGGACTTATATTACGGCGATCCGGACTGCGTCCACCTCGGCCATGGCCACAAACGCTCTGGCAAATCCTGAGACTCCCGTGCTCGGCGTTCTCGGAGCGGGCGTGCAGGCCCGAGCGCATATTCAGGCGTTATCGAAAGTAAGGCGAATCAGCCAAATTCAGGTTTATGATTTGTTCGCAAATGCCGCTCAAGAACTCAAACAAGAGATGGGGCCGCAGGTGGGGGTAAGGATTGAAGTGGTCGGGTCCGCGGAAGAAGCGGTGCGAGGGGCTGATTTGCTGGTTACGGTGACCACAGCCAAGGACCCAATCATCAATTCGGATTGGCTCAAGCCTGGTGTTCATATCAATGCGATCGGGTCGCATCGGCCCGATCTAAGGGAAATCGATCCTCAAACTTTGAAACGAGCCACGGTTTATGTCGATTCGCGCGAAGCCATCATGGCTGAGTGCGGCGACATTTTGCTTGCGATAAGAGAAGGCGCAATCACGGAAGGTCATATTGCCGGAGAAATCGGTGAAGTATTGGCAGGGAAAAAAGCAGGCAGAACCAGAGCCGATGAAGTGACTTTATACAAAGCAGTGGGTATAGCCATTCAGGACGTCGCCACCGCCCGCCTTGTCTACGACAAAGCCGTACAACAAAGAGTCGGTACCAACGTCGAGATCTAGTGTTGGTGTGCCGAAGGGGCAGCCTCCAGTCGCAGACGTAGAGCCGTGCAGGTTATGGGAGGCATAGAACTGGAATAACCAACCTTCGAGTCTCGCGGCACTGGCCCATCGTCTGCGACCGAAAGGCCTGCCCCTGAGGGAACCGCAATAGGGGCTTGCCGTGCATCGATCATTGCCATGAGCTTTTTAGCGAAATCCGCCGAGCCTGTTAGACTGGACAAGTGGCTTTGGGCGGCGCGCTTCTTTAAGACAAGATCCCTTGCCGCTGAGGCGGTTGAGGGCGGAAAAGTTCAATTGAACGGGGCGCGCAGCAAGCCCGCCCACGTCGTTCGCAGCGGCGATGAGCTTAAAATCAGGCGAGAAGCGTACGAATGGACCGTGATTGTCCGGGCGGTTTCAAAGCACCGCCGCCCGTTCTCGGAGGCGCAGTTACTCTACGACGAGACGGAAGAAAGTAAAAATAATAGAGAACGAGTTGCCGAGCAGCTTCGTTTTGAAGGAATAGAGGAGCCGGATATGAAGGGCCGACCCACAAAGAAAGCCCGCCGGGATCGCCTCCGCTTTACGCGGCGGGTCTGACGGGAAATAGGCGTTCAAAACGTTTTGAACGTTTTGAACTGTGGTCGATAGCTGGCCGGCTCCCCGTCGAACCTTGTAGTGTGATACATGGGGACCTACGAACGCTCGGGCAGAGGATCGCCGCTTTGCGTTCCTATCCAAATCTCTCCCCCTTCAAAAATCTCTTTCTTCCAAATGGGGACGGTCTTCTTAATCTCTTCTATGGCAAAGCGGCAGGCCTCAAACGCGTCTTGCCGGTGCGCAGCCGAGACTGCAATCACAACGCTGGGCTCGCTGATCGGCACGGCGCCTATTCTGTGGACAATAGCGACGCGCTGAAGATTCCATCGTTTTCTCGCTTCCTCCCCAAGACGCGCCAGCTCCTTCTCAGCCATTTCCGGATACGCTTCATACTCCAGCCCAATTACGCTTCGGCCCTCATTGTTATTCCTTGTGGTTCCGATAAAGGTAACGATTGCTCCGGCCCCTGGATCGGTCACATAACCAACCAGCTCCTGGAGGTCGATGGCTCCTTGGATTACACGAAACACGACTTTAGCCCCCGCTCACAGGTG
The DNA here is from genome assembly GCA_016210115.1 of Deltaproteobacteria bacterium. GTDB lineage: Bacteria > Desulfobacterota > Binatia > UBA9968 > UBA9968 > JACQUW01. Next base: position 2,934 of record JACQUW010000060.1, on the reverse strand, counting down.
GAACGAACACAACTTCATCTTGTTCCTTGAGAACGTGATCCGGTCTCACATAATCCCGATTTACGGCGTAAAGAAGGCGAGTCGTGACCGGAGCGAGTTTGGGATAGTCCCGCCTTAACTTTTCCCAGAGATCTCCCACCGTACTCCCCTCACCAATCTCCTCGGTCACCTCCGCTGTGCCGGCGCGTTCACGCAAAATAGCAAAGAACCTGACCTTGACCTTCATCTTCCTTTGAGTTGAGACACCATATGGCCCAACTCGGGCAAAACCAATCGCCTCATTGCGAGATCCACCGCTCCTTTTGAGCCCGGAAGGGAGAAAACCAGTTTCCCTTTGGCCGTGCCTGCCAACGCTCGACTCATAATGGCCGCGGAACCAATGTCCTGAAAACTCAAGAAACGAAAAATCTCACCAAAACCGTCCAAGCGCTTTTCCAAATGCCGGCTCACCACTTCGTAAGTCCCATCCCGTGGCGCGATGCCGGTTCCGCCGTTAAGGATGATCGCCTCCACGTCTTCTCTGGCAAACGTTTCCTGGAGCAGGGCCTCGATCTGGCTCGGCTCGTCTTTGACAATCCGATAACCGGCAAGCCGGTGGCTCCCTTCCTCTAAAAGCGTCTTAATCAACTGACCGCTTCGATCCGTGGCTTCGTCGCGCGTGTCGCTGACGGTGACAACGAAGCAACTGATGCTCTTTTGGGCTTTGGATTTGTGCTCCGAAACAGACATGCGGGAACCTATTTGCAGTGGGATCGCAGCCATTCAATATAACAGTGGCATGGGGTGAATTCAAACCAAGGTAAGAAGAGAGAGACCGATCCAAGGCCTCTTTTGACGAATGGATGAGTATTCTATCCCGCCCTACCTCAAGCGTTCTGGAGAGCCATCCGGGCAGTTGCGGCAGCGGGACTCTACCCCTATGATAAGAGAGATGAATTCCAACAGACCCTCCTTCTCTCTTTACGTTCACATTCCCTACTGCATCAGCAAATGTCCCTACTGCGATTTTAACTCGCATGTCGTTTCCAGGATTCCGGAACAGCGATATACCGGAGCCCTGATCCGTGAGCTGAAGGGCTACGGCTTGAGAGAGCCCTGGCGGAAGAGAACGCTAAGGAGCATCTTTTTTGGTGGCGGCACGCCATCAACTTTCGATCCCGAGAGCATTGAGAGGGTTCTCAGCAGCGCGGCTTCCCTGTTTCCTTTCGAAAAGGAGATAGAAATCACTTTGGAGTCCAATCCGGGAACCGCAGACGTGGCTCACTTTAAAGGTTACCGCTCCTGTGGCGTTAACCGCATTAGCCTCGGCGCCCAATCATTCCAGGATCACTTGCTGAAATTCCTGGGGCGCATCCATTCCGCAGACGAGACTCGGCGGGCGGTGGAGATGGTTTGCCGCGCGGGCTTCGACAATTTCAACCTCGACCTGATTTATGCAATTCCGGGCCAGTCCATTTTCGATCTCAAGGCTGACCTTGAAGAAGCCGTGAGATTTCGACCGCCGCACGTCTCTGCTTACAATTTGACGTTTGAGGATGGAACTCCTTTCTACCAGGAATACCGGGCAGGAAAGCTTCAGCCACTGCCTGAGGAAGAGGAGATCGATATGGTGGAGCTGGTAGAGGAAACGTTGCAGGGAGCGGGGCTGAGCCGCTACGAGATTTCCAACTACGGCAGATCCGGCTTTTTTTGCCAGCACAATTTGAACTACTGGCAAAGCGGAGATTACCTGGGAATCGGAGCCGGCGCCCATAGCTATACGGCGATCACCCATGAAAAATCCGGCCAACGATGGCACAACGAAAAAAATCCCGGGCGGTATATGGAAAAAATCGAGCGGGAAGGGCAGGCCGCCATGGGCGAGGAGAAAAGGGACCTGCAAACGGCTGCGGGTGAATTTATGTTTGTCGGGCTCCGGCTGCTTGAGGGGATTCCCGTTCAGGTTTTCGTCGAGCGATTTGGAACAGAACCCAAACGTTTTTATCCTCAAATCAGCGACTGGATCGAACACGGATTGATGGAGGAAAAGAAAGGGCGGCTCAGCCTCACCCGGCAAGGTCTGCTGGTGGCCAATTCCCTTTTTGTGAATTTTGTCTAGCGGCCTGCAACAGAGGCTTTCAGCAACCCGCCGCAGATCGCATTTTCTGTTCGGCCGAGGTTTTCATGCATATACAACGTCGAGTCCTCATCAAATCTCCGCCTGAGCTGGTATGGGACACCATTACTGAGCTATCCAGGGCGAAAGAATGGACCTTGGAGTTCAATGATTATCCCTTTATATCTCCGGACTGGCCCAAGCCGGGTGCCACTGCGGTCTGGCGTTACCATGCCGGCCCCTTCCAATTCGATTTTCATCTCTCGATAACGGAATCCGTGAGAGGCAAAGCGCTGCAGATTGCTAATCGGAGCGTGTTTGGGTCGGGAATTGAAGTCTACAGTTTTACCTTCTCTGGCGGAGTCACGACGGTCTGGTACGACGCCAGCGATAAACCGAACTTGCTCGGAAAAACCTTCCGCCCCCTGTTGGAGAAGCGGCTGGTCCGGCAGATAGAGAGCACAATGGCCGACCTGAAGACTTATTGCGAGCGCCGTTAAAGGGCGATCGGGCCGGGGAGGGCCCTCGGCTGGAAAGGCTTGCTCCGAGCGCAGCACTGAATACTTCTGGCTACTTCGCTGGAATATCCATTATCATTAGGATGACCCTGACGATGAAAGCCGCCGCCCGCTCTCCGAGCCCGCGCAATGGGTTATCGGTAAATCCCACCGCTGGTTACCTGCATGCCGGCAGGCAGGTCGGATGCGCGGGCTGTCCGAACGGGAAGCAGCTTTCATCTCGGCCGAGGGACGTAACGTGGAGGACGCGGACGTCCGATGAGCCCGGTTCGCCTACCGGCTGCGGCCGGAAGGCGTGCCCCTGAGGAACTATCTTCGGAG
>JACQUW010000059.1 GCA_016210115.1 Deltaproteobacteria bacterium | reverse complement strand
GCGCGAGAGATCCAGAAAGAGATCAAGGAAGAGATCGATGGACTCAGGCGCAGATGGGGAATGGTCCCGGGACTCGGAGTGGTCCTGGTGGGGGACGATCCTGCCTCACATCTATATGTGCGAAACAAGGAGAAAGCCTGTAAAGAAGTGGGAATTCGTTCACAAGAGCATCTCCTCGCGGCCTCTGTCTCTGAGAAGGAACTGCTCTCTCTTATCCATACCCTGAATCGGGATAATGACATCCACGGTATTCTGGTGCAGCTTCCGTTGCCGCCGCATATTCGGGCGGAAAAGGTTCTGGAGGCCGTTTCGCCGCAAAAAGACATCGACGGTTTTCATCCCGCAAACCAGGGGCGGCTCCTGCTGGGTGGAGAAGGGTTTAAACCCTGCACGCCTTTGGGGATTATGAAGCTCCTCGATTCTATCAACTGTGATCCCAAAGGAAAAAACGCAGTTGTGGTAGGCCGGAGTAATATCGTCGGGAAGCCCGTGGCGTTGATGCTTTTGGCGCGCCATGCGACGGTCACGGTGTGCCACTCCCGCACCACGCAATTGAGAGATGAAGTGAGCCGTGGAGATATTTTGGTCGTAGCGATCGGCAAGGCGGGTCTGGTTCGCGGCGACTGGATAAAGCCGGGAGCGGTTGTCATCGATGTAGGCGTCAACCGGCTTCCGACCGGCAAACTCGCAGGGGATGTGGAGTTCGAAACCGCGAAAGAGCGCGCATCGTGGATTTCTCCGGTTCCAGGTGGTGTCGGGCCGATGACAATTTGTATGCTCCTTCATAATACTCTGAAGGCAGCGAAGGACTCCTTACAGCGAGAGAGTTGAGCCGAGGCCGCGTGGAAACCATAAAGTCTCATCTTTAAACAGGAATGAAGAGGACTCCACTTTACAGCGTGCACCGGCGTCTCAAGGCCAAAATGGTTGAGTTCGCGGGTTGGGAGATGCCGGTTCAGTACAGCGGCATCATCGAAGAGCACGCGGCCGTTCGCGCCCGAGCCGGCCTTTTCGACGTGAGCCACATGGGGGAGGTTGAGGTTCGTGGTCCCGAAGCTCTGGACGTGTGCCAGAAACTTACGGCGAATGACGTTTCCCGGATCCGGGTTGGGCAGGCGCAGTATAATTTATTGCTGAATGAGAACGGGGGAATTATCGATGATGTCGTCGTCTACCGGCTCGAACCGGAGCGCTTCCTGCTTTGTGTCAATGCGGCAAACACCAAAAAGGACTACGAGTGGATCCGCGAGATGTCCGGGGGCATGGCGGAGATTGTGGATGCCAGCTCGGAATATGTGCAACTGGCGCTTCAGGGCCCGCTGGCAGAGGCCATAGTGCAGCCTTTAACCGCAATCGAATTGAGTCAAATAGCGCCCTTTTATTTCAATAGTGGGGAAGTTGCGTCGGTTCGTTGTGTGGTAGCTCGCACGGGGTACACCGGGGAAGACGGGTTCGAGCTCTTTTGTGCTTCCGAAAGCGGAGTCCGGCTTTGGGATGCGCTTTTCGATGCGGGCAGAAATCTTGCGCTGTTACCGGTCGGGCTCGGGGCCAGAGATACGCTTCGTCTGGAAAGGGCCTTGCCTCTCTACGGTCATGAACTGGATGAGAGCACCACTCCTCTGGAAGCCGGTCTGGCATGGGTGGTTAAGCTTTCGAAAGGGCCATTCCTGGGCCGGGAAGCGTTGCTCCATCAGAAGGAGAAGGGCGTCACCCGTAAGCTGGTCGGTGTCGAGCTGACGGAAACTGGCATAGCTCGCGGAGGATACAAGATATTCAAACAGGGTCGTGACATCGGGGAAATCACCAGCGGAACGAAATCTCCCACGTTAGGTCGGTCCATCGCTATGGGTTACGTTTTAACGGAGGAGTCGCAGATTGGGAATTCCCTGGATTTAGAGATCCGAGGGCGAAGGGTTGGGGCGCGGATTGTGCCCCTTCCTTTTTATTCCCGTCAAGCCAAAAAAGGAGGAGAGTGATGGAATTTCCTGAGGGACTAAAATACTCCAAGGAACATGAATGGGTGCTCGTCGAAGGCCAAACCGCAACGATCGGCATCACTGAATACGCTCAGGAAGAGCTCGGAGATATCGTATACGTGGAGCTTCCTGAAGTGGGGGAAAAAATAGTCAAAGATGATCCGTTCGGAGCCGTCGAATCGGTCAAAGCCGTCTCGGACATTTACGCGCCCGTGAGCGGGGCAGTTCTTGAGGTGAATGATGTTCTGCCGGACAGCCCGGAGACGATTAACGAAGATCCTTACGGAGACGGGTGGATGGTCAAAGTGGAGATGACGGACTTGGATGATCTCAAGGATCTCATGACCGCGGACGAATACGCCGAGTATGTCGAGCAGCAGAAGGAAGAGGAGGAGGAAGAGGAGGACGAAGAGGAAGAAGAGGAGGACTGACGATTTTTCATGCGCTACACGCCTCATACGCCTTTGGACAAGGCCGAGATGCTTCAAGCGATCGGCTTTGGCCGCATAGAGGAACTCTTCGAGCACGTTCCCGAATTCCTTAGAAAGCAGGCCGGGATTTCCCTTCCCCCCGGTCTGAGTGAGGTGGCCGTCAAAAAGAGAATGGCCGCGCTCGCATCCCGCAACGCCACGCCGGTCGAATGGCGATTCTTTCTCGGTGGTGGAATTTACCATCATCACATTCCCAGCACCGTGGATGCGATCATCTCGCGCGCCGAGTTCGCAACTTCCTATACGCCGTATCAACCCGAAGTCAGCCAAGGGACACTCCAGGCCATGTATGAATTCCAGACGCTGATATGCCAGCTGACCGGGATGGAAGTGGCCAACGCGGGACTCTACGATGGGGCCTCAGCTACCGCTGAGGCTGTGCTCATGGTCCGGCGGCTGCAGAAGGAGGGGAGAAACCGCGTTTTTTTATCGCGCTCGCTCCACCCCCATTATCGATCGGTCGTGGCTACGTACGTGAGAGGACTTGAAAACTTAGAACTGGTGGAGGTCCCATACGGAGAAAGCGGGGCCCTGGACGTCCGCTTTCTGTCACAAGAGTTGGATCAAACTGCCGCATGCGTCGTTGTCGGTTATCCTAATTTTTTTGGCGTCATTGAAGATCTGACGCCTGTCCGAGAGATCTGCGCGCGCTCTGGAGCGCTGCTCGTGACGGCAACTTCTGAGCCACTATCGCTGGCGCTTATCAAACCGCCCGGTGGTTGGGGAGCCGATATCAGCGTCGGTGAGGGACAAAGTTTAGGAATCCCGATGTCTTTGGGTGGCCCTGGATTCGGTTTTTTCGCCTGTCATAAGAGATACGTCCGCAGCATGCCTGGCAGGCTCGTGGGGGAAACGGTCGATGGCGATGGACGTCGCGGCTTCGTCTTGACGCTTTCCACAAGAGAGCAACACATTCGTCGGGAAAAGGCAACGTCGAATATTTGCACCAGCCAGAGCCTCTGCACGCTGGCTGCGACTGTTTTTATGTCGACGCTGGGAAAAGCCGGTATGCGCCGTCTTGCGACAATCAACTTTCAACGCGCCCATGAAACCAGAGATCGCCTTGTCAACGAGGCAGGTTTAGGACCGGTTTTCTCGGCACCTTTTTTCAACGAGTTTGTTGTCAGGTCTAACAATTTGGACCAACTGCTGGCTCGGTCCACCGCTGCCAGTGTTATCCCGGGTGTTCCATTGGGTCATTGGTATCCGGAACTCGAAGGTTGCGTTTTGGTCTGCGTAACCGAGATGAACGAGCGAGAGGAGATTGAGCAGCTTGTCAGACTCTTTCGAGCGGATTAAGCGTCGCGACTCGGCTCCGGCTCTGCTGTTTGAGATCGGCTCTGCGGGACGAAGCGCATTTTCTTGGCCCGGTGACGAGGGGAAAGGGGCGATCGATCTCTCTCCGGAATTGCTGCGGGAAGACATCCCGGGATTTCCGGAGCTGGGGGAGCTCGAGGTGCTGCGCCATTTCACGAGGCTTTCGCGCCTGAATTATGCCATCGAAGGTGAATTTTATCCGCTCGGTTCCTGCACGATGAAGTACAACCCCAAGCTCAACGAAGTCGTGGCGCGCCTGCCGGGTTTTTCTCTCGTGCACCCGAGCGCGCCGGTGTCATTGCTTCAAGGAGCCCTTGAGTTGCTCTATGACCTTGAGCGAATGCTTGCAGAGGTAACCGGCATGGATTGCGCAACCCTCCAGCCGGCGGCAGGAGCGCAGGGCGAGCTTACCGGCTTAATGATGATCCGCGCTTATCTTGAAAAGCAAGGAGACCGTCGAAAGAAGATCATTGTGCCAGACACGGCCCACGGTACGAATCCAGCCAGTTCCAGTCTTTGTGGCTATCAGGTGATACAAATTACTTCTAACGACGAGGGAAGAATCGAGGCGAGCAAAGTTGCCGAGGTGATGAACGGGGATGTGGCGGCGCTTATGGTGACCAACCCCAATACTTTGGGAATCTTCGAGCGAGAAATCCAGGACATCTGTCAAGTGGTTCATAGCAAGGGAGGGCTGGTTTATCTGGACGGCGCCAATCTAAACGCCCTTATGGGAATCGCCAAACCGGGACATATGGGCGTGGACGTGCTTCATATCAACCTCCACAAGACTTTTTCCACCCCTCATGGAGGAGGAGGGCCGGGCGCTGGCCCCGTCGCGGTCAAGCAAGACCTTGACAATTTTCTTCCAAGCCCGCGAATATTAAAGCTAAAGGATGGTTTTTCCTTAGCCGAGAATCGGCCCGATTCGGTCGGTCGAGTGCATTCGTTTTTTGGTAATTTCGGTATTCTGGTCCGAGCGTATGCCTACATCATTTCCCTGGGAGGTGACGGCCTGTCCGACGCCAGTCAAATGGCCCTGCTAAATGCGAGTTACTTAAGAAAGAAGCTGAAGGACGCTTATTTTCTTCCCTATTGTCAGCCTTGCATGCATGAGTGTGTCTTTACCGACCGGCTGCAGCAGAAGCATGGCGTTCATACTCTGGATATAGCCAAGCGCTTGCTGGATTATGGCTTTCATCCGCCGACGATCTATTTTCCATTAGTTGTACCGGGCGCTCTCATGATAGAGCCGACGGAAACCGAAAGCCGGGAAACGCTGGACGCATTCGCTGAGGCAATGCTCTCTATCGCGCGCGAGGCCAGGGAAAACCCCGAAATCGTCAGGCAAGCTCCCCATTTAACGCCGGTCGGCCGTCTCGATGAGGCGCGCGCTGCGAGAAGACCTGTTCTCCGCTGGGAACCGACAACCCAACCGAAGAAGGCGGAAGGCTAGGAAGGGTTGGGAGATGGTTAAGGGTCAACGATTTGATTTGGGAGTGAAAAATTAGGATTAAAAAACTTTAAATCATGGCCTCAAACCATACTTCTGGCGGTTGTCGTGGTATATAAACGTGGCTTCAATCGGAAGACGTGATTTGCCGATCCACGAAGGAATCGGATGAAAGGGAGCAGCCGCCTGCACCGCTCGAACCGCTTCTTCGTCCAATATTGAAAAGCCCGACGACCGGAGAAGACGAATCTTCTCCAACTCGCCATTCCACAAAACCGTAAACTCCACGACGAGCTTACCTTGCAACCTCGAGCGAAGCGCCGGTTCAGGATAGTCCCATTCCCGCTCGATCGCGCGCTTAATGCTGGAAAAATACGTGACATATTGCGGCTCGGTCGTATTGAGGCCGATCGCCCCGGTCCGGTTCTCTATCGCACCCAAAGACGGCGCCGTTACGGAAGGTAACAGTTCCCTGAGACCGGGGAGAGGGCGCTGGACAATCGTCTCCCTTTCCTTTTCGATTTTCTCGACTTTTCTTTCGATTTTTTCG
>JACQUW010000072.1 GCA_016210115.1 Deltaproteobacteria bacterium | reverse complement strand
TGGATGCCCTGGGCAAGGCGGTTGGATCATTAAAAAAATAAAAAAATTTTGCCAAATAGTTCGAAATGCGGATAATTTGTTAACAAAATAATTGGAGGCTAAAAATGGTCGAATTTGTACAGAACAACTGGTTTTGGATTGCCCTTATTTTGGTTTTCGTTGGAATGCAGACCCTGGGTTTTGGCTGCTGTGGTGGGGGGCGCTGCTCCCGGCAGAACAAGAGTGGCGGGGAAGAATCGCAAGGTCAAGGAAAAAGCTGCCATTAAGAGGGGATTGTGGCCTTACCGCTAACTGTAGAGACAGTAAGCAGGAAAAAACTCATGAATTTCAAAGTAAGCCGCAGAAAATTTCTGGACTGGTTCTTGAGTGCGAGCGCTGGGGCGCTTTTTGTTTCCATAGTCTATCCCGTGGTCCGATATTTGATACCACCGAGAGTGGAACAATCTACCGCATTGACAGTGACTCTTCCGGTGAACCCTCAGGAGGTCAAGCCTAATTCGGGGCAGATTTTCCGCTTTGGAAGCCGGCCGGGAATCTTGATTCGAACATCGGAAGGAGACCTCCGGGCGTTTTCTGCTATCTGCACCCACCTGGCCTGCATCGTCCAGTACAGACCTGACCTCGGCCATATCTGGTGTGCGTGCCATAACGGCCATTTTGATCTGAGCGGCAAAAATATCGCAGGACCACCTCCCAGGCCCCTGGAACAATACACTGCTAACGTGCGCGGAGACAAGATCGTGGTGAGCAAAGCTGTATGAAGACAAAGGATCCAAGAGGAAACCACGAAAAAATTTAAAAAGAAGGCAGGTTGAGGAGAAATGGATGGAAATCACCTAGGAATGCAAATCGCGTTGTTCCTTCTCTTGGCGGTTGGCGTGGCTCTTGTGGCTGTCATTTTGACCCTGGTGGTTGTCTTCGTTGTCAGTATAGCGCCGGGGCTGACTACTCTGATTTCGCGTCTTAGTCGGCGGGCAAAAAGATTGAAGGAAGGGTCTTACGAATTTGGTGAGTTACGACGAGACGGGTCTTCAAAACCATAGAATAATCAAAGGTGATCTTTGGAGAGGAGGACAGTCTTATGGATCCGAATAAAACAATAGTCACTTTCACGGATAAGGCGGCCTCTAAACTCTGCGACATCCTCGCCACGGACAATAGGCCGGGATGTAGCTTGAGGATAGCTCTGGTTCGAACGCACTGCATGGGTGGCAGAGGCTATACGTACCGGCTTGCATTGGTGGAATGCCCTTCGGGAGACGACACCGTGTTCGAGGAGAATGGCGTCAAGGTCTGCGTCGACCCGAGCAGCTTGAAATTCCTTAAGGGCGCGGAGCTGGATTATGTGGAAGCCGTCGGGGAAGCTGGATTTAAGGTTAACAACCCAAATATCACGGCAAAATGTCCCTGCGGACATCACGACATTTTCGAATCAGAGACCAACTGAATATGTTTTGGATTTTTCAGAGAAAGAAGTGGCCCGTCACGTCGGATGCTTGATAAGTCAGAAAGTGGAGCAGGTTGATGGCCACAGGTTGGGGATTTGGCTCACAAGAGAATCAAGAGAATAAGGAGGCTGCTATGAAAATGATATGGGCCGTGATCCGGTCGGCCAGGGTAGAGCCTGTTACGCGCGCGCTGAAAGGCATTGGGGTAACAGGCTGCACTGTCTCTCGCGTGCGCGGTTATGGAGAGGAATGGCATATTTACGAGCCGCTCATCCACGGAGGCCATCACAAACTGGAGATCATTGTGGCGGACGATCAGGCCGACAAGGTCGCCAGGGACATTGCGGAAAACGCTTGGACGGGTATGAAGGGAGACGGAATTGTTTCGGTCTTTGATGCTGGCCAGATCGTTAAGATTCGCTTGGAAAAGTAAAGAGAGTTCGGGAGTGAGAGAAAAACAAAGGAGGACATCATGGTTGGCAGGTCAGTGATGCTCAAGCGGGCACTTGCCTTATCAGTGGGATTGCTACTGGGAGGACTGTTTATGATTGGCGAAAGCAGAGCGGCGGCTTCCGGGCAAACCCAAACAAATTCCGGCGGAGGCGTCACAATTAAGGTGATTTATCAAAACCCCAAGAGCGCGGAGGATGTCCGGTTCCAGGTAGCATTGGATACCCACTCAGTCGATCTCGACGCGTATGACCTTAAGGCTGTCAGCCTTCTGCGCGATGAGGCCGGCAAAACTTACGAACTTACGCGGGTAGAGAACAAGGGTAGCGGACACCATCGCCAGGTCGTTCTTGTTTTTCCGCGACCATCGGGCGAAGTCAAAAGACTGGAGCTTGTGCTCAAGGATATTGCCGGCGTCAAAGAGCGCTCTTTCCGCTGGGATCTGTCGCAATGAAGCGGGCTTTTGCAGAGAGCGTAACACGATAGAGAGAGGAGCATGTTCATGGCAATTGATCCGGTATGCGGCATGACGGTGGATGAGAAATCATCTGCCGGCAGTTTTGTGCATGGGGGGACGACCTACTATTTCTGTGCACCCTACTGTTTGGAGAAATTCAAGGATAATCCGGAGCAGTTTCTCAAGCCTGCTGCCGAGCAAGCTACGCAGGCGCCCGAACCCCCTCAAAGGCGTGGATCAGAGGCCGGCGTTTACGTCTGTCCCATGGATCCCGAGGTACGCGAGTCCAAACCCGGAGCTTGCCCCAAGTGCGGCATGGCGCTCGAACCGGAGGCTCCTTCCCCGGTTTCGGTGAGAACCGAGTACGTATGTCCCATGCATCCCGAGATTGTGCGGCAGGAGCCCGGTTCCTGCCCTATCTGCGGCATGGCGCTCGAGCCCAGAACGGTAACTTTGGAAGAAGAAGCCAATCCCGAGCTTCTGGACATGACGCGGCGGTTTTGGGTTAGCCTTGCGTTGAGCGCTCCGATTGCTTTTTTGGCGATGTCCGACTTAATTCCGGGACAGCCGATCCAGCGCGCCGTTTCTCCCCGGTTCCTCAATTGGATTCAGCTCGTCCTGGCCAGTCCTGTCGTCCTTTGGGGCGGATCGCCGTTCTTCCAACGGGGATGGATGTCGATCATCAACCGCAGCCTGAATATGTTCACGCTGATTGCCATCGGCGTTGGGACCGCGTACGTCTATAGCCTTGCTGCAACTCTTTTTCCCGAAGCCTTTCCCGAATCCTTCCGTGGTCATATGGGTGAGGTGGGCGTTTATTTCGACGCCGCCGCGGTTATTACGACGTTGGTGCTACTGGGCCAGGTGCTGGAGTTGCGCGCGCGCAGCAAGACGAATAGAGCGATCAAGGCTTTGCTGGGCCTTGCGCCCAAGACCGCTCGTCTGCTTCGCGACGACGGCACCGAAGAAGACATCCCTCTGGACCGGGTGAAGCCCGGCGATCGCCTGCGGGTTCGTCCCGGGGAAAAGATACCTGTGGACGGAGTAGTTCTTGATGGAGCAACTTCAGTCGATGAGTCGATGATCACCGGAGAGCCTATTCCGGTTGAGAAGACCAAAAACAGCCGCATGACGGGAGGAACGGTCAACGGGACGGGAAGCTTCGTGATGCGGGCGGAGCGCGTGGGAAGCGATACCCTTCTGGCGCAAATTGTAAGGATGGTCGCGGAAGCGCAGCGCAGCCGGGCGCCGATCCAAAAATTGGCGGACATCGTAGCCGGCTATTTCGTTCCCGCGGTCGTTCTGGTCGCTATTGTAACGTTCGTCGTCTGGGCCGCGTTTGGGCCCGAGCCTTCAATGGCTTACGCGTTGCTCAATGCCGTCGCCGTGTTGATCATCGCCTGTCCATGCGCGCTCGGTTTAGCCACACCGATGTCTATCATGGTCGGCACGGGACGCGGCGCTACCGCCGGGGTGCTGATCAAAAATGCCGAAGCATTGGAGGTTTTGGAGAAAGTAGACACATTGGTGGCCGATAAAACGGGGACACTGACGGACGGAAAACCGCAGTTGGCGGCCTCAGTTGCCGCGCCGGGACAAAGCGAGGACGATCTCCTCCGCCTGGCGGCCAGTCTAGAGCGTGGCAGCGAGCACCCGCTGGCGGCGGCAATTGTGGGCGGGGCGGAAAAAAGAGGGCTGAAGCTCGTGGATGCTCGAGAGTTTCGTTCGATCACGGGAAAAGGCGTCGTCGGTATCGTGGATGGAAAGCGCGTGGCGCTCGGAAACCGCAAACTCTTAGAGGAGTTGCGCGTCGCACCGGGGGACCTCTGGGATCAATCAGAAGAGCTTAGAAAAGATGGGCAGACGGTCATGTATGTTGTCGTTGACGGCGCTGTCGCTGGATTGCTCTCTGTCGCCGATCCGGTCAAGCAGTCCACTCCTGAAGCCATAAGCATGCTGCATGCCGATAAGATAAGGATCGTGATGTTGACGGGAGACAACCGTACAACAGCGGAGGCCGTTGCGAAAAAGCTGGGTATCGATGAAGTTTGGGCCGAGGTATTGCCGGAGCAAAAAGTCGAGGTAGTCAAGACTTTGCAGTCCCAGCATCGCATGGTGGCCATGGCGGGCGACGGCGTCAATGATGCTCCCGCTTTGGCCCAGGCTCATGTGGGAATAGCGATGGGCACCGGCACCGACGTGGCGATGGAAAGCGCCGGTGTCACCCTTGTCAAGGGAGATTTGCGCGGAATTGCGAAGGCGCGACGGCTGAGCCGGGGAACGATGCGCAACATTCGCCAAAATCTCTTCTTTGCCTTCATATACAACGTCTTGGGAATCCCGGTCGCTGCCGGAGTGCTCTACCCTTTCTTCGGACTGCTGTTAAGCCCCGTCATAGCGAGCGTCGCAATGACCTTCAGCTCGGTGTCCGTAATCAGTAACGCATTGCGGCTCAATAAACTTCAACTATAAAATTTCCCGGGTGGATTTAGATCGTAACGGAGGGAGAAAAATGGGTGACGAACGAAACGGCGCGGGCAGTTGGCTGCGCTCGCGAAGTGGCCTTGTGTTTCTTGCATTTCTCGCCATTGCAGCCTTTTTCCTTTGGACGGAGCACAGGGCGCATTTCCTGGGTATCTTGCCTTACCTCTTGCTGCTGGCCTGCCCGCTTCTGCACTTCTTAATGCACGGGCGCCATGGAGGTCACGGAGAAAACCATCACCACGGAAGCGGAGGTGATCAAAAATGACCGGGGAACCTGCATACGGGCTGTGGCCTTTGGTCATCATCAACTCTTTGATCTTCATCATTTTCGCCTTCAGCTTCACCAAACCGCGCACCCAACGGGACTGGCGATCTTTCAGCGCTTTCTCCGCCTTCATCGTCGCGCTTTTTGTCGAGATGTACGGCTTTCCTCTGACTATTTACCTCCTTTCGGGGTGGTTGACGAGCCGCTATCCGGGGCTCGACCCTTTTTCCCATGACGCGGGACATCTATGGCACACGCTTCTCGGGTGGAAGATCAATCCTCATTTTGACCCGCTTCACATTTTGAGCAATATTCTTGTTTTCGGCGGCTTCATCCTGCTGTCCGTGGCATGGAAGGTGCTCTATGCCGCGCAGCGCGAGCATGAGCTCGCAACGACCGGCCCGTACGCTCGTGTGCGCCATCCTCAATACATTGGCTTTATTCTCATCATGTTTGGATTTCTGTTTCAGTGGCCTACGCTCATCACCTTAATCATGTTTCCCATTCTTGTGACGATGTATGTCCGGTTGGCACGGCGTGAGGAAAAGGACGGTCTGGCCGAATTTGGTGAGAGATACGCGCATTACGCAAAAGTCACCCCAGCTTTTTTTCCTCAGATAAGTGGGTTAGCGAAGGAAAAAGAGGCGTGAGCCTGAGCCATGAAACGAGAGAGTTCAGAGGTTGTCAAGAAAGTTCTGGATGCTCAAAGCAAGCATTGGGAAAACACTCTGTCCACAAGACCGGAAATGTTTGGCGTGGAGGCAAGCGCTCCTGCGCGTTACGCGGCCGAGATCTTCAAAAAAGAAAGCCAAAAGAACATTCTCGAGCTGGGCGCCGGTCAGGGCCGGGATACGCTCTTTTTTGCACAAAACGGTTTCGAGATTTATGCGTTGGACTATAGTGAAAGCGGCCTTAAAGACATCTTGCGAAAGGCGCGGGCGTTGGGTCTGGCCAAGTTAGTCAGCGCCATACGGCACGATGTCAGGAACCGTCTTCCTTTTAACGATGAAACTTTCGATGCCTGCTATTCACACATGCTATATTGCATGGCGTTAACTACGGCCGAACTCGAATCTCTTTCAGAAGAGATCCGGCGAGTCTTGAAACCAGGTGGACTCAACATTTACACTGTCAGACACACGAATGATCCGGATTATAAAACCGGGATCCATAGAGGCGAGGACATGTATGAGGTACGCGGATTTATCGTGCATTTTTTCAGCAAGGGAAAAGTAGCGCATTTGGCAAAAGGCTATGAGATTGTTAGCGTTGATCAATTTGAAGAGGGCCGGCTGCCGAGAGAACTCTTTCGTGTAACGCTCAGGAAGAAGGCCAAATCCTCCGATGCTAAAACTCCCTGAAATAAGAATTCTAGCATTCGGTTTTCCCCTCTCGCTCGCGTGGGAATTTCTTCAGTCCCCTTTCTACATGGACACTTTCACGGAGCTCTGGACCACGGTCGCTTACAACCGAATCCACTGCTCGATTGGGGATGTTTTGATTCTGCTTGCGGCCTTCTGGGCTCTGTCTCTCCTCTGGGGGCGTTCCTGGCTAAGCAAGGCCGGGGTAATGCCATCTGCAGTGTTTGTCATTATTGGCATTTCCTATACCATACTCAGCGAGCACTATAATGTCTCTGTGGCCCAGAACTGGGCCTACAGCCAATGGATGCCGATGGCGGGCAGCATCGGTGTCCTCCCCGTAGTCCAGTGGTTACTACTACCGTTACTGGTTTTGCGCCTTTCAAGGCCCGTAAAAAGCTCGAATAGGACGGGGAAGCAATAACCCGGCGGGCCGGTATTAGGAATGACAAGAGGGCAGGCGCCGCTTCGCGGAGCCGGTCTCTGCAAACAAACACTTAGAATGGCATCGCGCTTATTGGATATCCGATCCGGGGAAGCTTATCGCGTCGGCGTCGTGGCCTTTTTGCTCTTTTTTCTGATAGCGGCCAATACGCTCATCAAAATCCTCCGCGACAGCATATTTCTTGGCCAACATTCCGTATCCGAGCTGCCCTATCTTTACATCCTGGTCGCCTTCCTGGCCGGTGTGATCATCGCCACCTACACGAAATACACAGCGAACCTCTCTCTCATCCGGGTTATTATCGCGACAAACGCGATCATCATCTCGAATGTAGTCTTCTTTTGGATTGTTTTAACCTACTTCGATCCCGGCTGGAGCCACTACGCCTTTTACATCTGGTCGGCTATCGTCAACGCCGTTGCAGTGGCGCAGTTGTGGACCCTGGCGAACCACATCTTCACCCCGGAAGAAGGCAAGCGATCATTCGGCATCCTTACCGCGGGAGGGACAATTGGCGGAGTTGCCGCCGCTTTCGGGGTAAAATGGTCGCTGCATCTCTCACTCGAAAGTAATCACCTGCTCTGGTGCACCGGAGTCCTCTATACAGCGGCTTCCGTGTTGGTCTTTGCGGCGGAACGCCGGCTCAAAGAAACAATTTACAAAAGGGACTTCGGGACCGGTCAAAAACCGGCGGAAGCTCGCGCTAGCAGTATCCGTCAGCTTCTCGCCCGCTCTGCGCATCTCAAACTGATCGCGGCCGTAATCCTGGTGTCGGTCGTCGTATCGACGATGATCGACTTTCAGTTCAAGACCTCGGCCAAGGAGATTTACGCTTCCCGGCAGGCTCTTGCGGGCTTCTTCAGTTCTTATTACGGCTGGCTTAGCGTCGCCACTTTTTTTGCCCAGATCGTTCTCACCGGGAAGATCCTCACTGTGTTCGGTCTGAGGCCCGGCCTTTACGTGACTCCCGGAGCCCTTCTCACCGGCTCGCTGGCTATTATGATCTGGCCCAGCCTTCTGGCGGCGGCGCTGACGCGAATGGCCGACGCATCGTTGCGCAACAGCATCCACCGGAGCAGCATGGAAATTGTATACATGGCGCTCCCCGCGCAAGCGACAAAAACGATCAAGACCTTTCTGGATGTGGTAGTTGAAAGAACCGGGGATGCAATCGCCGGGTTTATTATTCTGTTGTATAGTCTCTTCTCGCTAAATGCATACGTTGCCTATGTGCATTTTATTTGCGTGGCGCTGATTTTTGTCTGGATACTCCTCACCCCGCTTTTGAGAATGGGTTATGAGAAGGCTCGCGCCAAGCTTGAAGCCTCAGGAGTACCCGACTCGTCTCATTCCTGCGATTCCAGCCTGTCCTCTTCTTCGCAATCGTGAAAAATCGCTTCCAAACCGGCCCACGACTTAGAGCAAATTTTTCGGCACAGATCGTGCACTACATTTGAGCAGCCCGAGGATTCGGTAATTGCGAATCACAGATAAAGGGAGATTCCTTTCCCGAGAGGAGGCGTAAAATGAAGAACAATCTCGTTCTGCAAATCGCCGCCATTTTGTTTTCAGTCTTCGCTCAACTCGGATGTTACCCCAGCGCAAGATCAGAAACGTCAGGCCATTGAACGAAAGTTTGAAGATTACAGAAAAGCGATAAAAGACGCCTTTCAAATTGATATCAAGAACTTCAAAGAAAAACTGAAGGAAGGGTTGGCGGACGGAAAGTCCATCACTAATTATGATTTAGGAGAGATCCTCGAGGGAATCAAATGGGAGAGGGAACACACCGTCGATAGCTTCATTGCCCTTGAGCTCGCGATGGATCATCTTGAGAGAATTCCTGATTACTACACGAGACGTCTAAGACTCGAGAGAGACGCCCTGTCTGATCGGCTCTTGCAAATGTGAAGCTAAGGCCATGTGAACCTCGGGCCAATGCAGTTCCGCAAGCTTCATGCTTCATCTTCCTTAAAAAATACCAAATCGAGTAGCAGGCACAGAACTCGTGTGTCAAAGAGGGATTCCCGCCCCTTAACATCTAAAATACGCTTTGACAACAGGCCGAACAGAGAGCTACAAAAGCGCGTAGCCGACCGGAACATAAGAACCGGAACAAAAAGAAACGAGGAGCGTGGCTCAAAAATGAACCCTGGCCAAAAGATCGTCGCGGCGCAAGCGGCTGCCGTGGCTCTAGTCTTCGGCTGGATCTGCCTCTGCATATCACCTGCGTCCGCTGGTGAAAGGCTCGCGTATTCGATCGCCCAGGAGGAGGAAGTCCTTCGCGCGCGCCGGTTCACGCGGACTGAGATATACGCGATTGAACCGGGCAAGACAGAGAGCCATCTACTCTTCACAGACGCGGAGGCCGATTTCATTCTTCTGCCGATTCGTCCGAGCGGCGAGCGTGATCAGGTGATGGTCGTCTCCGGCCAGCGCATCTTCGCCCGCGGCGTGGAGAAGAATCGCTACAGCGGCGGCTGGTATGAGTTACCGGCGGCCATTTACGAGCTCTCGACCGACGGCCTCAACCGCTACCGAAAGATTTTTGAACTCAGAGGGGAGCAGCGCTTGAGCCGGCTTTTTGTTAACCCGTCCGGTGAAAAAATCGGATATCTAAACCAGATCGGCAGCGTTCCTTATCTTTTCATCCACGAAACGGCCGACGGCAAGCTGATCCACCAGGCGAATCTGGGAAGGACGTTTCTCGACTGCTTCGCGCGAAACATCGGCTGGACAGCCGACGGAAGCAAGCTCTTTTTTACGCTGGAAACCGGTGACGAGCACGTTACATCACGGCAATCTTACAAGCGTGTTGGCAGCTACTTTATGAACGAAGACGGCAGCGATGTTAAGCGCATCCCCACCGCCGTTCTGTCCCCGGCCCAGAAGCGGGGTTTCCGGAGCGATCCCGACCTACCTCCGGTAATCGTTGGAACGACCCTGAGCGGACGCTATCTGATGCGGGCTTACCAGTGGAGAATGCCGGCAGAGCGCACCGCCAGTACGCTGCTTTATGCCGTCGATCCCGGAAAAAAAAGTCGCCGGGACTATCCTGTGAGCGCGACGCAAGGGTTGTATTGGTTTCGCGTCGCTGATTCGGGCCGCTTCATCGCTTATACTGAGCAAGCAAGCTCGGCTGCGCCGGAACAAGTCTGGGTCCTGGACCTGGACTCAGGCAAGCAAACAAGACTTTTCACCGTTTCAACCGGGATGCTGAAGCCGCCCTATCTCGGGTTGATCGGATGGATCAGCGAGTAGTATGACTCAATCTTGATCTTGCCGGGTCAGTTAGCCATCCGCAGTAACCGGCCGTAGCCCTCTATCGGTTTCGCCATTCCCATGCCCTTGAGCGCTTCCCACACCCAGGCCTGCGTATTGGTAACGACGGGCTTACCGAACTCTTTCTCAATGCGCTCGATCACTGAGATCGTCCGCCATTTGTTGCACGGCATGTAGAGGCCGTCCACACCGGTCTTTTCCCGCAACAGCGATGATGCGAGATCGTAACCGGTTTCGGGCGGAAGCTCCCAGATCGTCTTTGAATTCTGATATCCCAGACAACGGTGCGCCACGACATCGATCTGATCGTGTTTAAGGAAGCGGACCAGGCGCGCATCCTGATCTTCGGGAAAAGGCGAAGCCATGACCACGCGCTTTAACCCAAGCGCCTGGCAGGCGTGAACCACAGCAGTGAGAACCGTCGAGGCTGGCACCGGTGTTATCTCCTTCACCAGAGCGAGAATCTGCTGATCCGATCCCGGACCTTTATAAGAGAGGAACAGCTCTCCGGTGACCATGAGAAAATCCAGCGGCTGCCGCGCCAGCTGGCGCACAATCTCGGTGAAGCCCTGCTCCACCCGGTGAAATTCGCTGTCCGTATAGACCCCGACGTCGAGTGCCCGCCCCTCGATACGAATTCCTTCGGGCAATATCTTATAGACATCTACCAGCGTGTCTTCGCTCAAATTGGGCGATATCAGACCGATCAGCTTCATTTGCAATCTCCTTATTCAGTGGATATTCCAAACTCAGTCGCAATTGAGTTCGAACTCAGGCTCGTTACCGCTTCTCTCCCCATAGCTTCGCAAGAAACCCGCTCTTCTCCATCTCATCCAGATACCGGCCGTCAACGAGCTCCTGCGGCTTTACTTTTTGCGCGCGCGCGTCAGTCACAGAGACCTCGTCAAGAATAGCCTGCAGCGCCTCCGCATTCATAGCCAATTTGGGCTCCAAAGCTTTGATCTCGTCGTCATAAGAAGCGTCGAGAACCTTTCTGTCGTTCAAACGCAACTGCTTTTCAAGAACTTTCTTGGCAAACTCTTTATCGGTATGGAGGATTTTTGCGGCCTCGGCCATCATCCGCATGAACTGCCCCACCACTTGCGGCCGCCTGGCGATCAATGAGCGACGCGTCGCGAGGGCCGTAGC
Source organism: Deltaproteobacteria bacterium (assembly GCA_016210115.1). Lineage (GTDB taxonomy): Bacteria > Desulfobacterota > Binatia > UBA9968 > UBA9968 > JACQUW01. The sequence continues at coordinate 21,473 of JACQUW010000072.1, read as the reverse complement.
CAAAAACGGGATGCGCAGATCGGGGCCGTATACCACGTAATGGAAGCCTTGCGCGAGCGCTTTCTGGTCTGCAGGTGCGGTCATAGTGCCGGCATGGATGCCTCCTTTGGCAAGCGCCGCGAGCGTTTCGAATTCGCCGCCAGTCTGGATAAAGCTAAGATCCCGCGCAGGATCCATCCCCAATCGTTTAACAGCTTGCACGGTAAAGTAATGAGAGTTGCTGCCAAACCTGCTGATCCCGATCTTTTTTCCTTTGAGATCCTCAGCCTTGTGAATTTCCGGACCGGCCAAAATGCTATGCGTCAAGATGTTCTTTATGCTCCCGACAAATACGAAATCACTGGCTCCCTGAACGTAGGCACGGATCATCCCCAATCCGGTCAGGGCAACGTCTCCGTTGCCGCCGACCATCGCCGCCGCGACTATTCCAGATGAAGCGATATAAACGAGCTGGAAATCCAGGTTGTATTTCGGAAAGAGCCCTGCTTCCTGAGCGATCCAGGGCATCGCTTGAGACATAACCCGAGCGGATTGGATCGTGATAAGCTTCTCAGCGGACGCGGCATCGCGCGGAAGAGCTGCGAGCGCGCACACGATAACGCCTGCTGCCGAACATACCAGCCGCCCACCTATTTTGATTTTCATGTCGTTCCTCCACTTTCGTTCGGCGCTCGTGGCTCGCTTGCGAACCAGCAGCGCGGAAATAAAGCCGCCGGTCCGTCGCTCATACCGGCGCTTCTCTCCTCACTTCGAACCTGCCTCGACCTGTTCCTCCCACCACTTCAGATATTCCTCATTTCCGTCTACAACCGGCAGCGCGATAATCTCAGGTACCGAATAGCTATGGAGCTCGCGAACTCTCTGCTTCAGCCGCTCGAAGAGTTCGCTCTTGCTCTTGATGATCAGGAGGTCCTCTTCGCTTTCTTCCACCTGACCAACCCAGCGGTAAATTGACTGCACGCCGTTTATCCGGTTGACGCAAGCCGCAAGCCTTTCCTCAACGAGAACACGCGCTAGCTGCTCGGCCTCGTCAGAAGAGCCGACGGTTACGAAGACAATAATGAATCCATCCATGGCGGGCATATTACAACCGCCCTTCGGCGCCAGTCAATCAGCCCAAGGTCAAATCGGACCCTCCGAATACGGGTGCAAGCGTTCGGCCCGCGGCCGTGGGCGGCATCATTCGAATCTGCCTCATTGGAGATCCGCGACCTCCCGGTTGCCCCTCGGCTCCGGTTGTTTCCAAATCCTGGGACTGTAAGAGAAATTTTTCTTAGATCATAGATTCAGGCTGTAGTTATCACGGTTACATGAGCTTGCAATGAAGCGACAGACGCTTGATAAGCCTTAAGATTTTTCATTCATCTTGCGCGTATTCAAGAATGAGAGACCTTTCTCAAAACGATTGTCCTTCTGGCATGGAATATGCTCGCCGAAGCACTATCCCTTCAGCTTACTGAGAGGTCGAAATACTCATGACCCTTCCACATTTCCAATATCTTGAGCCCAAAAGCGTGAAAGAAGCATCGCGGCTCCTTCAACAAAGAGGAGGAAAGATATGGGGTGGGGGAACTGATCTGCTATCCCTGATGCGGATGAGGTTGGAAAAACCGCTGTTTATAGTAAGCCTGGGCGCCATCCCCGGTCTGTCTTTTATTCGCTATCAGAAAGGTCAAGGTTTAAGGATCGGAGCGTTTACACCGCTCGCCTCTATCTGCAGTTCATCGGATGTTAAAGAACAGTGTCCGATGCTCGCAAAGGCCATTGAGAAGATCGCCTCGCCCCAGATACGCAACGCCGCGACTCTCGGTGGAAACATTCTCCTGGACACCAAATGTCCATATTACAACCAATCTCCTCTTTGGATTGAATCGGGCGAGCGTTGTCTTAAGGCCGGGGGCGATCAATGTCTGGCTGTACGAGGCCAGGATTCCTGCTATGCGGTTTGGTCATCCGACACAGCCCCAGCCCTTATCGCGTTGGGCGCGCGCATTAAGGTCACGCAAGGCCGGCAACAGCGTTGGCTTCTGATTGATCGACTCTACACGGGCTTGGGAGACAGGCCTTGCAACATTGCCGCAGACGAGATCGTGACCGAGGTGCTGATCCCTGAGAGTTCCTGCCGGGTGAAGGCCGCTTATCGCAGGCATAGCCAGAGGGATGTAATAGATTTTCCCGTCGTGAGCGTGGCCGTCGCTCACTACTCCACGAAAAAAGCCGCAGACTTTCGCATCGTCGCCGGCGGCGTCGATCCGGCCCCGAAACGATTGCTTAGAACCGAGGCTTTGCTCAATGGCCAAACAATCGACGGCAATCTTGCCCGCCAGGCTGGCGCCGCGGCTGCCAGGGAGGTCGGGCCCATCAAAGATGTTTTCTATCCATCGCGTTTTAAGAGAGAGGTGCTCGGGGCTTTGGTGGAAGATGCGATTCTGGCCTGCGTGGCCGATGGGAATGCGGACTGAGCTGAACACAACGTTTGTCTCTGCTCTTGTGATTTTCACTTACCGCTTTGCTCTTCGCCCTATGCTCTGAAAGGATTGATCCAGATGTCTGATCTTCGGGTCGTGGGCCACAGTCATCCGCGCGTGGATGGCATGGAGAAGGTGACCGGGACGGCGCGGTTTTCGCCGGATGTTAAGCTTCCCCGGATGCTTGTCGGAAAAATACTGCGCAGCCCGCACTCTCACGCGAGAGTCCTTCGCATCGATACGACCAAGGCTATGAGTTTGCCTGGCGTAAAGGCGGTCGTCACCGCGGCGGATACGCCCAGGGTTAAAATCAACCGGGGGCCTTCTACCTTCTACTTTGATGAGCAGGGAGCGAAGACTGCGGTTGCTACCCCGATGGTTATGGATCAGACGGTCTTCTGCGAGGACGTAGCCCGCTTCGTCGGAGACGAGGTGGCGGCGGTGGCCGCAATCGACGAGGAGACAGCGCTTGAGGCGCTTAGTCTGATCAAAGTCGATTATGAACCTTTGACGCCGATCTTTGATCCCTTTAAAGCTATGGAGCCGGGAGCGCCAGTGCTCCACGAGACGGAACGGAACATTGCCTACAAATTCGTCGTGCGGCGGGGCGACGTGGAGAAGGGTTTTGCGGAAGCTTACGTCATTCACGAAGATACTTACACGACGCAGATTCAGCACCAGGCTTACCTTGGGCCGACGGGCTGCGTGGCTGACGTGGATGGCTCCGGCAGGGTCTCAATCTGGACTGAGCTTCAGTCTCCCTTTCGGGCACGGCGGCTTCTGTCGGATATGCTTGGCCTTTCGGCTTCAAAAGTCCGCGTCTTCCAGACCCACGTCGGAGGGGGCTTTGGCGGCAAGCACTTCAAGAGAATCCAGCCCATCTGCGCGCTTTTGGCTTTGAAGGCGCGCAGGCCGGTTCGGATGTGTCTTACGCGCGAGGAGGAGTTCATCTCTTCGCCGCCTCGTCACGCCACTCATATTCGTCTCAAGATGGGGGCAGGCAGGGACGGAACGCTCCTCGCCAAAGAGACTTACATCGTGTTAAACAGCGGGGCCTATGGCGAGGTGGGACCTATTATCCTCGACACCATGACGAAGCGGGTCGATAGTCTTTACCGATTGGACAACATCAAGACGGATTCTTTTTTGGTTTACACGAACACGATACCGGGTGGAGCCTTCCGCGGCTTCGGCAACCCCCCGATGGATTTCGCCCTCGAATCCCACATGGACATGTTGGCCGAAAAACTCGGCATGGACCCGGTGGAGTTAAGGCTCAAGAACGCGCGCCGGGTCGGGGACGTGTCAGCCCATGGCTGGGAGATAAAGAGCTGCGGATTGACCGAGTGCATCGAGAAGGCCGCCGAAGCGATCCGCTGGAAAGAAAAAAAGCCCAAACAAACGGTCAACAATGAGCGCAAACTGCGGGGGGTTGGGATCGGCTGCATGATACATGTGTCGGGCTGCCGCTATTATCCCGGGTTCTACGGTTCCAATGCTGTTGTCACGATTGGGGACCACGGCCAGGTCTATCTCTTTTCGGGAGAGTCAGAGCTGGGGCAGGGCTGCAAAACCGTCATGGCGCAAATCGTGGCAGAGGAACTCGGCATTCGTGTCGAGGATATCGTGGTTCCTGATCTGGACACCGACTTCTCCCCGCACAGCCTTGGCGCCTATGCCGATCGCAGCACCCACATTGGAGGAAACGCCACGCGGCTGGCCGCGATCGAGGCGAAAGAGCAACTTTTTGAGTTTGCGGCAGAGATGCTCGAGGCTGACCCGGGAGATCTCGTGGCGCAGGATCGCAAGATCTTTCCCAAAGGATCGCCGCAAAAGGCTGTGCCTTTTCTGGAGGTCGCCCGAAGATCCTGGTTCCGTACAGGCGGCAAAGAGATCGTGGGGCGAGGTTCCTGGGATCCTCCTTCGGTTCCTCCGGATCCGGAAACCCAGTATGGCAATGTTTCGTCAGCCTATACGTTCGGAGCACAGATCGCGGAAGTGGAAGTCGACCCGAGGACCGGTAAAGTCAAAATCCTTAACTTTGCCGCGGCCCATGACGTCGGCAAAGCGATCAATCCGATGGCCGTGGAAGGACAGCTCGAAGGCGCTCTCGTACAGGGCGCCGGTTATGGATTGATGGAGGACATGGTTGGGGTGGATGGCCGGATTTACAATCCGAACTTTGTCAATTACCGCTTGCCGACGATCATGGACATCTCTCCGATGAAAATCATGATGGTGGAATCCAACGACCCCGTAGGCCCGTATGGAGCCAAAGGCGTGGCCGAGCCCGCGCTCGTAGCCACCGCGCCGGCTTTGGCGAACGCGATCTATGATGCCATTGGAGTACGGATTACGAGTCTGCCTCTCACCCCGCAAAAGATTCTTGCCGCCCTCAGGGCGAAGCAGCGGAAAGAGAAGAGGAGGTCGGAATGAAACGACCCACAAAGCAACCAAACCGCAGCAGTCGTAAAGTCATAACCGAAATCGAAGAGCCGCGAAGGATCAATCTCACCGTCAACGGCGAGGCGATGTCTCTAACTTTTAGGTCTTGGAGAACGCTGCTCGAGGTTTTGCGCGACGATCTCGATCTTACCGGAACCAAAGAAGGATGTGACGGAGGCGAGTGCGGTGCCTGCACGGTTCTCATCGACGACGAGCCCCGCCTCGCCTGTATGACTCTTGCGGCAACACTCCATGGGAAAAAAGTTTTGACAATAGAGGGGCTTCTCCAAAACGGCAACCTTCATCCTCTGCAGAGAGCATTTCTAGAAAAAGGCGCGGTTCAATGCGGCTATTGCACGCCCGGTGTAATACTTTCGGCGAAGTCTCTTTTGGATAGAAATCCCACCCCCGCTGAAGACGATATCAAAAGAGCGCTGTCCGGCAATCTTTGCCGCTGCACCGGATATCAGAAGATCATCGATGCGGTCATGGAAGCGGCGGAACCCAAAATAGTGATCGCCTGACACGGATTCCTGGCGATGGGCGTCGAAGGATTGGATGGAGGGAAGCTATGGTGCATATCTTAGCTCCGAAACCGGCGGAGCCTACTCTCCCGGTATTTTTCAACCTGGATGGCGTTGTTGGTGCCCCTCCCGCGGAGAACAGGCTCGAAGATGTGCTTTTCGTGCAGTTCTGCTTCAGGTTTGCGGCAGATCATCCAGGCCCCAGTATGAGACCGGAAACACTGGCGGCATTCCGCGCGGTTCAAGCGAACGGAGTATGTGATGCGGCCACAATCAATGCCATCCGCCTGACGCAAGAACGGATCAAGAGACACAGCCCGGGGACGGTCGTTGATGGCCGCGTAAGCCCAGCCCGTGGCTATTCGTTCGGAGGCGCACTCTGGACTATTGTCCATTACAACAACGTACTGCAAGAGCAGACCAGGACTGAATGGCCGCGAATCGATAAACTGTCAGGCTGCCCGCCTGCGCTGGTCCAAGCCGTGATCAGAGAGCTGGTCGGCGATTAGCTCAATTTGCGGGAGCAGTCATTTCTGCCGCTCAGGGATATTGTTTGGCGCGGTTCAAGAAACCACATTTGCCAGGCACTAACGTTACGCGACAACGGAGGGAAAATATGTCGAAACTAATGCATGACGTCTTAGAGCTTCCACGGCGATCAGGGAAACCCAGAAAAAAAGGGCTGACTATGATCCTGGACCGGGGCTGGCTCAGCGCAACCTCTCCTTTGGTTGCTGCCTTCAATGATTATGCAGACATCGTGAAGTCCACCGCTCAGTGCTTGCTCGTGGATGAACGGCTCATTCAAAAGAACATCAAGATTTACCGGGACCTCGGGATTGATGTGCAGATCGGCGGCATACCCTACGAGATTGCGGTTCTGCAGGGAAAGCAAAAGGAATACCTGGACAGGGCAAGAGCGTTGGGCAGCAACGTCGTGGAGGTCGAAAGCCATGCTGCCGGCCTCTCGTTGGAGCAGATGAAGGCCGAGGTGAGAAGGCTAAAAGGAGAAGGCTTCAAGGTAGTTGGCGAGGTGGGCGCGAAATGGTCTGCGCATGACGAGACTCGATCTGCCAGGGGCTCGATCTATGTGGACCGGGTCGTTGAAAGCATGCTGCAGCTTTTGGAGACGGGCGCGGACTATGTGTATTGGGAGGGCATGATCGTCCGAGCCCTTATTGGAAATCAGTTGGAGAACCGCGCGGGTCAGGAGCAGCTCCTCAAGGTGGCCGAGGCAGTTGGGACTGACCATATTATCTTTGAAGTATGGAGCGCGAGAAATAACACCAACAGCCCGCTTTGGGGATGGCTGATTCACCATTTCGGTCCTGATGTGAACCTGGCAAATATTCACCTCCCGGAACTCTCGCAACTCGAATCGATTCGGATGGGATTGAGTTATGATCCAGACCACCCTTATCTACGATGGCTCAGAGAGGGGAAGCCGACGGCCCACTGGTGGCAAATGGAATCCCCCGACTATAAAGTCGATCTTCCCGGCTAAGCGTTCTACGAGACGAATGGGATCGCTTGTTTTACTTTTCGTTTTCATTCTTTTCTCCGGGACAGCCATGGCCCAGCAGAAGCTCACCATGGCTTATACGACCATCTCGCCCAATTACTCTCCCATATGGATCGCGAAAGATTTTGGAATTTTTGAAAAAAACGGAGTCAGCGCGGACGTGGTTTTCATCAGGGGGGCAACCCCCGCCGCCCAGGCACTCATGGGTGGTAGCGTGCAGTTTGTTTATGGGGGAGGCGCCGCCACGATTACGGCAGCGCTTTCCGGCGCGGACTTTGTAATTCTGGCTGTTCCGTCAAATCGTATAGGCCAGGTATTGGTCACAAAAAAGAAGCTCCAGAGTCCGCGCGAGCTGAAGGGCGCCAAAATGGCTGTCATTAGCCTGACCGGAACCGATATGCTGGCTGCCAGGGTTATATTGAACGCAATCGGCCTCAACCCGGACAAAGATATAACCTTCCTGGCGCTGGGCAGCTCATCGAGCAGCCTCCAGGCGCTCCGCTCCGGTCTTGTGGAGGCGACAGTGTTGACGCCCCCGCTGACTCTACAGGCAAGAAAGGCGGGCTATTATCTCTATGAGGATATACGCGTCTTGAAGGACGTGGAGTATATTTCAGCCTCGCTCATTGCTCGATGGGATTTCGTTCGAAAAGAATCTCCTGTGGTTGAAAAGGTGGTCCGATCCATCGTTGAAGCCGTCCATTTATATACAACCAACAAGCCGGCCACCCTCCGTATCCTGAAAAAATATCTCCGCTTGCAAGATCCCGAGGAGCTCGAAGAAGCCTTCTCCCGGTTCTTAAACCAATCTTCTGAGAAGCCGTACCCCACGATCAAAGCCGTAAAAACCATCCTGGACTGGTCCAGCCACCCAAATGCCAGGACTGCTGACCCGGCAAAATTTATCGAGCCCCGGTTCGTGGAGAAATTGGACAAAGAGGGCTTTATCGACGCGCTCTACAAAAAGTGATCTGAAGGAGCTACCAGGGAAGCATGAGACCTGCGATATCGGCTGATAGTCCCGGCAGCCGGCCCGGCTGAGCGCGATTTAATGAACCTTCTTCGGGTAAAGACCCGAGTTGACGGGACCCGGCGTGGGTATTAACTGATTACTGAGCTTGGGGTTCTTTTCTTTCCACAAAAGGGGGTCATGTTCTTAACCGGACGTGGCCCTTCTTTTTATTAGGTGACCGTCACGCTGCAACCAGCTCACTTTGATCGAAGTGGCGCGACGTAAACGGTGGGTTCTCGCCAAAGTTTAACGGCACTCCGCCCGATGGAGCTTAAACTATGTCCTTAAGACTCATGATTGCAGTTGCATTCGGATCGTATGTCGTCGGCGTCGCCCACTCATTGCTTTTCTTCGGCACAGCCGGCAGCCCAATCGCACGGCAAGTTGCTTCCGCAGCCCAGCTTGTCGTAATCGATGGTGCCGAACCCGTCGTTCCACCACTTAAGGGCACCAGACTTAAAGACGTTAAAGAACGAAATATCGTCCAACAACTGGATGGGTTTATTTGCGAAAACTGCGTATTTGAAGATGCGAAGTTTACATATGCCGGCGGTCCTCTCTTGCTTAAGCAGGTATCTGTCAAAAACTGGTCCATAGAGTTCAAGGGCGCAGCCTTGAACACCCTTACGCTGGTGAAATCACTGCATCGGCAACCATTGCCAAAAAATTTTCCAAGAGCCGTTCCGGAAAATCCGGTCTGGCAAATCAAAAACGCACCGAGGGGGGCAGTAGATCTGATAATTCCAAACTAAGCGATTATCAGCAAACGTCCAGCACGTGGCCTCTTAAGCTTCGTCATCTGTGCTCCTGCTTGGGCACGACTGTGATATCGCCATTTCGTTCCAGCACGGCACCCGTGTTTTGGTCCAGCTCTGGAGGGCTCAGTAAGATTGCTCGAGCGTGTTCTACCTTGACAACTTTGACGGTTTCATCTTAGAAGGGGCTAATGAATACCAACGCAAGCTACATAGCAGCGGCTTTTCTTCTCATTGTATGTCTGGACCTCGCATCAGTCCACCAGTGCACGGCCCAGGGCGAGTCTTGGGATGGCGTAATTCAGGCAGCCAAAAAAGAAAGCAAGGTGGTTATCTATGCTACCGCTGGTTGGGAGCGTGGCTTTGAAAAGGGGATAGAAATCTTCGCTAAGAAATACGGCATCAAAGTGGAACCGCTTTATTTGAGAGCCAGAGAGGCATACACTCGCGTCAACACGGAACGGCGCGCCGGACGACAAGCGGCAGATGTCATCGCCGTCGGGGATACCACGATAGCGAGTCTGTGGCAGGGCGGGGGACTCGAGCATTGGCTTCCTCCATCGATCAAGCAAATTCGCTCAGAAGTGGCCGAGCTCGCGGACCTTCCTCGTCTGCCCATTACCCCAGCTCAGATGAACCTGTACGGTATTTTCATCAATACTCGTCTTTCCCCGGCTGGAAGGGAGCCCAAGTGCTGGCGTGATCTTTTGGACCCTTCCTGGCGTGGGAAAATTACAATGGATGACCCCCGTGCTCCCGGTGCAGGATATACTTGGTTCATTAGCACCCTAGGCCACCCCGAACTAGGCGATGCCTTCCATCACAAGCTGGCTCAAAACAAACCTTTCATAGTTACCGGCGGCGGATCGAATGAGCTTCAGATGGCAGTCGTGAACGGCCAGTTTGCCATAGGCATTCCGGTAAACACAGAGGCGATTCCTACTTCCAAAGGAGTTCCCGCGAAATGGATAGCGGCTTGTGAGGGTCTCTACTATTCGCTGAACTCCGCTGGCCTGATAAAAGGCGCGCCTCACCCGAATGCGGCTAAGCTTTGGCTCGACCTTCTCCTCTCGGAAGACGTGCAGCGAATCGTGGGAGAAATGCGCACCCCTGTTCGCAAAGGCATCCCCACTGCGCGCCCCGAATGGTCATTGGATAATGCCAAACTGCTGCGGCGACCGCTTGTTGAAACACCTGAGCAACGCGACAAAATCTATCGACTCGCGGATAAAATATACGGCGCTCGGTAGAGACGGGCCTAAAGAACCATGAGATACGGGGGTCCATAGATACCAAGCAGCCCATGAGGGTCTCCAATCTTCTGTGGTCAGCGCTTCTCTTTGTCACGGCGGCACTGGTGCTTCCGCCCTTTCTGTTTTTGGTCGCTGGGAGCCTCTCGGGAGCCGCACCGGGTGAGCCGGGAACTCTCTCCTTAAAGACTTATCTCGAAGCTTATGCTTCATCTCGCACCTATCGCGTCCTTTGGAATAGCTTCCTTATTGCCTTTGCAAAGACTTGTGTAGCCATGATCTGGGGTGTGACGGTGGCTTGGCTCGTGACGCGCACCGACCTTCCCTTCAGGCGCCTACTTGAAGTCTTGATCCCGATTCCCTTTTTCATCCCGGGCCTTTTTTCCGTCCTTGGCTGGATTCACCTCGCTAACCCCAATAACGGTCTGATCAATCAGTTCGCCCAAGCGCTGCTTGGCCTGGAGACGGCGCCGTTCAACATTTACTCTTACAGCGGAATCATTTTCATCATGACGTTGGGATCCACCTCGTTCATTTACCTTCTTACAGTGGGAGCCTTCCGAGGACTTGACCCTGCTCTCGAAGAGAGCGCCCGCACCTGCGGAGCAGGCATGTTGCTTACATTCTTCCGCGTCAGTTTGCCGTTGATTACGCCAGCTTTGCTTGGGGCGTTCATTCTCTCTTTCATACGCGGGCTGGAAGCATTTGAGGCGCCGTTGCTTTTGGGCTCGCCGGTCAACATCTACGTGTTCACCAATGAGATCCACCGCGCCATTACCTTTCGCGACCCGCCACAATTTGGCCTGGCCGCCGCCCTGGGCGTAACCATCATCGTCATCACCTTCGTTTTGGTCTTTGCTCAGTGGCGCATCCTGGGAGACCGGCAATTCGTTACCATTACCGGCAGAGGCTATAGCCCCCACCCTTTCAAACTAAGGGGTTGGCGCTGGCCCGCCTTTTTCTTTTGCCTCCTCAATTTCCTTTTGGACGGTATCTTTCCAATTGCCATGTTAGTGGCCAGCTCGCTCTCCTCTATTCCCGGCATCTACGGCTGGGAGCTAATTACATTGAAGCACTACATGACCGCCTTCTCGGATAGAATCGTCTTGCGCGCGCTGTACAACACGACTCTACTAGCCATATTGGCCGCCCTCGTAGGCATTGTACTTTCAGCCTTCATCGCTTACGTAACCACGCGCACTCGATTCTGGGGTAGGCGACTTATAGAAATCTTAAGCTGGCTTCCCTGGACCATGCCGGGGATTGTTCTGGGAGTCGGCATGCTCTGGACTGTGCTCATCACCCCGGGCTATTCAGCCCTATACGGAACCCTGTGGGTTTTGCTCGTTGCCTTTGTAATCAAGGGGCTTCCGTTGGGTGTCCAGGCTCTGACCGGAAGCCTGGTCCAGGTTCACCGGGAACTTGAAGAGAGCGCAAGAACGCACGGCGCTTCATGGGGTCAAAGCTGCAGGTACATCCTTTTTCCTCTTATTCGTCCAGGGATCTCGGCCGCGGGGATATTTTTCGCCTATACGGTTGTCCGCGACCTGAGCTCGGCGGTCCTGCTGTACGGTTACGGATCTGAAGTTCTTACCGTAGCCATACTTCGTTACTGGACCGAAGGCCGCCAGCCCGTTGTGAGCGTTCTGGCCTTGACGACACTGGTGCTCTTGGTTCTCCTATCAGCCTTGGATCGCGTCTTGAGCGCTCGGAGAAGGGAAAGCCCTGCCCTGGTACCCGAGCGAGAGCTGAGACCTGTCCCAACCGGAGACTGACATGGCGGTCGTCACAGTTACCAACCTGAGAAAATACTTCGGAGTAATTCCTGCCGTAGATGGCATCAGCTTGGAGATCCAAGAGGGAGAATTTGTTACCCTGCTCGGGCCGAGCGGGTGCGGCAAGACAACCACTCTGAGGCTCATCGCTGGCCTTGAGGAAAACGACGCGGGAGAAATCTGGATCGGCGGACGAATCGTCAGCGCCCCGCACAATGGCGTTTTCGTGCTGCCAGAGAAGCGCGAGATCGGTATGGTCTTTCAATCTTATGCCATCTGGCCGCACATGACCGTATTCGAAAACGTAGCCTTTCCCCTTCGTATCCGCCATTTGGGCAGGGCCGTTATCAGAGAAAAAGTAGAGAAGGTGCTCACGCTCACGGGAATCGAGGATCTGGCCTCGAGGCTGGCGACACAACTGAGCGGGGGACAACAACAAAGAGTCGCTATTGCTCGGGCATTCGCTGTTGAGCCTGCCGTTCTCCTCATGGATGAGCCGCTCAGCAACCTCGATGCTAAGCTCCGCGACCACATGCGGTTTGAACTTCGAGAGCTGCAGCGCCGCACCGGCGTAACCACAATTTATGTCACCCATGACCAGGCGGAGTCGATGGTACTCTCGGATAGGATCGTTGTGATGAACAAAGGGCGCATCGAACAGGTGGGAGCGCCACAGGAGATCTATGAATCCCCCCGCTCGAAGTTTGTCAGTGACTTTGTCGGCCTCGTGAATCTTATCGAAGTCGATGTGCTCGACCTTTCGGGAGAGAAGTGCCGCCTACGAGCGAAGAACGGGCGCGAGTTCCTCTGCGAAGCGGCGCGGGTCTCCTCTGAAGTTCGAAATGGAGTGGCGCTCATTCGGCCGGAGAATCTCAAACTGGGAAGAGATGGGGTGTTTGGTAATAACGTAAACACGTTCGAGGGAATCGTGGAGTCGGCCACCTATTTCGGCGACCATCGGGATTATCAGATAAGAGACGGGGATTTGATTTTGAGATCCAAGACCGACACGGCCGTCAATTTCGCGCGCGGCGACCGGGTGACCCTATACGTGCACCCCCGCCACATCCTTGTCCTAGGCGAGGAGAAGTAATAATCCACAGACCCGCTGGACTTGTCCTAAATGCCACCGAGAGACGCGAATCATAAGCTCCCGCGCCTTTTTCCCGTATCAAGCCATCTTTTCTCTCTGGTTCCTACCTTGACAACTTTGAGGATTTCATTTTAGAAGGGGGCCAATAAAGACCAGCTCCAGCCAGGTGGCAATGACCTTTTGAGTCGAGGAATGGCGCCGTTCCAGGCGGGCGAAAGGAAGGGGAAAGTTATCGGGAGGTAAAGACCATGGGTTACGAGTTTGTTAAAGGGGCCATATACCGCATGCCGACGCACTTCGGGCCGGCTCTGGGGCCGCGCCAGATGGCGAACGGCTCACCACGGGCAGGGAGCAAGACCTCGCCTCATACTCATACGACTGCCGTAAGCTTCCGCACCGACCCCGCCAAGCTGACCGTGCTCATGCCGCCGGGCTTCGAACTCGGTCAACCGATAGTCTCTATCACATGCACCTACATGAAGGAGATCGATTGGCTGGCCGGCCGCGGCTACAACGTAGTCGGCGTAAACGTACCGGTGACGTACTATGGAAAGCGCGAGGTGATAAGCGGCCTATTACGTCTGGTTACATGGGAGAGCCTGGCTGATCCGATCATAACCGGACGGGAAGAGCTTGGATTTCCGAAGGTATACGGCGAGATACCTGATCTCGAATGGGAGCGTGCACGTGGACGGGCGCGGACCCAGGTCGGCTGGGGCGGGTTTAAGTTTCTGGAATATGAGATAACCAACATGGTCGAAAAACCAATTGACACAGCGGAAGAGCGAGTGCCTGGTCTTCACGTCAAGTATGTGCCGCGGACCGGCGAATGGGGCGAGGCAGACGTCTGCTATGTCACCGTTAACGGGCTGCCGAAGCCCGGTAGCCAGCCGGTGCCACGTCAGAATTGGGTTACCACCGTTAAACGATTCACGGGTAAAGGGTCCGTGGCTTTTAATCACGCGACCTGGGAGCAATTGCCGACGCTTTCTAACATCGTGAATCCCCTTGCGGACCTGGATGTGTTCGAGGTTGTGGCGGCAAGCCTGACAGAGACCATCGGCAGCGCCGGCCTGCGCGGCGTGCGCATAGTGGAGTAGCCGCAGGAAGGGAAAACAACATGCCGGTGCCGAGTTGGGAAACGGAACTCAAAGAAGTAGCCCCCAATGTGTTCGCTTACATCCAGGGTGGCGGCCCGGGCATCGACAACGCCAGCGTCAGCAACGCTGGCCTTATCATCGGTGATGATTACTCCATGGTGATAGACGCTCTGACAGCACCTGTTCTCACGAAAGCCTTCATCGCCGCGATGAAAAAGGTCAACCCTAAACCTTTCCGGCATCTGGTCAACACGCATCACCACTACGACCATACGCGCGGCAACTGCTTCTTCCTCCCGATTGAGATCGTGGCGCACGAGAAGTGTCGGGAAGCAGTCATTGAGGCTGGAATGCCATATCCGACACGGCCCGACTGGCAGGAGGGCGTCGAAGGGCTGAAGCTGACCCCGCCTACGACGACCTTCACGGACAAGATGACTTACCGCTACGGCGACATCGAGGTTCAGCTTCTCTACCAAGGCCCCGCTCATACTCAAGGCGATATCCTGGTCTACCTGCCCCGGTACAAAGTGCTGTTCGCTGGCGACGTTGCCTTTCACTACGTGGCGCCTCATTTCTGGCAGGGACACGGCAGCGGTTTGCTGCGGGTGCTCGATTGGATCGCTGATCTTGACGTCGAAACGATAGTCCCGGGTCACGGACCGCTGGGCGCAAAGAAGGAGATCGCAGAGATGCGCGAATACGTCGAAGCGCTGAGAAAAGAAGCGAAGAAGCGCTTCGATGCGGGAATGAACGCAGTCGAGGCAAGCGTGGACATCAATATGGGTCGGTTCGACGAGTGGCCTAACGCGACGGAACGGGTCATTGGCAATGTCATGCGTTTTTACCTCGAGTTTCAGGGGAAACCGCTAGCTCCCATCAGTCAAGACGAGATAAGGCGAGCCCGGGAAACCTACCTGGGGCGAAAGGTGCTCCGACCAAAACCGTGACCCAAACGGCCGGAGGAGCAGGACATCGCCCTGAAACGATGAGTCCTCTCTTGCGCCCGTGGCTGGTCTATTCAGCTCTCCCAGTCGCCAACAAAACAACTCGCCTGGGAAAATCCACCCGGCTATGACGTAAAATCCTGAGATGCGATCGGATCGAGTAACCCAACCTAAAACACTTTACGGAAACTCCATGACCGGAACGTGGATGTGACGGGCCTTGGACCAGATTCTTGGACTCTTGAGGATCTCCGCACAGCCTTGTTGTTCTATTAAAGAAGGAGAAAAGCTATGGGATCGCGGTGGAGCAAATTAGTTTTGATCAGCCTCATGTCATGGATGCTCGCGGCGCCATCATTCGCGGCGTCCGCGCCGGTAACCGGCAGGGTTACGGCTGACGTTATTCTCTACAACGGCAAGGTCATGACGGTGGATTCCCGCTTCACGGTTGCGCAGGCAGTCGCGATCACAGGTGACCGCTTTCTTGCCGCGGGGAAGAACCAAGAGGTACTCGCTTTGGCCCGTCCAGCCACGAGACGGATAGATCTGCGGGGGAAAACGGTGGTTCCCGGATTTGTCGATGCCCATAATCATATCGACTCAATAGGATGGTCGCGAATCCACTTCGCCGGCAGCCGGTCGATCGCTGATGTGGTGAAAGTTGTCGCGGATGAGGTTGGAAAGAAAAAACCGGGCGAATGGGTGATCTCGGGACGGGCGGGAGGCGCGCCGGGACCCGAGAAGCTCCCTGCTATTCTGAAGGAGAGGCGCAATCCAAACCGCTGGGAGCTCGATTCCGTTTCTCCCGACAATCCGGTCTGGCTCTACGCGCCTCACGTCTCGATCGTTAATAGTTACCTCCTCAAGCTGGCCGGCATCGATAAGAATACGGCCGATCCCTCCGGCGGAACGATCGGGAGAGATCCGAAGACCGGTGAGCCCACCGGAGTGCTGACTGAGAGAGCGATCCGGCTCATATCAAAGATTGCGCCGAAGCCGACTTACCAGGACATGCTCTCGGCAGTTCAAAAAGCCGTGCGGCACTACCATTCGAAGGGCATCACGAGCGTCAAGGCCGAAGGAGTCTCTGAAGATGGTTTGCGCGCGCTCATGGAGTTGCGCGAGAAAGGCCAGCTTACGCTGCGGGTTTCGGCAAGCCTGAAAGCCCCAGACCTCGGGTTGCCGACAAAAGAGATCGAAACTTGGCTCAAAAGCTATGAGGCCACAATCGCCTCTCGGCGCGGGGTTGGCGACGAGTTGCTCAGAATCGAAGGGGCCGGAGAGTTTGGCATCGACGGAGGCACGGGATCGGGGAGCGCTTTCCAGCGCTTCCAATACGTGGGAGCCGCGGGTAAGCGGAGCTTCGGCGACCAGAAGGTTACGCAGGAAAAATTTACCGAAGTGTCACTGCTCTGCGCGAAGTACAACTTCCGGATGAATATTCACGCGTCCGGCGGCGCGGCTGTTGACCTCACGCTGAACGGCTGGGAAGAGGTGAATCGTCAGATTCCCATCGGAGGGTTGCGTTGGAACCTGATCCATGCACAGGCGCCATCGAAGATCAATTACGAACAAATCAAAAGACTCGGCGCGACGGTCGTAACCGATCCGGTCAAGATGACCAGCACGGTGGTAGGATATTACGGCAAGGAATTCAGTGAGACTCTGAACCCGCTGCGCGAGTGGTTGGATCACGGTGTCAGGATTGCGCTGGGCTCAGACGCCGAGGTCGGAGCCCCGGATCCTCTGCTGTGGATCTACATGGCCTCGACGCGTTCTCTCATCGACGGCACTCAGCTTGGTCTGAACCAGAAAATTACGCCGAAAGAGGCGCTGATCGCCAGCACGATCAATGGCAGCTACGTCACGTTCGAGGAAAAAAAGAAAGGATCGATCGAGGCCGGCAAACTCGCCGATCTCGTGGTCTTGGACCGAGACCTACTGTCCGTGCCCGCGAACGAAATTAAAGAGATCAAAGTTCTTGTAACGATGGTGGCCGGGAAAGTTGTCTATGAGACGAAGTGAATCAGGGATTTGTTTTAAACGCCCCGCAACATGCTGGCTGCCTGGGCTGTAATGAGAAGGGAAAATTTGAATGAGAAAGGCCGGAGAACGCGCGCCATAGCCTCCCGGCTTGCCCACGCCTATCCGGACATCCGCGTTCCGCTGCGCCACCGCAATATATTCGAGCTTCTCGTCGCCACGATTCTTTCGGCCCAATGCACCGATAATAGGGTGAACGCAGTGACCCCGGAGCTTTTTCAGCGCTTTCCCACGGCGGCGAAAATTGCCGCCGCGCCCGTCGAAGAGCTCGAAAGGATCATCCGGCCGCTCGGACTTTTTCGAGCGAAGGGGCGGTCGTTGAAACATTGCGCCAAACAGCTCATGGAACGGCACGGAGGCAAAGTACCGTCGACCATGGATGAGTTGACGCGGTTGCCGGGTGTAGGAAGAAAGACGGCCAACGTGATTTTGGGCTATGCCTTTGGTGTCCCGGCGATCGTGGTCGACACTCACTGCAGGCGGCTTTCCCGGCGGCTCGGGATCGCCAAGAATGAAGATCCCAACAAAATTGAAAATGAGCTGCGGCGCCTCTTGCCGGCTGAAGAATGGCTGGGATTTTCTCATCGTCTAATTATTCACGGCCGGCGGATTTGCCAGGCTCAAAAGCCCAAATGTGAAGAGTGCGTGGTGAACGACCTCTGCCCTTCGAGCCGGGTAAGTTCAACCGAGGCGGCTACACAAGACCCGCGTTCGTGACGGAAAGGATCGCGATTAGAAGAGGAAAAAGAAAACTCACCCGCTACCGGTCTCCGACATTACTTAGTACAAGGTTTGACCCCACGACTCCTTTTCAGGACAAACAACAACATTTTTATCGGGTTCGGCGTGGATATCTTCACATTTCTCGATTTCATCGGCTAAGAGACAGACAGGCGATGGCAGGGGAGGAACCGTGGAGGTTGTGAGGTATTACCTTGTGTGGTAATATCTTCGTCGAGCTAACGGGTGGTGCAGGGAGATAAGCCTGAGTGGGCAAGATAAGGCGCGGCGGGTATGTCTTCATCACTTGGGCAGGAGATCATGCTCCCAGGCATGTCCACGTTTTCAAGGACGGCAAAGAGGTGCTCAAGTGGAACCTGGAAGGCCAGGCGGAAATCGAAGGGAAAGCAACTAAGAAAATCAAGAAGCTCATTGCTGAGCTGTTTAGCGAGGGACAGTTATGAAGATCAGGGGTGTCAGGATAAACAAAAGGAGAAACGCTATTGAAATTGAGACACACAAAGGAATTCTTGGCCTTCCCTTTGCAAAGCTTAGAGTGAAGCCGACCGCTCGAAATAAGATCGCTGAAATCTACGTTGATCCCGAGTTGGGGAGGAGAGCCATCACCTACAGGCTTTCTTCAGGCCAGGAAGACTCGCTCCATCTGGATGCCTTTCTGGACTACGCCAAAGATCCAGAATTCTTGAGAAGGATAACCCTCCATAAATTAACGCTGGAGGCTCGTAAGGCGCTGAAAGCATCGGGCTTAAGCAAGCAGGAGGTCATTCGTCGATTAAAGACATCGCCCAGCCAGCTTTACCGGCTGCTTGACCCATCGAACTATCGCAAGTCTCTGGATGAAATGCTCCGACTGCTTTCCGTTTTGGGACTCACCGTTGAGTGGAGCGTCGTCAGACGAGCGGCGTGAAGAAAACACTCCCGACCGCCTGAGTCGTAGCCGATGGCCACACCTAGACTCTGAGCCTTCAAAAAATATGGCGATAAATTAGGAAGCGTCTTAGAAACTGCACATTCATAGAGCCTTCAGAACCTCCTCTGAGATTCCGGGGGTCGCGAAGGATCGATCTCAAAGTGGAAGGTGCGGAGATCTTCAAACCGCCACTTGGATTCGAACGAAGGCCCCGTCGTTAAAAAGCGGCGCTCAAGAGCCGGTGGAACGGCACGGAGGAAAGGTGCCGTCAACAATGGAAGAGCTGACGCGATTACCCGGCGTCGGACGAAAGACGGCCAATGTGATTTTGGGCTATGCCTTTGATGTCCCGGCGATCGTGGTGGACACCCACTGCAGGCGGCTTTCCCGGCGGCTCGGGCTTACCAAGAACGAAGACCCCAACAAAATTGAAAATGAGCTGCGGCGGCTCTTGCCGGCTGAAGAATGGCTGGGATTTTCTCATCGTCTGATTATTCACGGCCGTAGGATTTGCCAGGCTCAAAAGCCCAAAAGTGAAGAGTGCATGGTGAACGACCTCTGCCCTTCGAGCAGGGTAAGTTCCAATCGCACACTCTGAGGGCGACCGCTTTATTCCTGTAGATCCTTGACGGCCGAACACGACCTGAATTTACTCTATTTTTCCTGCACGGTTTGCCTTACAATAAGAGCCTGGATAGCTCGATGGCTAAACAAATAAAAGCACTGGTCAAGCCTGCTATACTGCAGTGGGCTCGAGAGAGCCTCAATTTCCCGGTCAACGATGGCAAGTGCGTTAGGAATTGACTCTCCCCGTTTGCGAGCCGTGCATTCAAACCTCCATGATTCGGACCAGTTCGCTCGAGAGGCCCGCCAAATTCTTGGTATCAGCCTGCAACAACAATGCGCCTGGCGCAACCGCTACGAAACTCTCCAGGGCTGGATTGCCGCACTGGAGCGGGTTGGTATCCTTGTATTCCAAACTGGCGCTGTATCCCTTGACGAGATGCGTGGTTTCTCAATCAGCGTGGAGCTATTCCCGGTTATAGTCGTTAATGCAAAGGACTCGCCACGTGGCCGTGTTTTTACTCTGATTCACGAATTTGCTCACGTTCTGACCAATCGAGGAGGTCTCTGCGATCTTCATACCACAGCACATGCGCAGAACCAGGAAGAAAGGACGGAAATTTTCTGCAATCAAGTAGCGGGGACTTTCCTGTTGCCAACGCAAGAGTTCCTTGGCGATCCGCTTGTGGCTCGGAAGGGAGTGCGCGCGCCGTGGGACGACTCGGAGATCCGCAATCTGGCCGACAAATACTCAGTTAGCCAAGAGGTAGTACTGCGTCGTCTACTGACTCTCGGTCGGATAACGCAGTCCTTTTACAGGCAGAAGCGGGAAGAACTTCTTGAGGCATACCAGCGGGAATTACGGCGAGCTGAGGGAGGTTTCGCACCTTTTCACGTTCTCAAGGTTCGAGACCTCGGTCGCGCATTTATTCGCCTCGTGCTCGAGGCCTACCACACGGAAGCTATCAATTCTTCGGATGTCGCTGAGATGCTCGGCGTCAAACTCAAGCATTTACCCACGATTGAGCAAGATGTCGTGGATTCGGCCGCATAATCGTAGAACCGTCATTGTACGTCATCGATACAAGCGCCCTGCTCGACGGCTGGGTCCGGTACTATCCACTCGATGTTTTCTCGTCTCTCTGGTCAAATATCGAGGGGATGATCAAAACAGGAGATCTACTGGCACCTGATGAGGTGCTCTCCGAACTCAGCCAGAAGGACGACACGATTTACAGGTGGGCTCGCGCGAATAGTACGATGTTCGTCCCGCTGGCGTCTCCTTTTTTGGCTTTCAAAGCACGGCACCAATTTCATTCACGCTCTGAACAAAAAAATCGGCGATTTTTAGGCCTTCTGCTGTCTCCCAACTTCAACGTTGGAACAGAAGTGACGTGGGGGGATAAGTAAAAAAACTACCGGTGGGGAATAGCCTTTTCTTTCCGAGGCTTTTTATATATCCCCAATCGCAACAGATCCTTAGAAGCAATGGCAAGCGACCGCTCTATACGTGCCAACTTTACTAGCACATTATAGTTTGCTCTCGCTCCGACACTGCGGAGGTCATTTTTTGGAATTGATTTCTTCACAGATTTTCTTGACCAGAGAGACATCCGTTTGTTGTCCCATAATGCCATCATATAATGACCCTAACTTCTCTAAATGTTGAGGTTCAAGAAATCGAATCCCCCCACTTGTAATAACACCCATATCCGTTTCAGCACCTACACCGGGGGCTGATTGGGCCTTCCGCTTGGACACATAAACGGCATAAATAGTTTCTGGAAGGGGACGGTTCCGCGTTTGTCCGTCCAGACAAAGCGACACTGTGGTATGTGGAATTCCACTGCCCACAGCACCAAAACCGATTTTATCTAAATATTGGATTGTCCCCGGAAAGTCAATAGTGATGACATGACCTCCGTATTCATCAATACCCGCAACTAGAAAATCAGTTTCTAGAGTGAAATTACTAAGATATTCATCAAGAATCATATAGAGTTGGGGATTTATTTTCTCCGCTCTTTCTCGATAGGATTCCCAGTCAAGCCCACGTGGGAGAAGATACTTTTGTTCGGCGCGTTTGAGGGATAGATCTGTCAAGAACTTATAAAGCTTGTCTGCTATCTCTGCGACTGTTTTCAGGGGGGTGGATTCCTTTTTTAATCGCTCTACCAACTCGAAAGCAACTAGAGCATCCCCAGAGGACATAACTACGCAAAAATCCTTGATTGTCTCTACTTTTTTCTCCTGATGTTCAAACTCTAGGGAAATATACCCGGCAGTAACCATTCGGTCAGCAGCGAACACGATGGTCTTGCCGC
>JACQUW010000058.1 GCA_016210115.1 Deltaproteobacteria bacterium | reverse complement strand
CTTCAACCCCGGCGTAGACGGTGTCCGGATCGGTCAGCGATGGTTCGAGATGCCACACACGCTTGAACTCCCAGGGGTGCGGCGTGCCGTCATACCACTGGTGCGTAGTGAGAGGTTTGCCGGTTTCGGGAGATGTGTCGTAAACGAACTGATTGCTCTCGCCCTTGGGCATGCCCTCTGGCGTGGTGGTCGCTTCCCCGGGGGGCGTTCCGGGTTGGTGCCACGTCTTGCCGCCATCATCTGAGCGCTGAATGATCTGCCCGAACCAGCCGCTCGACTGCGACGCATACAGCCGGTTCGGATCGACGGGAGATCCCTTGAGGTGATAGATTTCCCAGCCCGCGAAGTGGGGGCCGCTCACGTCCCACCTTTTCCGCTTTCCGTCCGACGCCAGAACAAACGCGCCCTTGCGCGTGCCGACCAGTACCTGTACCCTGCTCATATTTCACTCCTTTCTGAGTTTTTGCGGTTCTCGCGCGAAGCTTCTTAATAACCAGCACGCTCAGCGCGCCCGCCAACGTCGCGCGGGTGAAGGCCTGTGCCATGGACATGATGCAGGCGGGACGCATGAATCTCCTCCTGATGCGAGCCTCTGATTACCACAGCTAACCCCGGTTTAACTGCCTGATCGGCCGCACCTCGATGCTGCCCACGCGTGTCGGCGGAATCTTCGAACCCATTTGAATGGCCTCGTTCAGGTCCCTGGCGTCCGGGTGGCGCGTCAATTCCTGCTCCTTGGCGAGCAGCTCCTTGCGCGCATTCAACCAATCAGCGCGCGATGCGATTTTCGGATATTCTATGTTTCTCGGATTTTCTACGTTACTCATGATCAAGTCTTTTGATCTCAACCTGCCACTCCCCCGGCTCTGACATTAAATAGTCGTTCGGGGGACGCCAAAATCGACAACACGGTTCCGTCTCAACTCAATTCAGCCAGCCGCCGCTCCACGAAGCATGAGCTCGAAGGGTCCACCCTTGAGTTTTTTGACGTCGCAGCTTCCAATCGAGTTCGGCCTCGCCTCTGGCAACCACGTCGCCTACGACGATGGCCCCTGAATGCGCTTTTTTGCGGCGCCCGCACTGTCGAAGCCAAGGACAGCTTTATGCCCGAACGCACGCTCGAAAGTGGCAGCAAGGTCTCGAAGGACCGCGCTCACACCCTCGGCGGTCAGCACCTTCACTTCAGCGTTGTTCGCGCCAGCGCGCAAGTACGCCGTGGGTTTCATGCCTCCGATTTGAAAACTGCAACCGCTCCCGCAACCGTCCAATGCTCCGCCGCTGGGCGCGGTGTTGCATCGGTGGACCCTGGGTTGCGAGCCCGGGGCGGCGATCGCTCTTTGACTCTCTCCGTATACGCCGTCTGCTCCGACATTTTTCGCTCGCTAATTGATCGATAGCACGAGTTTGCCCATTGTTTGTCTACTTTCAATGGAGCGATGCGCTTCCGTCGCCTGTTCGATTGGAAACTCCGTCACCATCACGCGCAGACGCCCCGCGTTGATATGCTCCAACAACTCTTTCGAGTATTGTGCTCGGTTGCTTGGGCTATCGATTGTCAAGTAATAGCCTTTGACGGTTTGCATTTTGGCGAGCAGGCTCCATAGCGCGCCCGTTCCACCGCGATAACCAGCACGACGCGCTCGGCGGGCTTGTCCCTGAACGGAAACGGCTTTCCCGTGTACTTGCGAGCCAGACGGTCAATCACATTCAAGTTCGGATCCCCGCGCCATTTCATGGCATCTAGTAGCATGTCGGAGCAACCGCCTCTGCGCGGCGGCCTTTGGTCTTCTGAAGCCAGTTTTCCGCCCATCCCCTCCAGCTTTGAGACATCTGAGGGATGGCAAGCAACCGCTCGATCTCATCTCGATCACGGGTATAGATGCGAAATATATCTCGGATGGTTAGATCATGATCTGGTCTCTCAATCACCCGAATCTCATCTCCGGCGCCCAGATCGCCCTCCGCGCTGATTCGCAAGTATGCGCCGGGACGCAGCGCCTCGGTAAAACGGCGAACAAACATCTGATCGTTCATGCGGACTCCAAGTCGCCAGCAAGGTATTCTAGGTTCGGAGACCTCGAGAACAGCGGTGCCAATCGCCCAGCGCTCTCCGACAAGCGCATTGTTCACCTCGATCCCCTCGGTGGTGAGGTTTTCGCCAAACCCGCCAAATTGAAGAGATCGACGGCTCTCTTCTTCCCACCATCGTAAGTCTTCCACGGCGTAAGCGTAGACTGCTTTGTCGGGGCCGCCGTGTGCCTTGCGATCCGCCTGATCGTCTCCGTCAAGATTTACGCCTCGGGCTGCGATACGACCGGCGACCGGTGATTTCCAAATGGCACTTTTGGCAGGGCGGCCGTCGTATTCAAACTCGCGCACCCGACCGACGTTGACTGAGAGAACCTTTCCTCCAGTGGTCGCCATCAGTTCACCTCTTTTCTGTTTTCTGAAAATAGTTCCCGCAAGCGGCGTGCCAAAACACGTTAGCGTTTGGAAAGGATTTTGAACGTAAGAACACGGGACGTCAGTGACTGCCCGCTCTTCGGTTGGAGGACAATGAAGTCTGCCAACCTATCGGCAGGTGCCGAAATATTGGCTTTATCTCGTTCGAGCGATGCCCAGCTTCTTCATTCGGGCCTGAAGAGTTGTGCGTTTCATACCTAACCGCGCCGCTGCACCCAAGGGACCGCCAACCACCCATTTGCTTTCGTGCAGCACCCGCAAAATATGCTCGCGCTCAGCGGCTTCCAGGGTAGTCGACCCGTTGGCTCCTCCTTCTGCCTTGGGCTTCAATTCGGCGAGCGGGACGCTGAGGTCAGGACCCGGCGAGAGAATAACCGCACGCTCAATCAAGTTTTCGAGTTCGCGCACATTGCCAGGCCAATGGTATTCCGACAGCGCCGTCATCGCCTCGGTCGGAATCGTATCGATCGCCTTTTTCATACGCCGCGCGTACTTCTGCGCGAAGTAACGCACGAGGAGAGGGACATCTTCTCTGCGTTCGCGCAACGGAGGGATCACGATGGGGAAGACGTTAAGCCGGTAATAGAGGTCGCTCCGAAACTGCTTTTCATTCACCCTCTGCGCTAGATCCGAGTTCGTGGCCGCTACCAGGCGAACATCCACATGAATCGTCCTCGTGCTGCCTAGACGCTCGAACGCTTGCTCCTGGAGGACCCGTAAGAGTTTAGGCTGGAGTTCGAGTGGGATGTCGCCGACTTCATCGAGGAATAACGTCCCCTGGTGCGCCAGCTCAAAGCGGCCGACCTTCTGCGTGATAGCGCCGGTGAAGGCGCCCTTCTCGTGACCGAACAGCTCGCTTTCCAGCAGGCCGGTGGGGATAGCCGCGCAGTTGAGCTTGACGAAGGTCCCGTCCCGCCGCGGACTCAACTCGTGGAGGGCGCGCGCAACCAATTCCTTGCCTGTGCCCGTCTCCCCGCGGATGAGCACGGTCGAGCCGGTGGGTGCGACGGTCTCGACGTCCTTCAACACCCGGCGCAGAGCGGCGCTGTCCCCGACGATCTCCCCGAAGTTATGGTCGGTGCGGACCTCCTCTTCCAGGTAGAGGTTCTCTTTGGCCAGCCGGTCTTTCAACTCGGTGATCTGCCGATAGGCCTGCGCGTTCTCCACCGCAATGGCGATCTGTTTCGCGATCTCGCCAAGCAGCTCGGCCTCCTCCTGACTGAACGTATCCTCGCGGCATCTGCCGATATCCAATGCGCCGAGCACGCGGTCGTGGAACAGAAGCGGCGCCGAGCAAAAAGCTCTCACTCCTTCGGCAACCCAGTATTTAGCGCACTCCGATTCCCCGGCCAGGCTTTTCAAGTCCCGCTCACCAAATATGGCCGGCTTTCGGCTGGTTATTGCCACCCGCGCCGGCGTTCTGCAGTCTGAATCGGCAATTCCTTCTTCGATGAAGGACTCGTTTTTCGCAAAAGACAGTACGTGGACTCGGTATCGACGCGTCTCTGCGTCGTACAGAACCAAGGCGGAACCATCATGTTGGATGACTTTTCGTAAACAGGCGCTGACGGCGGGGAAAAGGTCATCCAAACTCAAGTGGGAGACCACCGCATTGTTCACTTCCAGCAGCAGTCGGACGCGGTCCCGTTCGTGTGTCAGTTGTCGGTGGGCCGCTTGGGCGCTCTCGTCGTGCAACACGTTGTCCACGGCGACCGCTACCTGCTTGGCGACCTGCTGCATGAAGTCGAAGTCTACTTTTTGATAGGCTCTTCTTTGCAGCCTCCCGAATCCCATCGCGCCCAGACGTCGCAGCGCCGTGGTGAGAGGTACCACGCAGTAGGATTGCACGCCATTCTCGCGCAACAATGGTGTCAATTTGGGAAAGCGGGTTTCCACCGCCCGTCCTCGACCTCGATCATCAAGGATTGCTGAGTTTTCCACACCAATCCTGCTGGAGATTGATCAACGGGCAGTTCCAGGCCCGGTCTGATCGTGCTGGTTTCCGGTGCGACCAAGAAGTGCACGCGCATGACCTCGCGTGTAGGATCATGCAAGACTAGGTTGATAAAATCGAACGGCACGATGCGAGGGAGTCGTTGGGCGAGATCATGAAACAGCTCGTTTAGATCCCGGTGTACTGCGATGGCCTCGGAAATCTCAACGAGAGTCTGGTAATGGCTGTGCAAGAGCCCCGCCTCTTGCGGTGGAGATATTTGCTCGTTCACAGCGTCAAGCATAACACCGATCAAGACCCGTTCAAGACGGGGTTCTTTCTGCCGTGGACAAGGGTTCCGCCTTCGCCCGGCACGACGAGATGCCTCTCAACCCGAAAGCTTGACATAACCACTCGATTGCGGCTGGCGCATTGCGATACCGCAGGCACGGTATCATGGTTGCTTTGGTATTCTTCGCGACACTGGACATGGTAATCTCCTTTCTCAACGGATTAGGCCTATCGTCGGGCGGGCCTAGGCAACTATCGACGGCGACGCGATAACCGTGCTAAAAGAACAAACCAAGTCAGTCAGGAGATCGAAGGATCGAATCATTCACTACAATAGAAAATCTGCTACCAAATGCAAAAATGTCAAAATTCAAGACTTGTCCCAGAGTCTACTTTCGCAAATGGAATATGAGCTCGCTCAGCTAGAAGATTACTGGCGTCTTAACGAGTGGAGAATCGCTTTTCCGGGCGAATCGGAGACGGGGAAACTAGTAAACAAGTGTGAATTCTGCAGAATTTCTAATTCTTCTTGAACAACAAACCGATCTGCAGTTGCTCGATCGCTGCTTGCACGATGACAGCGCGCCGTACGTATTTGAACCCAATCCGGGTGGTTGGGATATCTTCCGTGACGAACTGGTTTCCGGTCTTGGGGTCTCTCGTTCAAAGGTGGTGTCACTTCTCACAAGGATGACCCGGGGGTTTCTCACAAGCATGACCCAGGGTCTCCCGGGGCGAGCTGAGTCATACTACGACGTGCGTTTTTGGTTCAAGCTCTGAGACTCCTTTGTTGCTTTTGAAGTCGTCCGATAGTGTCTGGACGTGGTGCCCACGGTGTGACCCTGCCCTCTTTTTGGTAAACGGTTAAGCCGGTTAAGCCCTCGATTAGCACGCTGCAGATGATCCCTGTTCTTGCTTCGTGATTTTGATCTTTTGATGTTGCGTTGTTGGCAGAGTAAGGGGGAGTTCCCTCCCCGACCTGGGACCATTGGCAACGCGGTTTCTGGGTCAGCGTTTTTGGCGGCGACGGGCGGCGGCACGGCGCACGGAGCGGGCGAGACGCCAACGCTTCCAGTCTGGAACCCCGCCCTTAGCGTGACGTAACGCTGCGCGGGTGACTTCGACGCCGAGAACCTCTCCGGCGTGGGCCACGACGAGGTCGCGGATCCACTCCGCCAGCGGGGGCCGGCGGGCTGAGACGGGATGCTCGGTTTTAAGCGCCCGCTCCACAGCTCCCCATTCGGTGGCGGAGAGGCGCACAAACACTCCGTTTCGACGGGCATGCGGCAGCACAGGCCGCCCGAGACGAGCCATGACATTTCCGATATCACAAAGTCACGAGGTCTCACAATGCCCCTCCCCTTCGCTTTCTGGTCCTCTGTGAGTTGTTGCGGGGTGGGTGTGGCCGGGCGGCGCGCTCACCGGGTCGCTGGCGTTTTCTGTAGCTCTCGCCCTCCATGACGATCTGGTAGGCGTTATGGGCGAGCCGGTCGATGGCG
>JACQUW010000028.1 GCA_016210115.1 Deltaproteobacteria bacterium | reverse complement strand
TTCGAATTGAGTGAGAGACTCGCTGCAAGAATCGTGTTTTTTTCAAAGGCTTATAAAGCTCGATGAGCACGTGTCGCACAAATAATACTTGACAGGAAAATTATAGGATGTCCATGATGCCTCCATGTCCCGCTGGCGAAGGCCTTGTGCAAGTCGCGTGGCGACCTGCTTGTCTCTGGATCTGTGACTAATGAAAGCGACTGCCTGGGGCATGCGGTTTCTCCCCTCGGAGATTGCGGTGGTGCCTAACGCGCACGATCAGCGGCGGGGAGGCGAGCAACGCGAGCCCCCGGTCCGCTGGATCGTGAAGTTAGCCTTCGCATGGACTGAGACTACTCGGACTCCGGAACCCATGGTCTGCTGTGGCTGCCGGGAACGATATCGCGTTCATCCAGCCGGTATTCGTCAAAGAGAAGACCATAGATCCGCCGGCACAGCCCCTGCGTCAAACCGACGATGAGATTGCGGTAGGTCGGCCCGCCAGTTCGCTCCCATCGTCCATTAACGAGCCATGCGGAGGGGTGCACGAACTTCGAGAAGAACTTGTAGAACATCTGGTACTCGCGCTCTCTGTTGGTAGCCTTCGCCAAGTTGCGCATCAACCAGGGTCGTCGCATTTCAAGACCGAGCCTCGTCGAGGTCTCCCGAATTCTCGCCAGCCGCTCCTCCAAGCGAGCCCGATCCCGCGGGGAGAGCTTGGCTGCCAAGGTCATGAACCCTTCGACGACGTCCTTCTCGTCGGTGAGCATCTGGCCGGTCCACTCGGCCAGGTGTTCATCGCTTTGGAGGATGTAGCGAAGTGTCAAGTCGATCTCGTGGAGATTCCGAACACGCCAAGCGCTGTCCTCAATGTCTCCTTCAAGCGCCTGGGCCACGCGACGCACCTCATGCATAGCCCTAGCGCCAAGGTTGAAGAGACAGAGATTCCGATCATTCCGGTCGAGGCGATCCTGAATCGTGGCGAGAAGAGCGTCGAGGGAGTCCGCAAGGTCCAAAACGTGGCTCTTTACCTTTGGCCACGCCAATCTCCTCAAGCCTATGGGTGTCGCCTTTCTTGATCGGCATCAGGAACGGCTCCCGGGCCTCTGTTGTCGGTTCCTCGAAAGGCTAACTGATTACCGCCGTAGGTGGCGACAAATGCTGGTCGGCCTATCTCCCAAAACGGCTCCAGTTCTCAAACATGAATCGGTCGCAATATCCCTCCACTTAGCCGACCTGTCAAGGCTTTTCTGCCGGCAAACACTGCCTGGTCTGGCGGCCTGTCTCCAACACGACCTCAGGGAAAACGTTGATTTTGGTTCGTTTCGAGTTATGAAATCAGAAGTGGTCGAGGAGTTGAAACGATGAAGACCAAGCGCAAACGCCATTCACCCCTGCATAAGAAGGCCCGGCGTGGATTTCGTGGTTATCCGGTGGCGACCGTCGCGTTCTACGGACCCGATGACAAGAAGGCCACGAAGGTGGCCGTCGGTATCGTTACCCGCGACAACGCCGATCCGGATGCGCTTGAGCGATGGGTCTCTTAAGAAGACGTCCGGTTCAGTAGAACGATCCGAGAGGAGATTTTGCGGTTTCTTGACCTATATCAACCGAAATCCGTGGTCATGACGGATCGGATCATCGGTTGTCCACACGAAGAAGGCATTGATTACCCTGGAGGGGAGGCTTGCCCGGGATGTCCCTTTTGGGAACACCGCAAACGGTGGAGTGGCGAGATCGTGCACTGAGGGAGAGCCGCACCTGAACGTGCACGCTTGACAAGACGAATGATCCGGTCATCCTTAGGATGTCGAGCAATGAGAAACCAATTCGCGGTGGATTTTGAAATCTAAGGGAGTTGACTATGGCTGATCTCCTTTCACCCGAACAATTGATTCTTGATCTTGAAGAGACTATGCGGAGGCGGCATCCGCGGCCGCATCCGATCCGGCAACTTCTTCTTTCCGGGCGTCTTAGCAAGCAACAGCTCCACGGCTGGATTAAAAATCAGTTTCACGAATTCCGGAATATCCACAGGTTCTTCGGCGTTCGCTACCAGAAATGTTCTGTACCCGAGTTGCGCCGGCAACTGCTGGAGAACATGGTCGAGGAGGAGGGAGAAGATCTATTCGGAGGCAAATATCCGAGCCATGCCGAGTTGTGGGCGCGATTCGCGGAGGGCGCCGGAATCCCGAGAGAGGAGATTCTCAATTATGAGCCTCTGCCGGGCATTCGCGCGGCCCTCGAGATGTACGTGCAGCTCGTCCAGCAGTGTCATTGGGCCGTTGCGATCGGGACGGGATTGGTTTTCGAAGGGAGCGGACCCAAGAGGATGAAAGAGGAGAGAGAGGCGCTGGAGAAATATTATTCCTGGATTCCTTCAGAGAGTCTCGATTTCTTCCGCGCGCACGAGTACCACGACGTCGGCCATGGCAACACCGTCATCGATGTGATCAAGAAATACTGCATGGAAAAGCACCTCCAGTCTGAGATGCGCTATGCGGTTGAGACTCGTTCGGACATCATGTGGCTTCAGAACGACTGCATCTACCAGGCCTTCGTGCGGCCCGATCTTTCGCCTGAGTTGATTCGAGAAGTTGAGGGCAGGTTGGAATAGGGCGCGAAGTCCCCGCGCAGGCGGGAATCCAGCATTCGATCCTGGATTCCCGCTTTCGCGGGAATGACGGATTGGCTCACAAAGCCGGTTTTCAGTTCCCCTCTTTGAAAAAAAGAGGGGCGAGGGCAGATTTTCCTGATTTTTTGCCTATTGCGCGAAGAGATCCATCAAGCGCTGCGTCTGGTGGATCGCCGCCGGTCGCAAGAGCGGTAACTTGACGCCGGCCTTGCGGTATTGCTGGACTCGCTTCTTAACGTCATCGGGCGTGCCGCTCGCGGTCATCCCTTCGACGTAGGAGTCCGGGATGGCCTTGATGAGCCCCTCCATGCCGCCTTCGGCGTAGGCTCTTTCGAAGAGAGGAATATCTTCTTTTCGGATGTAGGGTTCACCGACGCGCATCTTGGGCCCCGCAATGAAGGGGAGCTGGATAGGATCGAGCTTGGTGGCGACCTCCCAGCGGACTGCATCCAATGCTTTCTTGTGATCGTCCTCCACAGAGCAATTGATGAGTTGGGCCACTTCGAATTTCGACCAATCTCTGCCTGCGGCCTCGAGTTCTTTACGAATAATTTTTAGGGCGTTCGCAGTATATTCGGGCGAACAGACCGCGTTCAGGACCACGCCATCGCCGATCCGTCCGGCCAAACGCAAACCGGTTGTGCTGGTGGCCGGGACATAAAGGGGAATATAGGTCCGCACCGGCTTCCATGCCAGACCGACGTTTTCGAACTGTACGAATTTGCCGTGATAAGAAACTTTTTCGCCCGAAAGCAGAAGGCGCATGGACTCGATATATTCTTTCAAGACTTCAGCGGGGCTGAGGTCGACCGTCGGAAGGGCGTGGACGCGGGCATGGCTCGCGGTGCACGCGCCCGGCGCAAGAGTCATACGGCCGCCGGTAAGCTCGTCGAGACTGGCTAAAGTCTGCGCCATTACGACTGGCCCGCGCAGGCGGACTATCTGCGTCGAACCCAGGATAAGTTTTTTAGTCTGAAGACCGATCGCCGCCAGGGAGGTCACGGAATCGCGCATAAGCTCGATCGTTTCGGAGAAAAAACCGCTCTCATACCCGCGCTCCTCAGCCTGTTGCATCAAGTTCGCTATTTCCGTTGCGTTGGTAAATTTTCCATATCCAAGTGCGAAACCGACTCTTGGCATACTACCTCCTAAAACAGTGATTTCCTCTCCCTTGAGGGGTTTGGACATGGTGAGGGTGAACACTTCTCCGCGCAGCCCCCTCACCCTGGCCCTCTCCCGCAAGGGGAGAGGGAACGTTAAGTGCGCGCGAGCTAAGCAGGCATACGTGTGGTCCACGGTTGCTGACAACCAGTATCATTTCTGAATCAGCTGAGACTCAGGCCGCCGTCGACGATCAGCGTCTGGCCCGTGATGAAGTCTCCGCCCGTCAGCAGGCCTACGATCGCCGCCGCAATATCCTCAGGTGTGGCGATCCGGCCTAACGGAAATGTAGCAGCTGCTTTCGAGACTATCTGATCGTACTCGTTATCATAATGATCTCTCATCCACTTAGTGTCGGTGAAAGCGGGCGCGACGGCGTTGACGCGCACATCCGGCGCCAGAGCAATAGCGAGGCTGCGGGTGAGATGAATGAGGGCAGCCTTGGCCGCGCCATAGGCGATCGAAGAGGCAGTGGCGGGAGCGATGATGCCGGAGATTGACGAGACGTTTATAACCATCCCTTGGTTTTTGGCCAGGAGCGGGGCGCTCGCCCTCGTGCAGCGGAAAGCTCCCTTTACGTTGACATCCAGAATGTCATCCCAGATGGCGTCGGTCAGTCCCTCCAGGTCGCGGACGGGAACCCAATGGGTGACTCCCGCATTGTTGACCAGGATATCCAACCGGCCGAAGCGCCGGTCAATTTCCTGGATCATGCTGCGCACCTGGTCGTCGCTTTTAACGTCAGCGGCAAGGCAGATGGCTTCGGGGCCTCGCTTTTTAACCTCTGCGGCAAGTGCCTCCGCCTCCTTCCGAGCGCTTCGATAATTGATGACGATGCCGGCGATTCCGGCTCTCGCGAGACCTAAAACCGTCGCCCGGCCGATCCCTGTCGCGCCTCCGGTTACGAGCGCTATTCGGTCGTTAAGCTCCATGTGTCTTCCCCGGACCCTCACCCTCGCCCTCTCCCGCAAGCGGGAGAGGGGATAAGAGGAGACCGCGCAGCAAGCTGCGCGGAATTGACAATTTAACGACGCCCCAAGAATGGGGCAACTACAAGATCGACGATACGTCCGAAAAAGCGAGGCTGTAGAACTAGTACTGGGGAGAAAACTAGGAAGAAAAC
>JACQUW010000062.1 GCA_016210115.1 Deltaproteobacteria bacterium | reverse complement strand
CTCCTGGATCTCGACATCCCAGGGGCAGAGCCGCTGGCACTGGAAGCAGGGCCGGAGCGTTACGCGATTTTGACTAAAGCCCCGGTTATGATCGGCAATCTCGGTGCTGCGCCAGTTGTAATTATTGAGCGCCCCCCACGCCTCCCCGTGACCGATCTTGTTTTTCTTCTTTTCGATCGTGTGCTGCTCCAGCGTCGCGCGCCAGCGGAGCCCGGCCTCGATAAGCCTCTGTTTGTCGTGAATCCTCGGCCGGCCGCTTCCGTAAACCACTATGGCCTTAAGTTTCTTCGAGCCGAAAACAGCCCCTCCGCTGTGAGCGGCGCTGTGATTGTAGTCGTTGACCAACATGCCGGCGCGATTGAGATTTTCGCCTGCGGGCCCGATGCAAAGGACTTTGGCATCTCTTATTCTCACTTCTTTGCGAAGCCGATCCTCCGTTGCGCGAGTCCCATTTCCCCATAAATGACTTGCATCCCGCAACTCTGCCCTGCCTTCGTGTATGAACAGGTAAACGGGTTTTGGAGAAACACCTTCGATGATGATTCCATCGTAACCGGAAGCCTTGAGATACGTCGGCCAAAAACCACTCGTGGCTCCTCTGCCGAGTGTGTAACCCGTGAGCGGGCTGAGATACACAGCCGTGGCCTTCGTGCCTCCTGGAGTTAGACCTGTTCCGGTTATGGGACCGGTCATGATGACCACTTTGTTTTCAGGTCCGAAGGGCGTTGCCTCCAGCGCAAGCTCGTTGAGCAGAATATAGGATGCCAACGCCTGGCCGCCAATAAATTTTCTGAGCAAAGGCTCCTCCGGCAGGTTCTCATCTTTGATCGATCCTGTGGTGAGATTTACGCGGAGCACTTTTCCCATGTAGCCGCCGGGCAAAGAAGTGACGCGCCGGAGAGGGAAAATTTCGTTTGAAACTGTCATAGAGAACACCTACTCTCTCCCGAATTTCTAGGTGACTTCTGCAATCTCCGAGCTTGCGTCGAGCTTTCTCTTTTATCCTGAACTCGCATCATAGGTTCACTCAATTCACCGTTTGCTTTCGAGCTCTTCCTTGACGTTGCTGGCAAACCTGAGATTGAAAATCGTCTCGGGAGAGATCTCATCCCTCATTTTCAGAGGGGCCCTGACCTCGAGATCGATGATATTTCTTAAACCTTGAGGTGAAGGTATTCCCGGGATGCCTTCCGGCAAAGCCTTGTTAAAGCGCCGTATCCCCTCAAGAAGCATCGGACGCGTCATATTGTGCAGCGGAAGTTTTTTCATCGCGATATCGGCGGCCTCTTCCGGCTTTTCGCGAATGAACAGGAGCGCTCGGATCATCGCTTTAAGCCACCTTCTCACCTCGCCCGGATTTTCCGCTATTTTTTTGTCGGTCGTCAGAAAGCCATGGAAAGGATATGGAAAGAGATCGCCGATAAAGGTCAAGCTGCGGAACCCTTCCCTTTCAGCCAGGAGCGCTTCGTCTCCATTCAGCATGGCCGCGTGAATCGCTCCGGCTTTGAGCGCCAGAAAAGTCGCCGCCGCGCTTCTGGAGGGCATGGCCACCCGCGTGATGTCTCTTGCGGACAGTCCTTCCCGCTCGATCAGCATTGTGACCAGAGTATCCTGACTGTCGCCGATCGTCCCGACCGCGACTTTTTTTCCTTTGAGATCTGAGACTTTGACGATTTCCGGGCGGGTCACGAGAAACCAGGTGACCTTTTCTGTTTGAAACATGATGGCTTTGATGGGCGCGCCCCTTACTGCGGCCCGCATGCCGCTCCCGCCAGCGCCGCTGTAGTCCACGCCTCCGCTAACGAGCGCCGCAATCGCTGTGGATCCGACGATAACGAGGGTTTCGTTTTCTAAACCTTCAGCGCCAAAAAATCCTTTGGCGTCCGCGACCTGCACCGAAAGATAGTTTAGGGTTGCGCGGGGGATTGCCGTCCGAACCTTCTGAGCGTCTGCCGTGGGCGCAACGAGACCGGCGAGGCCCAGAAAAGAGAAAAACGCCTTGCTCATCGGTCCCCCAGCAAGAAGTTTTTTCACTTTCCGATTCCCAACTCCTTTTGCGCCTCCCGCAGAAGCGAGAAATCGACGAGTATAGAAACCGGGGGAGATTCCTTAAGTTTAAGAGGAAGGGTGATGGCCAGCTCCACGTTCTTGCGCAGGGATTCATCGTCGGCGCCGCCGGGGTTGCGTGGATCGATGGCTTTGATCGAGACGGCGGCTGCCGGTTCGGCAACGTCGCGTGGATGGCCGAATTCTTCCATGGCGATTCTGATCGTTTCCTCGCTTTTGCTGAGCATAAAGAGAAGGCTCTTCAACATCGCTCGAGTCCAGCGCTTGATTTTGTGCCGCTCCTGGACGAGCTTTGCGTCCGTGGTGGCGTATCCACCCCAAGGCCAAGGTCCCATGTCGGCTAGCGAGGCCAGCTCGTTAAAAGCTCTCTTCTTTAGCAGGAACGCCGCATCGGGATTAAAGGCCCTGGCGTGAATGACTCCCTGCTGCATTGCGAGGACAGACGTTTCCGCTCCTCCGGAAGAAAAAAATGTCACGTCCTTTTTTGGATTCAACCCAAAGTGCTGGAGCACCATCTGAGCGGCAAGCTCGGTGCTACTCCCCGGAGATGTAATCCCGATGACTTTTCCTTTCAGCTCCTGTACCCGCTTGATCTCCGGCGACCCTACCAAAACGAAGGTCGATCTTTGAAAAGGAAAAAAGATCGCTTTGAGAGAAGCGCCCCTCGTTGCCGCCCGCATAGCGGAGCCGGCGGTCGCCGCGACGTCGATTTCCCCTGCGATGAGCGCGGTG
Source organism: Deltaproteobacteria bacterium (assembly GCA_016210115.1). GTDB lineage: Bacteria > Desulfobacterota > Binatia > UBA9968 > UBA9968 > JACQUW01. The sequence continues at coordinate 29,135 of JACQUW010000062.1, read as the reverse complement.
AGCACCACATTCGTGTTAACCACGATCCATTGCGTTTCCAGACCCTCTTCTCTAAAGAAGCCCGCACGCGTGCCGACAAAGAAAGGGAGGTAGCCGAAATCTTTGCTTGATAAGGCGACGCGGATCATTTCAGCGGCTGTCGCTTCAACCCGACTCAGCCAAAAACTGCCGGCCAGAATGAGGAAAAGCAGGAGCGCTGCGCAAAAGCGGTTTCGATGACCATCGCGACCGCGAAGAGCAGTGGAGCGGGAGTGAAACTCAGGAGTCATGGGATTATCTCCCTCAACGCTTCTTTTAGAATGCTCAGATCAGCGACCCGGGAGAGAGGAACTTCTTCCTTGATCACCTGGCGGCTTCGGCCCTGTTCAATGATAACCTTGAAATTCTCATCGGCCGGGAGCCCTCCTTCGGGCATTCCCTGTACGAGCAAGTCGTACGCAAGCTCCGCAGCTTGCCGATCAAACTTGTACCAGGCCATCGCTTTTTGAATTGATTCCTCTCGATGGTTGCGGAGATGGTTTTGTGCCTTGAGCATCGCCCTGATCATTCGTTTGATCTGGCCTGGCTGATCCTTTAGCTTCTTATCCGATGTCCCTAATCCGTTGACCACCGGTTGCATCAAATCACCGGCAAAGCCGAGGCGAGTGTATCCCATCCGCTCTACAATCAGATTGTAAGGAACGGTCAGATTGGTTGCGGCAATAGTGCCGGCCTTTAAGGCGGCGAGTCTGTGCGAGGTGCTCCCCAAGGCGAGCACGGTGACGTCTTTTTCGGGATTGAGTTCCCCCGAAGAGATGACTCTTCGGGCCAGTAGGTCATCGATGGCCCCGTGAGAGCCGACTCCTATCGCCTTGCCCTTCAGGTCTTTTATGGCCTTGATCTCGGGCCGGCCGACAAACATAAACATCGGCCTGTTGAGGTTCACAAAAATTACCTTGACGGGCGCCTTGGCCGCCGCCTGGGTAATGAGTTGTCCGGCCATCGTGCTGTAGTCCAGATCACCGGCAACCAATGCCATTCCAGCCAACGCCGAACTCATCATGACCATCTCTACGGTCAATTGTTCATCTCTGAAAAAGCCGAGTTCCCGGGCCAGCATGAGAGTAAAGATCGGCATACCGTAATTGGAGAAAGCGACCTTGACCTGCTCTGACTTTAGTGGTGGCTGCGCCAGGCTCGAGGAAGATTGCGCGGCCAGTGCCGCTGCCCAGAGGAAGCAAAAGAGCGCAATGCGTCCGGTCTTTACTTTCATGCTTCGCGGAGCAACATCTAATCAAAGGGGACCATGCTGTCAAGCCATATTTTCCGGGTTTCATCGGTCGCGGCCCTGGGCCGCATTATTCAGTGTGGTGCGGCGCCTGAGGGGAAGGCTTTCAGTGGAGGCGATGGCGGTGCTGAAAGCTGCTCATCGGATGCGCGGGCTCTCCGAGCGTGCGTCGGGCTTTCAGCTCGTTCGCCAAGGCGCGAGGGAAGGGCCGCGGAGGTTGGATGAGGGACATCGGTAATTGCATTTATCCGGGGCTTCTGTAAACTTTCGACGGGAGAGCCGATGAAAGATTTCTTCAGAGTTGTTACTCCCGCCGAAGCGAGACAATTGCTCCTCGCGCAACCGCCGGTCGGGACCGAGCAGATAAAAGTCGTGGAAGCTCGGAATCGAGTCCTGGCGCAAGATCTCTACTCTCAGGTTGACCTTCCCCATTTTCACCGGGCAGCCATGGATGGTTATGCAGTAAGGACCAAAGACACGTTCGGCGCCAGTGCGAGCCAGCCGGCCTACCTTAACGTGGTGGGCACGATTGAAATGGGCAAGGAAGTAACCCGACCACTGGCAAAAGGGGAGGCTATGCGCATTTCTACGGGTGGGATGCTGCCCCCCGAAAGCGATGGCGTGGTCATGGTCGAATACGCCGAAGAGATCAGCGGCCAGAGGGTGGAGATTCACCGCGGTGTCTCACCGTGGCAGAATGTGATTCGAATTGGAGACGACATCAGGAAAGGGGCGCCTGTTTTTCAGCGCGGCAGGCGCCTTCGGGCCCATGATTTGGGCGCGCTCACTGGCATCGGTGTGTCCAATCTTCAGGTTTATAGGAAACCGCGCGTCTCTCTTATCTCCACGGGCGATGAGATTGTGGAGGCGGAGCGCAACCCTCTCCCGGGACAGGTGCGCAACATTAATCAACACTCGCTTGCCGCTTTGATAGAAGAGTGCTGCGCCGATTTGATGGATTTTGGCGTCATTCGGGATGACCGGGATATGCTCGCAAGCGCTTTGGAGAAGGCGATGGCGTCGGGTGACCTTGTGCTGCTTTCGGGCGGGAGCTCCGTAGGAACCAAGGATATCGCTTTGGAGGCAATTCTCTCTTTCCCCGAATCCAAAATAGTTTTTCATGGCATTTCTGTAAGTCCGGGCAAGCCCACGATCTATGCTCAAGCCGCGCGGAAACCGATTTTGGGTCTTCCCGGCTATCCGGTTTCGGCCCTGGTGATTTTCGACCTCTTTGCTGCGCCTTTGATCCGTGCCCTAGGCGGAGAAGATCCAGCGACCGCTTGCCAGGTCCAAAGAACAACCCGGGCGGTTTTAAAAACCAACATCGCGTCCCAGGCCGGGCGGGAGGATTATGTCCGGGTAATCCTGGAGAAAATCGAGGACCGGCTCTACGCCACGCCGCTCCCCAGCAAGTCGGGCGCCATTTTCACACTGGTTAAAGCGGATGGCATGGTCAGGATCGATCTTAACCAGGAAGGGATCGAGCAGGGTGAGGAAGTAGAAGTGATTCTGTTTTAGCTGCCTGGGACCAGCCGAAAAAACTATGGCCCGCAAGAGATATCTTAAGAAAACTCCCCTGAACGAAGCCCGCGCGGTCTTTCTGCAGCGAATCGATCCCGCGACTTTGAAATCGGAGACCATTCCCGTCGACCAAGCGCTCCATCGTGTCACCGCCGAGCCTGTCTTTGCTCGCATCTCGTCTCCCCATTATCACGCTGCGGCCATGGACGGCATCTGCGTTCGGGCCGAAGAAACATTCGGCGCAACGGAATTTTCTCCAATCATTCTTAGAAAAAGCTTGATCGGCTCTTCCCAGGCGAGTGTTTTCGAGTTTGTGGATACTGGAAACGCGCTGCCGGTCTGGTCCAACGCTGTGATCATGATCGAGAAGGTCCGCCAGGTCGATGAAGAGAGCGTGGAGATCTTCGAGTCGGTTGCTCCGTGGCAGAACGTTCGTCTGGTAGGAGAGGATGTTGTCGCCACAGAATTGCTTCTGTCGAGATGCCATCGAATCAGGCCGTATGACATAGGGGCGTTGCTTGCCGCTGGCCATACGGCGGTCAAAGTCAAGGATAAACCGAGCGTGGCGATTATCCCCACCGGAAACGAGCTTATCGAGCCTGGAGACGAGCCGTTGCCGGGCGCCGTCATTGAGTTTAATTCGAGTATCCTGTCCGCCTTTATTAGGGAATGGGGCGGACAAGCGAAGAAACAACCCAAAGTGGGAGATGAGCCCTTGGCGCTTGGGCAGGCGCTAAGACGGGCTCTCGAGCAAAGCGAGATAGTTGCTATTCTCGCGGGTTCCTCCGCCGGGGAACATGACTATACGGCTGAGGTGATCGCCGAGGAAGGGGAGCTCCTGGTTCACGGTATCGATGTGATGCCGGGAAAACCTGCGGTCTTGGGGGTGGTGGGCGGGAAACCGGTCATCGGCATGCCCGGCTACCCCGTATCAGCTATTGTCATCGCGCGCGAGATCGTGCAACCGGCTTTGGGAAGATTTCTCGGCGTCGAGCCTCAACCCAAGATCACGGCCCGCGCAATCGTGCCAAAAAAGATTCCCTCTCATCTCGGAATGGAAGAGTTTGTACGGGTCACTTTAGGACGCGTCGGGAAGAGACTTGTGGCGTTGCCGCTCGCCCGTGGGGCTGGAGTGATCACGACGATGGTTCGAGCCGATGCTTTTTTAAGAATACCGAGCCTGGTTGAAGGAGTTAATGCCGGCGAGGAGGTAGAGGTGGAGCTCTTGCGTTCTGCTGCAGAGGTTGACCAGACGATCCTCTGCACGGGTAGCCACGACCCGGCGATCAATGTTCTTGAGGACCAGCTAAAGATCCGTTACCCGGATTTGAAGATTGCGGCAACGAACGTTGGAAGTTTGGGCGGACTGCTTGCGATTCAAAGAGGCGAAACCCACATAGCCGGAACTCATCTATTGGATCCCGAAACGGGCGTTTACAACATCCCGGATATCCAGCGAACGATTCCCGATGTCCCCGTTGTTTTGGTCCACCTTGCCCGCCGCGAGCAGGGTCTCCTCGTTCAAAAGGGGAATCCGAAGAACGTGGGCGGTCTGAAAGATCTGGGCAGAAGCGACATTATGTTCGTTAATCGCCAGCCGGGGTCGGGAACCCGGATCTTACTCGATTTTGAGCTAAAAAAGATCGCGCTCGATCCAGAAAGGATCCGCGGCTATGAGAGAGAGGAATTTACTCACATGGCCGTCGGCGTAGCCGTTCTTACCGGCCTCGCCGATGCAGGCTTAGGAGTGCGCTCGGCTGCCAATGCGTTGGGCCTCGATTTTATTCCGGTGGGTGCTGAGGAGTATGATCTACTCTTCTTGCGCTCCTTCTTCGAATCAGAGCGCGGACAAAAGCTTGTGGAGATCATCCGATCCGACAGTTTCAGGAAAGCCGTTTCTGTCTTAGGGGGATACGACACCTGCCGCTCGGGAGAAATTCTTTACCGGCAGTAGCCGGGCGCACGATCAACTTCCTGTCGCGGCCACCGCCCCGCGACATTCAGGCGGCGCCTCATTTTTCATCTCCAGTTCCCAGAGTCCCCGGTTTACCATAGAGGCGACTAGAATCAGCACGCCAATGATGCCGGCCACCAAAAGCAGCGCGTTGGGCGGTCCAAGGACGGTGGCCAGAGAACCCATCACGAAGCCGCTGAGGGCGCGCGGGCCCATGGCTGCGAAGTTGTACAGTCCGATCACTCGACCTCGAACAGCCTGCGGGGCCCACGCTTGGACGATGCTCTGCGCCATCGAGACGAACACGACCTGCGCGGCTCCTACTAAGGCTAAGAGCACTAGCGAGGGCCAGTAGCTGCTGGAAAGCGAGAATCCAATCAAGAGAACCGACCACGTCAGGGCGCCAACGGTCACGACCACAGGTCGAAGCCTCCTTGCGCCGGCAGAGCTCAGCAGCAGCCCACCCACGATGGCTCCGAAGCCGTTAGCTGACAAAAGGATGCTGTACCCCGTTGCTGAGGCTCCAAGGCGCTGGGCAAAAGCTGGAAGCAGGGCCTGAAAGGCATTGCCCAAGAGGAAGGAACTCGCTGCCACCACACCCAGCAGTCCAATAATCGTGGCATTTTGCCTGACGGTCTCCAGCCCCTGGCGAATGAAAGTCCATTCTCCTTCGCTGCGTTTGCTGATCGAAGAGCCTCGATACCGAAAAACCATCATGGCGACCGAAAGCGGAACGTAAACCAGAGTGTTGGCGATAAAACTCCAACCTGGGCCAATAGTTGCCATGAGCAGCCCGCCGATGGCGGGACCGATCGTGGTGGAAAGAGGTCTCAAGGTGGCATTCAGACCAACGGCGCTGACAAGTTTGTCCGCGCCAACCATTTCGTGAATAATCAGCATGCTGCTCGGGGTAAAGATGAGACCGGCCACGCCGTGAATCACCAATAAAACAGCCATATGCCAGATCTGGAGTTCGCCGTTGAGGTAGAGAAAACCCCAGCCAAAAGAGGTGAAGACGTAAAGAGCCTGTGAAACGTGAATCAACCAGCGGCAATCGAATCGGTCTGCAAGTGAACCCGAGTGGAACGAAAACAGGGTAAACGGCAACCAGTGCGCAACGACCGCATATCCAAGCCAAAAGGGAGATTGGGTAAGTTCCCAAATAACCCAATAGCCAATGACGTGCTCGATATTGTCACCCACCATCGACAAAAGAGAGCCGGCGGCATAGAGGCGGAAGTGTGGCACCGTAAGCGCGGGAAAACGCTTTGGAGCTTGAGCGGAATTACTCATCTGGCCTGTCTCATCGCACCATTCTTTTTTGCTGTCAAGCAATGGAGGAAGATGAAAGCCCGAATCTGATTTCTGGAAGGGTCAGGCCTTTAGTTTCACGCTACTGCCTTGGCGGCAATCAGCCGTCATTCTCCGCCAAAATTTTGGCGCTTTCTTTATCGGTGCCTCGATAACTCAGTCCGACGATCAATAGATTTCTGATGGCGTTCTGGTATGGACCTTGCACTGCACGCTTGAGGGCTCTAAAGGAGGGCAAGTTTTGCAACGTCCGTGTTGTTCCGCGGAGGCGCGGCCCGGAGGATCCATGATGAAGATGGGCCTGAGGGCCCAGCCGGGGCGGTCCTATCGTTCATTTTTCAATTTCCGGCTTCTTTGTTCGGTGAGCCTGGATTTCCTCTTCGTGTTTGCGATGGTCGCCACAGCCGGTTGGGCGGCAGAGGCGAAGGAGGATTTGACCGCCCTATCTATCGAGGATTTGATGGAGGTAAGAATTGAGAGTGTTTCGAAATTTGATCAGCGCCTCGCCGATGCTCCGGCCTTCGTTACCATCGTCACCAGCGACGATATCAAAAAGCACGGCTACCGGAATCTGCCCGATATCTTGCAGAGTGTAAGAGGATCATTTGTCCGGTACGACCGGAATTATCATTACCTGGGATTACGCGGCTTCTCTCGAGCCGGCGACTATAATTCTCGGTTTCTGCTTCTAGTCGATGGCCACAGAATGAATGACAATGTCTTTGACCAGTCAGCCATCGGAAACGATTTCATATTAGACGTGGATCTCATCGATCGGGTGGAAATCATTCGTGGTCCCAGCTCTTCCCTTTATGGGACCAACGCGTTCTTGGGCACAATCAACATAAGAACCAAAAAGGGAAAGGACCTTAAAGGGTTGGAGGTTTCGGGTGAGGGAGGGACCTTCACAACGTACAAAGGACGTTTAAGCTATGGCAACCGCTTCGAAAGTGGTCTGGAGATTTTGTTGTCCGGAAGTCGATACGAAAGCCAGGGAGATCAAAGATTATATTACAAGGAATTTGATTCTCCTTCTACCAACAATGGAATTGTAAAAGACGCGGACGATGAAAACTACGGTAGCCTCTTTGGCAGCCTGTCCTTTGGGAATCTAAGCTTAGAGGGAGGTTACATAAGGAGACAAAAAGAGATTCCGACCGCCGCCTTCGAGACGGTTTTTAACAATGACGACACAAAAACCACGGATGCGCGTGCTTTCGGTGATCTTAAATATCGCCATCAGCTTCCGTACGGAGTGGGGGTTCAAGGCCGTGTCTATTATGACCATTATTACTATCGGGGAGACTATATCTACGCTGATTCAGCGGACCCTTCTCTCCTGGTCAAAAATATCGATAAGGCTCAGACGCAATCCATGGGTGGGGAGGTGCAGTTTGGGAAGGCGCTATTCGGCCGCCACAATTTCATTCTGGGTGCAGAGTACCAGTATGTGTTCAAGCAGGATCAGCTCAATTACGATACCAGTGTGTATGTGGACGATCGGAGAAGAAGCAAGAACTGGGGGCTTTATCTCCAGGATGAATTTGAGATCTTCAAAAGTCTCAGAGTGAATGCGGGTGTTCGCTACGATCATTACAGTTCTTTTGGCGGGACGGTCAACCCCCGGGTAGGGATTACTTATACTCCCTTCGAAAGGACCATTTTAAAACTGCTCTACGGTCAGGCTTTTCGCGCGCCCAATGTCTATGAGCTTTATTATCAAGATCCCGGAATTTCGCAGAAAGCGAATCCGAACCTTGATCCGGAAACGATCAGAACCGTTGAAATCGGGATGTTCCAATACCTTGGCTTCAATGTTTGGGGCACCATGAATCTCTATTATCAGCGGATCCGCGACCTCATCGCTCAGCAGGAAGATCCCAAGGACGGGCTGCTGGTGTTTCAGAATATCGAGGGTGTGGTGCAGAAAGGGCTGGAATTGGAATTAGAGGGAAAGTGGACAGGTGGTTTTAGGAGCCGAGTAAGTTATGCGCTGCAGAGAACAGAAGACAAGAAAACCGGGACCGGCGTGGCCAACTCTCCCGCCCATTTGCTTAAGCTCAACGGTATTGTCCCCATCGTGAGCGAAAAGCTGTTCTTAGGTCTTGAGGGGAGATACAGCAGCAGGCGGAAGACGCTTGGAGGCGCTCATAGCGGTGATGCTTTCGTCACGAATGTGACGCTTTTTAGCCAGAATGTCATTAAGGGAATAGAGGTCTCGGGGAGCGTGTACAATCTATTCAACAATAAGTACAGCGATCCGGGAGGAGGAGAGCACGTTCAAGATTCCATAAGGCAGGATGGTCGGAGCTTTCGTTTCAAATTAACCTACAGGTTCTAGTGCAGAATGCTGAAGACGGCGGTTTGATCGTCGTCGACCCAAAGAGCTATTTCGGCGGTGAGCATCCTAATGGACACGGGTTTGGCCATTGGTCTCAGAGGCGAGGGTCAAACTTTTTTCCGGAATTCAAGAAATCTCGGACGCGCGGAGTTTTGTGGCGCCCGCGCAGGGATTTTTCCGTGGGATAGTCGAGATGCTGGCGCGGTCTAGCCAAGGAACCGCCTGGCGGGAGCGCGCGCGGTTGATGCTGGTCTGGCTACTTGTGACGGTTCTTTTGGAGGCGGCTGGGGCTACAGAGATTGAGCTGCCCGAGTATCGGGTTAAGGCAGCCTTTCTCTATAATTTTGCGAAGTTCGTAGACTGGCCTTCCAAGGCGTTCTCGAATCCTCGCGCTGCATTTGGCTTTTGCGTTTTGGGTGAAGATCCTTTCGGCTCCGATTTGGAGGACGTCGTTAAAGGTAAGACTGTGAACGAGCGAGAGAGCGCCCTTAAGCGAATTCGAGGACTTCAAGGTCTGGATGGCTGCCATATTGTTTTTGTGAGCCCCTCCGAGCAGGAGCGCTACGCTCAAATTCTGCGAAGCCTGAGAAACGCTCCGGTTCTGACGGTGGGTGAAACCGCTGAATTCACGAAAATGGGCGGAATCATCAGCTTCTATTTAGACGGCGATAGGATTCGTTTGGAGATCAATATCGACGCGGGTGAGCGGGCCGGACTTAAGATCAGCTCCCGGCTCCTGAAGCTGGCGAGGGTTGTCAGGGCCAGTTGGAGAAACTGAATTGCGCCGGTTTCGAAATCTGCCCATCAAGCACAAGCTGAACTTGATTATTATGCTGACCACCGTGGTTACATTGGTGCTGGCGTGCGCCGCCTTCATCACTTATGAGCTGATCATGTTTCGGCGCAGCATGGTGCGGGACGCTACGGTCCAGGCAGAAATCATCGGCGCCAACATTACGGCGGCCCTCGTCTTTAACGACAGGAAGGCGGCTGAGGAGACCCTGGTCGCACTGAGGGCGGAGCCGAATATTATCGCGGCCTACGTATATGGAGGAGACGGAGGCGCGTTCGCGAGCTATCGTCGCGCGGGCGTTAGGGATGACTTGACCATTCGGCCCGTTCAGGCGGATAAGCATCGTTTTGGAACCGAGGGCCTGGTCCTCTGTCGCTCGATTATTCTACACGAAGAAAAGGTCGGCAGGATTTGCCTTAGATCTGATCTGCAGGCCATATATTCCCGCCTCACGTTGTACGCCGGCATTGTTCTCGTTGTTCTGTTCGTGACGATCCTGATAGCGTTTTTGCTTTCATCCAGGCTTCAGCAGGTGATCTCCGAACCGCTTTTGCATTTGAGCCAGACCGCGCGGCGCGTTTCCGTCGAAAAGGATTATGCGGTCAGGGCGGTGAAGGATACCGGCGACGAGGTGGGCGACCTTATCGACGCCTTTAATGAGATGCTCGATCAGATTCAGGAATGGGGAAAAGATCTTTCCCGCTCCAATGCCGAGTTGGAGCAGTTTGCTTATGTGGCCTCCCACGATCTTCAGGAGCCCCTCAGGATGGTGGCGAGCTTCACACAACTGTTGGCCAAGCGCTACAAGGGCAGGCTCGATGCGGACGCGGATGAGATTATTGGCTTTGCTGTAGACGGGGTGGTTCGGATGCAGGCGCTGATCAAGGACCTGCTGGCTTATTCCAGGGTCGGCACGAGAAGCAAGGCTTTCGAGCCGGCCGACTGCTCGGCCATCGTGGATCGGGCGATTGCCGATTTGAGAGTTGCGGTTGAGGAGAGCGGCGCCACGGTGACTCGTGATCTATTGCCGACGGTGATGGCTGATGTCACCCAAATGGAGCAGTTGTTTCAGAATCTGGTTGGCAATGCGATCAAGTTTCACAATCAGAAGCCGCCGCTTGTTCACGTCTCGGCGAAGCAAAACACTAAGGAGTGGGTCTTCTCGGTGCGGGATAACGGCATCGGCATTGACCCGCGGTATGCGGAGCGCATCTTTGTTATTTTTCAGCGCCTGCACGGCAAGACGGAGTATCCCGGCACGGGCATCGGGTTGGCGATTTGCAAGAAGATTGTGGAGCGTCATGGGGGGCGCATTTGGGTCGAGTCGCAGGCGGGGAAGGGCTCGACGTTTTTCTTTACCGTTCCGCAAAGAGGGATGTCCCTATGATGAATGGGAACCTCGGAAGAAGTCTTAGCATCTTGATGGTCGAGGACAATCCTGGCGACGTGCGGCTAGTGGCCGAAGCGCTGAAGGAGGGGAAGCTGTGCAAGAAGCTTCATGTTGCGAAGGATGGGTTGGAGGCTGCCACTTTTCTGCACCGGGAGGCCCCTTATACCGATGCTCCTCGTCCGGACCTGATTTTATTGGATCTGAACCTGCCGAAGAAAGACGGTCGCGAGCTTTTAGCCGAGATCAAGCGGGATCTTGATCTGAGGCGTATCCCGGTGGTGATCTTGACCAGTTCCGAGGCCGAGGGAGACATACTTAAGTGTTACGATCTTTGCGCGAATTGTTACGTTGCCAAGCCGGTCGAGTTGGAGCAGTTCATTAACGTCATTAAGTCGATCGAGGATTTCTGGTTCACGGTCGTTAAGCTGCCGCCGAAATCTGGCGGGGCGAATTGAAAGGAGCGCGGCCAAAGACAGGCCGGTGAACTCCGGGGACGCGAGAACGATAATTTGCAGCTTTGAGCCAACGGGGGTCTTGCCGGAGTTCGAACACACTCCGTGGGCCTGGCGGCGATTTCAGCATCGACATCCGTCGGGAGAGAGATGAGCGCAGAAACGATCAAAATCTTGCTGGTCGAAGACAATCCGGGCGATGCCTGGCTGCTGCGCGACTGTTTGACCGAGACGCACACGGTGAAGTTTGACTTGGAGCATGTGGCGCGGCTCAGCGAAGCACTAGATTGTCTCAGCAAGAAAAGTTTTGACGTTGTCCTGTTGGATCTTTCTTTACCGGATGAGAGCGGGCTAACAACCGTCGTGCGCGTTCAAGAGGTCGCAAGAGAAGTCCCGATCGTCGTGCTGACGGGGCTCGATGATGAATCCGTGGCGATCAGTGCTCTGCGGGAGGGGGCGGAGGATTATCTGGTCAAAGGCCAGGTGGAGGGGCCGTGGCTTTGGCGAGCTTTGCGCTACGCGATGGAGCGCAAGCGCGCCGAGCTGCAGGTCCAGCGGCAACTGGAACGCCTTGAAATTCTCCGCGAGGAGCTTGAGTCAACCAACAGGCGCTTGGAAAGGGCCAACAAGATAAAGAGCGAGTTTTTGAGCATCATGTCGCATGAGCTCAGGACTCCTGTTGCGGCTATCGTGGGTTATAGCGAAATGGTGAAGGACGGGTTGTTAGGGGAAGTTAATCCCGGACAAGCAAGGGCTCTGGGCCGGGTAACCGCTCACAGCGAGGAATTGTTAACCATGATCGCAGGGGTACTCCAGGCGGCCAGCATTGTGGCAGGCGAGGTCGAACCCAAATTGGAAGCCGTGGACTTGAACCTTTTGCTAACCGGGCTTAAGGATTCCTGCACCGCCCCCCCAGGTAAAGGAGTCACGATTTCTTGGGACTATCCCTCCGAGATTCCAAGCATGGTGACGGATGGCAAGAAGATTCATGAGATTCTCCGCATTCTTATCGCCAATGCCATCAAATTTACTGAAAGAGGCACGGTGAGCGTTTCAATTCATCAATTTTCCGATTCAAGCACAGTGGAGTTTGAGGTTTCAGACACAGGCGTGGGGATTCCCGAGGAGAAGCGGTCCGTCATTTTCGATATGTTCCGCCAGGCGGACAATTCAGAAACAAGAAGCTACGGGGGGATCGGACTCGGCCTCTACATTGTGAAGAACTACGTTGAGATGCTGAACGGAAGCATTGACCTAGAGAGCGAGCCCGGAGTGGGCTCCACGTTTACGATTACGTTTCCCTGTAACAGCCCTTCATCTGCCCTGATGGACAAGGTTTCCGGACACGAGAAGAGATACGCTCAAGTCGGTAATAAATGACTTACGCCAGATCATCAATCATGCAGGAAAACTGGGGGGTTGGGAATGCTTAAATCCTTAAAGCCTGGAACGTTATGGTTTTTTGTGGCCGCGGTGCTGCTTTTTCCCCGGTTAACCCCGGCTAAGCTGCTTAGCATAGGGTCTGTCGGCGATGCGCCGACTGAAGAGATCCAAAAATTCTTATCGCTTGCCAACCATGTTGCCAGGCAACTCCACTCAGATGGATTCGATCAAGGGAAGGTTGTCGTCGGCAAAACTATCCCCGAGATGGCTGCTTTCCTGCGCGAGGGAAAGGTCGATCTCTACATTGACAGTCCGTTCCCGTCTCTGGCGGTAAGCCGCCTTTGCGGGAGCAAACTTCTCCTCCGTCGGTGGAAGAACGGAATTAGCGATTACAACGCCGTGATCTTCACGAGACTGGACAGCGGTCTGGATGGATTAAAAAAACTCAAGGGTAAAATGATCGCTTTCAAAGAGCCCTTCTCTTCCTCTGGTTACTTCCTGCCCAAGATGTTTCTGATGCAGCAGGGATTCAAGTTGATTCCAAAAAAGGATGCTTCCGATCCCGTAAGACCTGGTGAAGTGGGCTATGTCTTTAGTTCCGATGAAGAGAATACGGTGGCTTGGGTATTGAGGGAGAAGGTCTCGGCCGGGGCAATGGATGTTCAGCGATATCTCGAGGAGGCGGGTAAAAGCCCCGAGACTTTCAAGATTGTTCACACAACGTTTTCCATCCCCCGCCATCTGGTTAGTCATCGAGCGGATCTCCCTTCCAAACTTGTGGCTAGAATAAAGGACATTTTAACTAACATGCACCTGTCCGAGGACGGGAAAAAAGCGTTGGAAGCCTTTCAAAAGACAAACAAGTTCGACGAATTATCGAACGACGCCATGGCCCCTTTATTGAAGGCGGTAAAATTCATTGATGCTGAACTTGGAATCAAATGAAACTTAGTATCCGCCTCAAATTGGTAACCTTTACCGTCTGTGTTGTCCTGCTGGTAGGTGGGAGCATCTCTCTATACCTCATCTATCAGGGAAGACAGCGAGTTCTTACGACGTTCCAGCAAGATTCGTGGCAGATCGCTTCGTTGATTTCCGGCATCATCGCTAATGATCTCTACTCTCTCGACGTTCACGCGCTGCGTATAAAGTTGCAAAGCGCCCGTACCAATCCTGGTATCAGTTCCATCTACGTAACGGATCTGCACGGAATGGTGCTAACCGATGGGACTAAAGAGAATGGCATGCGGAACCAGAGATTAGGCGATGATTTTAGCAAACAGGTGCTGCATTCCGTCGGTTGGATATGGAGATTAGAAGGAAAGATTCTTAAGATGGGTGGTCCGATTCTTTTGCCCGACGATAGCCGCATTGGACATCTCATCATGGGATTCTCGCTCGAGCCCGCGTATCGAATGGTTCGCGAAACAACCAGGACAAGTCTCTTGATTACCGTTTTCTCCCTCGGAATCGGCGTTCTCCTGGCCTTTATCATCGCCACCAATTTCAGTCTACCCATTTTGGCTATCGTGCGCGCGTCCAGCGAAATTGGCAAGGGGAAGCTGGATACCCGGTTGGAGGTGAAGCGAGGCGACGAATTAGGTGCTCTGGCTAGTTCCATTAACCAGATGGCCGAGGCTTTGCAAAACCGCCGGGCAGACCACGAGCGAGCAGAGGAACAGCTTCAGGGCAATCTGGCGCGTATGCAAGCCTTGCGCGAGATTGACCAGGCGGTTACGACGACCTTAGATCTCCGCACCGTGCTAGATCTTTTGTTGGAAAAAACCGATCAGCTTCTGCCCTCGATTGCGGCGACGACCGTGAGGTTAGTCAACGGAGAGACGAAGGAATTGGAGCCTGTTGCGTGTTGGAATCTCAATGAAGAGGAATGGAAGGCACAAACCGCGCGTGCGGGGAAAGACGGGCTCGCCAGGATGTTGCCTGAAAACAATGCCCCGGTAACGGTCCTTAATGCTCAAACTGATCCACGATCGCTAGCTTCTGAATTCCTCCGCAAGCATGGGTTAGTCTCGTTTCTACGGGTTCCCTTGATGGCTAAAGGCGAGGTCTTGGGGGTCCTCACCTTCTTTACCAAAGAGGAGCATCCATTTAGGGAGGAAGAGGTAGACTTTCTTACCACGCTCGCGGGCCGGGCGGCCATTGCGATTCACAATTGCCAGCTTTACGAGCAGAGCAAAAGTCAGGCAGTTGAGCTGGAAAGAGCAAACCGAGATCTTCAGAGGCGGGAGCAGATCCAGAAGCTCTTAAAGGAGCTTAGCCAAGATATCACGTCGCTGGACATCGAGTGCCTCCTCAAGAAGCTTACAGAAAAGGTGCGGGAGGTGTTGAATTTGGATATCTCGGACGTACGGGTATTGGACGGAGGAAAGTGGGATCTCGTGGGCATCGCGGGGATAGAACCGCAGCGCCTGTTGTCAACCCGCACGGGAACCAGCCGGGGTCGATCAGCATGGATCAGCAAGAACCGCAGACCTCTTGTAATAACCGATGTTACGAACGCCCCAGGAATGCAGGCCGGGGAAACAGTGACTCGCCTTGGGATCAAAGGCTATCTGGGAGTCCCCCTCTTCTCGAGGAGCGGAGAGGTGGTCGGTATCCTTCGGGCGTTAAGCTATCAGCCGCGAGAGTTCACCCAAGACGAGGTGGATATTCTCCAACAGATGGCCAACGGCGCGGCTATCGCTGTGGAAAACGCAGGGCTTTATCAGCAGACAAAAAAACAGGCGACTGAACTGGAGCAGTCCTACGAAGCGCTGGCAAGAAAGACAACCGACCTGGCGCGTTCCAATGCTGAGCTACAGCAATTTGCTTACATTGCCTCTCATGATCTGCAGGAGCCACTACGGATGGTCGCCAGTTATACCCAGCTTCTGGCGCGGCGCTATCGGGGCACACTTGATGCCGACGCGGACGAATTTATCGAGTATGCAGTGGATGGGGCGACTCGGATGCAGGCGTTAATCAATGCACTGTTGTCCTATTCGCGGTTGCAGACGAAGCAGAAGGAGCCTCAGCCAACAGACTGCCACGCTGTTTATGCGCGCGCTCTTGCCAACCTGGCGGTGGCGATTGAGCAGAGCGGTGCAACGGTGACGAGCGATCCGCTTCCGATTCTCTTAGCAGACGGCACACAGCTCGAGCAGCTGTTCCAAAACCTGATTTCGAACGCTATCAAGTTTCGCGGCGCGGAGTCGCCGCGGATTCAGATTTCGGTCGAGCGAAACGGAACGCATTGGCATTTCTTGGTTCGCGACAACGGTATCGGAATTGATCCCCAATATGCGGAGCGGATTTTTGGCATGTTTCAACGGTTGCACGGTCAGGGGGAGTATTCAGGCACAGGGATCGGGCTAGCGATTTGCAAAAAAGTAGTGGAACGTCACGGCGGCCGGATATGGGTTGAGGCGCAGCCCGGCGCGGGCTCGACGTTCCACTTTACTATTCAGGCTTGAAAGGAGGGACGAAATGGGCGAGACGGGGATGAATTTGGGATCAACGGGTAGGGCCGTGGAGGTTTTACTGGTTGAAGATAGTCGAGGGGACGCGCGTCTCACGATGGAAGCGCTGAAGGACGGAAAGGTGCTGAACCATATTAACTGGGTTATCGACGGTGTGGAGGCAATGAGGTTTTTGCGACGGGAGGGCGAGTACGCTGGTGTTGCGCGTCCGGATTTGATTCTGCTGGATTTGAACATGCCCAGGAAAAGCGGGCGGGAGGTGCTGGACGAGATTAAAAGCGATCGTGATTTGAAGCGTATCCCGGTTGTGATTCTGACCACCTCGGAAGCCGAGGAGGACGTTCTCAGGACCTATGATCTGAATGCGAGCTGTTATGTAGCGAAGCCGGTGGATCTGGATCGCTTCATTCAGGTGGTGAAGAAGATTGAAGATTTCTGGTTCACGGTCGTAAAGCTGCCCCCGGCGTGAGCGACGCGTATGCAGACAGGGAATACGGTGCCTTTGGATTACGATGACTCCGTCAGTGGGATTGAAGTGACGGCGCAAAACCTGGTTAGAGCCGAGGGGGTTTGTGTTTAGACTGCTGCGCTATTTTTCAATAACCAGCCTTGTGGCGATGGCCATCGCAACGGCCGCCTTGGGAATTTTCTATCGTCAGGCCGCGCTCAAGGACCTCCTCGACCTGGGGGAGCGCCATAACGTCATCCTGGCGCAGGCATTTGCAAACTCTTTATGGTCCCGCTTTGGCCCGTTTCTGACATCCGCATCTGAGCTTCAAAGAGACGCACTGCGCTCTCGCCCGGAAATTGCCGAAATTTATAGGGCCACTCTGGCTGAGGCAAAAGGTCTGGAGGTCGTAAAGATCAACATTTACAACTTAGCCGGAAAGACCATATTCTCAACCGAGCCAAGCCAGATCGGCGGCGATAAAAGCGGCAATAAGGGTTTTCTCTCGGCGCGCTCCGGGAACGTGGTTAGCCAACTTGTTCATCGCAACACGTTTAATGCTTTTGATGAGGTGATCGAAGACCGGGACATTCTCGAAAGATATATTCCCCTGCGTCCCCGCGGCGCCGCGGGTCCAGCGGAGGCTGTATTTGAGCTTTACTATGACGTTACGCCGCTCCTGAACAAAATGAAGAGCACTCAACGGACCATTGTTGGCGGGGTAATTCTGACCCTGGCTCTTCTTTACGGTATCCTTTTTTTTATTGTGAGACGCGCGGATGGAATCATCAGACGCCAGGATAGCGAGCGCAACCATGCGGACGCCGCCCTCACAGCACGCTACGAGGATCTCGTCACGCTCAAGGAGATCAGTCAACTTATTCTAAATGCTCAGGACGTGCGAACGGCGCTTGACGGGATTCTTGAAAAAGCTATGGCAAGAGGCTCTTTCGATGTTGCCAACATCCGTCTTTTGGACCGTAGCAGCGAAGTCATGGAGGTGGTGGCCAGCCGGGGTTATCGGGATCGTGAAAATATTCAGCCTCACCGGAGAATCACGCGGGATTCAACAAGCGGGAGGTGTTTGAGCCACGGAATGTTTCCGAAAGAATCGCGCGTGATAGAAAATGTGCGCGAATGCGAGGGGCTGCGCAGTCTGAAAAGAGAGGGAGTCAACTCTGTCCTGATCGTCCCGGTTCGCGCCGAGGACGACATCATAGGAATTATCCAAATCGGCAGCCGTGCGCAGCGCAAAATCCAGCCTAATGAGGTGAACTTGATCGAGACGGTGGGCAGCGAGATAGGGATCGCAGTGCAAAAAGCGCGGCTTTATGAGGAACTCAAATCGGCAAAGGAGGCGCTGACTCTGGAGGCGGACAAGCTGGCGCGCTCGAATAGAGAGCTGGAGCAGTTCGCCTATGTCGCTTCGCATGACCTTCAGGAGCCGCTGAGAATGGTGGCGGGTTATACGCAACTTCTGGCCCGCCGTTACCGAGGTAAGCTGGATGCGGATGCGGATGAGTTTATCGGCTACGCGGTGGATGGGGCGACTCGGA
This sequence comes from Deltaproteobacteria bacterium, assembly GCA_016210115.1. GTDB lineage: Bacteria > Desulfobacterota > Binatia > UBA9968 > UBA9968 > JACQUW01. The sequence continues at coordinate 11,240 of JACQUW010000062.1, read as the reverse complement.
TGCAGGGTTTGATCAATGCGCTGTTGTCCTATTCGCGCTTGCAGACCAGGCAGAAAGAGCCACAACCGGTGGACTGCGGGGTCGTTTATGAGCGCGCGGTGGCCAACCTGGCCATTGCGATTGAGCAGAGCGGAGCGCGGCTGGCGACCAATGGACTGCCGACCATCATGGGAGACGCGACTCAAATCGAGCAGCTGTTCCAAAATCTAATTGGAAATGCCATCAAGTTTCGCGGCGCGGGGCCGCCTTTCATTCGGATCTCAGCCGAGCGGAATAGAAAGTATTGGCTTTTTTCGGTCCGCGATAATGGGATCGGCATTGATCCGAAATATGGCGAGCGGATATTTGTTATTTTTCAGCGTTTGCACGGCAAAGAGGAATATCCTGGAACGGGCATCGGGCTTGCGATTTGCAAAAAAGTCGTAGAACGTCACGGCGGGCGCATATGGGTGGAGTCGCAACCGGGTAAAGGCTCGACGTTTTACTTTACGGTTCCGATTTGAAGAGAAACCGAAAGGAGCACAGGGCGATGATAGCGGGCGTGACGGGCAAGGTTGTGGAGATCCTGCTAGTCGAGGATAGCCCGGGCGATCTCCGTCTTACCATGGAGGTTTTGAAAGAGAGCAAGATGCTGAACCACGTGACCGTCGCCCGCGATGGGGTGGAGGCTATGCGGTTCTTGCGAGGGGAGGACGAATTCAGTCACGCGATGAGACCGGACCTTATCCTGCTGGATTTGAACTTGCCGAAGAAGGACGGCCGCGAGGTGCTAGCGGAGATCAAGAACGACCCGTCCCTGAAGCGTATCCCAGTGATAGTTTTGACGACCTCACAGGCTGACGAGGACATTCTTTCGACTTACGAATTAAACGCCAATTGTTATGTTACGAAGCCAATCGAGCTGGATCAGTTTATTTATTAAAGGAGTGAAAATGATTCAGGATTTTTGGCTTACGGTTGTCAAGCTGCCGGCTTGACGAGCTAGCCACGATATGAATTATCCACGAATCAAGATTCTCCTGGTTGAGGACAATCCGGCAGACGCGCGCCTGTTCCAGGAGGCTTTGGCGGAGGTAGGCAGCCATAATTTTGAGCTGGCGCATGTCTCTCACGTGAGCCAGGCTCTTCAGCATATCGGGGAAAACGAATGTGACGTGATCTTATTAGATTTGTCTTTACCGGATGGCCACGGCTTAGAGGTGGTGGAGCGCATGTCGAGGCAGGCAGGAGAAATCCCCTTCGTTGTGCTGACCGGTCTCAACGATGAAGAAATGGCTGTGAAAGCTGTTCGGCAGGGCGCACAGGATTATTGGGTAAAAGGTCAAGTGGATGGGACCTTGCTAGCCCGGGCTTTGCGTCATGCCATTGAACGCAAACGGGCGGAAAGGCGGATCTCCACGCTTCGAGATATTAATGTGGCCATCACTTCGACGCTGGAGCTCAGTTCGGTTCTGGACTTGCTTCTGGCAAAAATCGACCTCCTCCTGAATTATTCAGCCACGGGTGTCTGGCTGGCTGGCCCGAATGGCGAGCTGGACCTTTTGGCGTCGCGCAATGTGGAAAAGGAAGCTTGGAAGGCACTCGCACGCGCCAACCCGCACACATCTTCGCGATCGGTTTTCGACAACGGGAATCCGTTGATCATCTCTAACTTCAAAGTGGATCCACGAGTCCAGTCGCCGGGGTTTTTTGTCAAATATGGGTTTGTCTCTTATGTGGGCGTTCCGCTTATCGTCAAAAATGAGACGCTCGGGGTGCTCTCTTTTTATTCAGCAGAGGAACGGCTGCCATCAGAAGATGAGGTGGAGTTTCTGTCGACGCTGGCAGGGCAAGCGGCCATCGCCATCCACAATTCTCAGCTTCACGAAGAGACAAAAAGACAGGCTGTGGAACTGCAGAAAGCCAACAACGTCAAAGACGAGTTTCTGGGTTTCATCTCTCACGAGCTGAAAACCCCTGTTACCGCGATGGTTGGTTATGCAGGCTTAATCGTCGACAGGACCTTTGGAGAGATCAATCGTGAGCAGGAAACGTATCTGCGAAAGCTGATAGACCGGGGCAGCCATCTCTCCCAAATGATCAACACCCTATTGGTTGCGGCTAAGGTGGAAGCCGGCGCGATTAAAGCGGAAAGCGAGGAAATCGCTCTGGGTGATTTTCTCAACCAACTCAGGTCGGCGTACGATGGACTCTTAAATAATAAAGTTGCCCTCACCTGGGACTATCCATCAGATTTGCCCGTAGTGAAGACTGATGGGGGAAAGCTGAGGCATATCCTCAGCAATCTTGTCACGAACGCGATTAAATTTACGGAGAAAGGCATGGTAACGGTCGCCGTGCGCGTGCGGGGCGGGCCTTCGCGCCATTTTAGCTCAAGATCCGTCAACGGAGTCGCGGGGAGCGGCGCATCCATTGAGTTTAGGGTCGCCGACACCGGAATCGGAATTCCAAAAGATTCTATTCCCCTTATTTTCGAAAAATTCCACCAGCTGAATGGTCTCCGAGCCTCCCACTCCGGCAGTGTCGGTTTGGGGCTTTATATAGTCAAACGTTTCACCGAGCTGCTCGGGGGGCGTATAGAAGTTGAAAGCCATCCTGGCGAAGGCTCCACTTTCACGCTGACTCTTCCTTGCCAGGGATAACGGAGCGCCGGACGCCCTTCGGTTCTATTCGATCTCTTGCGGCCTGTTTTCAAAACTGCTCCGGTTGTCGGCGGGCTGCCCTGTCAAATTCTTGACAGCCCGGTTTAAACGGAGCCAGCCCGGTCGGCTAAAGACTTTATCTAAACAGCCGATTTCTCTTGTGAACTCATCAGACGCGGTTATCAGCAAGACCGATTTCTCTTATGCCTCTGGCTTTCTGTTGAAGCGGCGCCATGGAGGAATGGTCGCCAGGCCGATTCATAATCGATTCTCTAAGCCCGAATAATCGGCTTGGTAAGGAAAGACACTGAACCGTGGAGAAGCTAAACCCGAATCTGGTTCGAACGATTACCTGGATTGCGGCGGCTGTCGCCGCTGTGGTGGCGGTTGGCTTTCCTTTGGGTTATTTCACCACATCTTACCAATACGAGGCAGGTCTGCTCGAAGCTGAGACAATTATCTTCAGTCGTAGCTCATCCGAAATCGTGCGAGCGAATCCGATTTTATGGCGCTTCGAGGAGCAACGATTTGATGATCTGATTCGTCGCAATGGAACGCCTGGTTATGCGCCCGTCTGGCGCATCCTGGACGGGGACAACAATGTCATCATCCAAGGGCATAGAGAGGCCGTTGCTCCCGTGCTCACGAGGACAGCCGAGCTCATCGATTTGGGTGTTACCGTTGGCCAGATTGAGATCAGCCGGTCCTTGCGACCGGTGGTTATCCGAACGGCGGGCATCGGAATCCTCGGTCTGTTGCTGAGCCTGGCGGTGTTCCTCACGTTGCGTGTTCTGCCTTTAAGAGCGCTCACCCGGGCCTTGGGGGAAAACGTGCTCTTGCTCGGGGAAAGCGACCGCCTGCGGCGATTGGCGGAAGAGTCGGAGGCGGTCGCAAAAACGAGAGCCCTGGAGTTGGCCAGATCCAATGCCGAGCTAGAACAATTTGCCTATGTCGCGTCGCATGATCTTCAAGAGCCTCTGCGCGTGGTCGCCAGCTTTGCGCAGTTGTTGGCAAAGCGCCAGAAAGGAAAGCTCGACGGGGAAGCGGATGAATTTATCGGCTATGTGGTGGATGGCGTAACTCGCATGCAACAGTTGATCAAAGACCTGCTGACTTATTCCCGGGTCGGGACCCGGACCAAGGAATTCGAAGCAACCGACTGTGCCACCGTGCTAGATCAGGTGATGGGAAATCTGCGAGTCGCTGTCGAGGAGAGCGCCGCCGTCGTCACTTATGATGCCTTGCCCACTGTGATGGCCGACAAGACTCAAATAGGGCAGTTGTTTCAGAATCTGATCAGCAACGCGATCAAATTCCACAATCATGAACGGCCGCGGGTTCATGTGACAGCGAAGCAAAACGGGGAGGATTGGCTCTTTTCCGTCCGTGATAACGGCGTCGGCATCGACCCGAAGAACGCCGATCGGATTTTCGTTATTTTTCAACGCTTGCATCGGGGGCAGGAATATCCGGGTACGGGTATCGGCCTGGCAGTGTGCAAGAAAATTGTGGAGCGCCACGGAGGACGCATTTGGGTGGAGTCAGAGCCTGGAGTTGGCGCCACTTTTTACTTTACGATTCCGACATGATGGGTCGGCAATGATGGGTTCTCGAGAAAAAAGCGCTGGCGGTTCAGACACTATCAAGATCTTGCTGGTGGAAGACAGCCTGGAGCAGGCGTTCCTCCTTCGCAAGACTCTGGCGGCGACCAGCGTAGCGAATTTCGAGCTGCAATTCGATGTCGCGCACGTAGAATCGCTCGATGGCGCTATGCGCCGTCTGGACCGGGAGAAGTTCAGTGTTATCTTGCTCGATCTTAGTTTGCCGGACAGTCAAGGTTTGGATACGCTAAGGCGCATGCGCCAGATAACGCCCGGGGCGCCAATTGTCGTTCTCACGGGGTTGGATGATGAGGAAGTCGCTGTAGACGCCGTCCGCGAGGGGGCGCAGGATTATCTCGTAAAGGGAGAGGTCGATGGCAATTTGCTGGTGCGTTCCATGCGTTATGCAATCGCCCGTAAGCGATCGGAGTTGCAGATTCAATTGCAGTTGCAGCGCACTACGGCCTTGCGCCAGATCAACCAGGCGATCACCTCAACGTTGGACCTTCCCAGTGTTCTGGACCTTTTGTTGGAAAATATTGACGAATTCCTGCCCTATTCCGTCTCGACCGTAAGACTCGCTAGCAAGGAAAGCGGGGAGATCGAACCTATCGCCTGCAGAAATCTGGACGAGCAAGAGTGGAAGAAACTCAAAGGGCGGCTTGATCAGGTCGTTTACGAGACCCGTGCGCCTTTGGTGGTTTCGAATGTCCAGAAAGACCCCCGGGCAGCCGGCGACGATTGGCTAGTTACACACGGACTGCGCTCGTATTTAGGAGTGCCGCTGATGGTTAAGGGCAGGGTTTTGGGTGTTCTCGCGTTTTTTACCTGTGGGGAGCACGATTTCAACGCTGAAGAGGTTGAGTTTCTGTCTTTGCTTGCCAATCATGCGGCGATGGCCATTCATAATTCCCAACTGTACGAGGAGACGGTCAAGCTGGCGGATGAGCTGAGGAAATCCACCAAAGTGAAAGATGAATTTCTAAGTGTCATGTCGCACGAGCTCAGAACGCCCCTCACCGTGATTGTCGGCTACACGGGTATGATGCAGGATCGGATGCTGGGCGAAATCAACCCGCGCCAAGAGGAGGCTCTGGAAAGGGTTATGGCACGCTCCGCCGACCTGCTTAGCATGATCAATATGATCTTGCTTGTCACGAGCGTCGAGGCGGATAAGATCAACGTGGAAAACAGCGAGATAGATCTCAACGATCTTCTCCAACATGTCAGCAAGACGTATAGTCGGCAGCTTGGGAAGGACGTGACGTTCAACTGGGATTACCCCGCCGATTTGCCCAAGGTGATTACGGATAGAGCAAAGGTCTTGCGAATTCTGGACAGTCTTATCAGCAATGCCGTCAAATTCACAAAACAGGGCAAAGTGACCATTTCCGTGCGTTACGTCCCCGACAACGAGAAAGTGGTATTTACGGTGGCGGACACCGGAATCGGCATCCCGGCAAATGCTATTCCGCTTATATTTGATAAGTTCCGCCAACTGGACGGCTCGGAAACCCGGCTCTATGGCGGAGTGGGACTTGGCCTTTATATCGTCAAGAAGTTCACGGATTTGCTCGGAGGAGACATAAACGTCGATAGCGAGCCCGGAAAAGGTTCCACTTTTACGCTTGCCCTGCCCTGCCGCAACGGTCATTCGGCCATACAGCATTGATGTTTTTTAGCCCGCCTGTGGAGCGCCGTCGATCCTAAGCTAGCCGCACAGCACGCCATTGCTTCTTTTCAAGAGATCTCTTTGTCGGAATGCAACGTTTCTCCGTGGCGGAATCGCGCGCCCCGTGGGTATATTTGGTTTCGGAACCAAGAATGAGCCCAAGATTGTGTGACACTGCGCCACTTTAACCTGAAAATCATCTGTGCTTAATACCGAACTAACCACCCAGCCTTATCCTTTGCCGCAGTGATTTATTCTTCATCCAATCATCCCACGGCATCGTTGGTCCCTCAGACCATCATGCATCCTCTCGTCTTCACGAAAACTTCCGTCTCGCGTCATCACAGCTTAACCGTTCTTAATTAGGTTGACTCCGTATCGATCAAAATGTTCTTGGCGGCTGTTTTGGAAGAGGTTAAACGTTTCAGTCTTCGTTGGCTCATCTTTTCTTCATCCTCGCTTCAGAATGCGGCGTTATCTGGTGTGTCAGATGAAACGAAGGACGCGTGCAGGAGGTAAGAGCTATGGACTTTCGTTGTCGAAGCCCGTCGGGCGCTTAATCTAAGCTTAACCGATCTGTAACCTTTTTGTAACAATCGATCGTTACTAAATGAAAAAGGAGAGAAACATGAAACGTTCATCTCGTTTGTTATCTATTATGTTCGCGGCCGTTGCACTTGCCGGCACGGTCTTTTCTGCTGTATCCGCGCGAGCGCAGCAGGTCATCAAGATCGACGGCTCCAGCACCGTCTATCCGATTACGGAAGCTGTGGCTGAAGAGTTTCAGAAGGCAAGAAAGGCCAGAGTGAAGGTCACCGTCGGTATTTCGGGAACAGGCGGCGGCTTTAAAAAGTTCTGCCGTGGCGAGACCGATATCAGCGATGCATCGCGCCCGATAACCTCCAAGGAAATGGCAGACTGTAAAGAGGCCGGCGTTCAGTATATCGAGCTCCCGGTAGCGTTCGACGCTTTGACCGTGGTCATTCATCCAAAAAATGACTGGGCATCCGCGCTGACAATCGCGGATCTGAAGAAGATGTGGGAGCCGGCCGCCCAGGGAAAAATCACCCGGTGGAATCAGGTGCGCCCATCGTGGCCCGATGCGCCCCTGGCCCTCTTTGGCCCGGGCGCCGATTCGGGCACCTTTGAATATTTCACCGAAGCCGTGGTCGGCAAAGCCAAATCCAGCCGCGGCGACTTCACCGCCAGCGAAGACGATAATGTTCTGGTTCAGGGCGTGGCCAACAACAGGAACGCGCTGGGATATTTCGGATTCGCCTATTATGCGGAGAACCAAAAGAGGCTCAAGGCCGCGGCCATTGACGGCGGCAAGGGACGTGTCATGCCTTCCGCCAAGACAGTAGAGGATGGGACATATCAGCCCCTTTCCCGGCCCATTTTTATATATGTGAATAAAAAGGCGACAGAACGGCCAGAGGTGAAGGAGTTTGTAGATTTTTACCTCAACAACGCCGCGCAACTGGTGAAGCAGGTGAAGTACGTTCCGCTCCCTGCCGTCGCTTACAAAACAGGTCTGGACCATTTCAAAAAGGGGAGAGCGGGCAGCGTTTTCGGCGGCAAGCCGGAAGTCGGCCTCAGAATCGAGGAATTGCTCAAGCGCGAAGCGCGTTTCTAGCCGGATGAAGTTCAGGTGTGAATCCGCTAATAGCAAGAGGGGCATCGACCAGGGGTGCTCCTCTTCGCGGCAACCGAAGCAAATTCGCGTTCGTAGAAGCGTGATGTTGTGACCAACTTTTTTTCCTCAGGCCCGGCTGATTACTCGGAAACAGAAAAGCCAAGAGCCATCGTCGGGGACGTTTTATCACGCCTTACATTCCGTCGTCTCGCGGAGCGCGCCATAGAGCTCTTATTGTTCTTGGCCGCGCTGTCGTCGGTGGCCATTACTCTGGGTATTGTCGGGATTCTTGTTTTCGAGTCGCTCCAGTTTTTCGAGCACGTCTCGATCATCGACTTCTTGACTGATACGCAATGGACAGTCCTTTTCGACAATCCTCGTTACGGAATCATGCCCCTAGTCGCAGGAACGGCGGTCACCTCTGCCGTCGCTCTGCTGCTAGCGCTGCCTTTGGGGACCGTGATCGCCATTTACCTGAGCGAGTATGCAGACCGCCGCGTCCGGGAAGTGGTAAAACCTGTCTTAGAGCTGTTGAGCGCCGTGCCGACAGTGGTGTTCGGGTATTTTGCCTTATTATTCGTGACCCCTTTGCTGCAGCGCATTCTGCCGGATCTGCCCGGCTTCAATATGCTCGCTGCAGGTCTGGTCATCGGCATCATGATCATCCCGTACGTGAGCTCGCTGAGCGAGGATGCGATGAAAGCTGTCCCCATTCATATCCGTGAGGGCTCTTATGCCATGGGCGCCACCCGCCTGCAGACGGCGGTTCGCGTGGTGGTCCCGTCCGCTTTTTCAGGCATCGCCTCCGCCTACGTCCTGGCGTTTTCCCGCGCGATCGGCGAGACGATGGTCGTCGCCGTCGCCGCGGGTCAGCAGCCGAACCTCACGCTGAACCCGATGGAGCCTGCAGCCACAATTACGACTTACATCGTGCAGGTCAGCATGGGCGATTTGCCCCATGGGACCGTTGCTTACCAGAGCATCTTCGCGGCAGGACTCACCCTGATGGTGATGACGCTGGCCTTCAACGTTGCGGGACATCTTCTGCGCAAGCGCTACCGGGAGATCTACTAGAATGGAAGCCCACACAAGCGGTTTGGCACGTCGTAAGGTCGTGGACGGTCTCTTTGCCATCGTTGGTCTGCTTGCCCTGCTCGTGGGTCTGATGACCCTGACGGCTCTCCTGGTGGACCTGACCCTGGACGGTGCCGAGCGTCTTTCCTGGCAATTCTTTACCTCTTATCCCTCGCGGTTTGCCGCGCGAGCTGGAATCCTGTCGGCTTGGGTGGGTACGACTCTGGTCATGTTCGTTACTGCGGTCGTTGCCGTGCCGTTAGGCGTCGCTGCGGGTATTTATCTGGAGGAGTACGCCTCCAAGAACTGGATGACGGATTTGATCGAAATCAATATTGCCAATTTGGCGGGCGTGCCCTCGATTATTTACGGGCTCATGGCGCTGGGCCTGTTTGTATACCAGTTTCATCTCGGTCAAAGCCTTCTGACCGCGGGCCTCACGCTGGCGTTACTCATTTTGCCGGTTGTCATTGTAGCGACTCGCGAGGCCATACGGGCGGTTCCCGGCAACATCCGTGAGGCCGCCTACGCCCTGGGAGCCACCCAGTGGCAGACGGTTAAGGACCATGTACTCCCTTACTCGACCGGCGGCATTCTGACCGGAGTGATCATCGCGCTGTCCCGGGCCATCGGAGAAACCGCTCCGCTTGTGACTATTGGAGCTCTCACCTTCATCGCTTTTCTTCCGAGCCCGCCGGTGAAGGCTGAATTCCCGTATATCTCGTTTGAATGGCTGATGTCCCCGTTCACGGTGATGCCGATCCAGATGTTTAACTGGGTATCACGGCCTCAGCAAGAGTTTCACTTCAATGCGGCGGCGGCCGGTCTGGTCCTTCTGGTCATGACACTCAGCATGAACGCAGTCGCGATCTATATCCGGTATCGCTTCCGCAAGCGCATACGGTGGTAGCTGTGAGCAAGGCCGAGCGCTGGAACGTTAAGACCATGGGAGATAAAATGGATTTACAGGTCAATATAGAGATTCCAAGGGTCAAGATAGTGGACAGCCAAGCTGACGCTGGGCCGCGTGACGAGACGTCCCTCAATCAACCGATCATTCAGATTGAAGATCTCAACTTCTATTACGGATCTAACCACGCGCTGAAATCAATCAACGTGGCCGTCCAGGAAAAGCAGGCCACGGCCTTTATCGGCCCTTCCGGATGTGGAAAGACTACGTTATTGCGCTGCCTGAATCGCATGAATGACCTCATCGACAACATCTCCGTCAGCGGCCAGATAAGGCTGCACGGGCAGGACATCTATGCTCCATCCACGGATGTGATCGATCTGAGAAGACGGGTGGGCATGATTTTTCAGAAGTGGAACCCATTTCCTAAAAGCATCTATGAGAACGTTGTCTACGGGTTGCGAATCGTCGGGATTCGCAACCGACGGAGGTTGGATGAAGTGGTGGAAAAAAGCCTCAAGCGCGCCGCCTTGTGGGATGAGGTCAAGGACGATCTCCACAAAAGCGCCGCGGATCTGTCCGGCGGTCAGCAGCAGCGGCTCTGTATCGCGCGGGCTCTTGCCGTTGAACCCGAGGTGCTCTTGATGGATGAGCCCTGTTCTGCCCTGGATCCTATCTCTACGGCTAAGATCGAAGAGCTCATCCACGAGCTTAAAGAAAATTTTACCATTGTGATCGTGACCCACAACATGCAGCAGGCTGCCCGGGTGTCCGATTTCACAGCTTTTTTCTATCTCGGGGAGCTGATAGAGTTTGGGGTGACAAGCAAGATTTTTACCACGCCGGAGAAGCAACAAACTGAAGACTACATCACGGGCCGGTTCGGTTAGAAAGAGTTGAACGTTTTGAACGGCTCAACGGTTTGAACTGTTCAAATCGTTCAAAGGTTCAGACGGTTTAATTGGAGCCCATCATGCCAGCCTTGCATACGGACAAACGATTCGAGGACGAGCTCAAGAAATTGCGGGAAGATGTCTTGTATATGGGAGGATTGGTCGAGGACCAGATCCAGAAGGCAATCACGGCGCTTGTTGAGCGAGACATCAAGTTGGCGGAGACGATCATTGAGAGAGATCATGAGGTGAACCGCGTGGATGTGGAGATCGACGAACTATGCATCCGGCTATTGGCCCTGCGCCAGCCGGCCGCCCGGGACCTTCGTCTCATTACGACCGCCTTGAAGATCACCACGGACCTGGAGCGCATCGGTGATATGGCGGTCAATGTCTGCGAGCGCGCGATTGCCCTCAGCCGGGAGCCGCAGCTCAAACCGTACATCGACCTTCCCCGGATGGCCCAGATCGCGCAGCGGATGATCCACGAAAGCCTCGATGCCTTCGTGCGTGAGGATACGGTTCTCGCCCTGAAGGTGTGCAAAGATGACCAGGAGGTGGACGATCTGAACAGGCAGATATTTCGCGAGACCATAAGCTTCATGATCGAAGACCCTCAAACCATCAGCCGCGCCATAAGCATTGTCTCTATCTCGAAATATCTCGAGCGCATCGCCGATCATGCGACAAATATCGCGGAAATGGTCATCTTCATGGTCAAGGGAAAGAGCATCCGCCATCTGAAGGAGCTGCCGCCATCGATTTAAATCACCATGGTGGCCGCGGCGCAAAAAATCCTCGTCGTCGAAGAT
>JACQUW010000027.1 GCA_016210115.1 Deltaproteobacteria bacterium | reverse complement strand
GTGTTAAAGATTGCCTTTTGGGTGTCGCCGTACTGAAAAAAAGCGAAGCTGAAGTTCTCAAGCGTGAAGTTCTCCCATGTCAGAGGAAGAGCCCACGCCTTGGACAGGGCTGATTTGAGAAGAATCCAATACGGAAGAAAGACTGAAAGCGCAAGAATCCCAAAAACAAAAATCAAGACGGGAATGCGCAGCCTCTTCAGTGGCAGCAACCGTCTCTGCCCGCCTTTGCCGCCCACGGTGCTATAGCCGCGGCGGCCCAGGATTTTCTTTTGCAGCGCGATCAGGCATACCGTGGCCAGTAGCAAAGGAACAGAGAAAGCCGCGGCGAGATCCAGCCGCGGGGGGTATTGGAAAAGGGCCCAGATCTGGGTGGTGATGGTATGGATGCCCGCCGGCAGCCCCAGGATTGCCGGAGCGCCGAAAAGAGAGAGCGAATGGAGGAACGCCAGAATGAATCCTCCCAATAGCGCGGGTGCCGCGAGAGGAAGAGTTACGGTGAGCGCCACTTTCAGCCTCCCCGCGCCGAGAATATTCGCTGCGTCTTCGAGATCCGATGAGACCATCTCGCAAACATTGGCAATCATCGAGAAGACATAGGGGAAGCTGTAAAGGGCCATCACAAAGATCAGCCCCTCGATTGTAAAGATGTTGAAGAGGTGATTGTCGTCGCCCGTGAGAGAACGGTAAAATTTATTGAGGAGACCCGCGTTGGGTCCCGCCAGAAGCGTCCAAGCAAATGCCCCCAGGAAAGGCGGCGTCACGAACGAGGCCATGATCAGCGCGCGTATAGTTTTCTTCCAGGGAAGGTCCGTTCGAGTCACCAACCATCCAAGCACTGAGCCGGTCAAAACAGCGATGACCCCTACCCAAAAGGAAACGATGATCGTATTCCAGATGGCCTTAAGAAACGCCCATTCGGTAAAGACCTGCGTATAAGTCTGGAGAGTTATCCCTCGCTCCGATTTGAGACTGGCCACAAAAAGCCAGCCTAACGGGAGCACCATCAGCAGGACTAAAAAAACGGAGGCGCCGACCCAAACCGGAACTGTCCGGTCGAGCGCTTTAAGAAAGAACCGCCGCCTGTGTTTGAGCTGCCCGATTGTCTCTGCGCTGGGTATGGACATTAGACTTTCGTCAGGATGAACTCAAAAAACAATTAAAAACCGGAAACTTCGTGGCCCTCTCACGCGCCGAAGTATTCCACAAACTTTTTCTTTATCTCGGCGTTTTTCTCTTCCAGTTGATCCGCGTCCACGTTCAACAAGTTCAAGTCCTTGAGTTTAGGTTTGTCCTTTGGGTAAGTCACTTCGGGATGGCCGCTGTAGAGCCCCTCTCGGTCCGCGAGCATCTGCTGCGCTTCCTTCGTGAAAATAAAATCCATGAAAAGCCTGGCAGCATTGGGATGAGGGGCGTCCTTTGCGAGAGCCGCGGGCGAGACCACGAGCGGAACTCCTTCCTTTGGATAAACAATTTTAATGGGATTTCCCTGTTTCAGCGTCTTATAGTAAAAATACTCGGCCCCGTTCACTCCCACCGGCCTTTCCCCGGAGGCAACGACCCCGGCCGGATCGTTGGCGGACTGGACCAGATGAAGCTTGTTCTTGGCCAGTTGTTGAAAATAGTCCCACCCGTACAGGTTCACCAGGGCAAGGACATGGGTTGCTATGATCCCGCTATAGCTCGGATGGGCGGTAACCATTTTTCCCCTCCACTTGGGGTCCACAAGATCCTTCCAGGTCTTTGGAGCATCCTTCTCAGAAAGGACTTTGGGATTGTAAGCAATAACCGACAGCGTAGCTCGCAATCCGTAATAGAAGGCATCTTTGTCCTTAAAGCCGGCAGGATAGGTTTCCAGGCCCCTCGGCGTATGTTTCACCGTCAGCGCTTTTTTCTTAAGTAGCTCAAAATGACCGGCATCAGAGGTGTGTATGATATCGGCATTTTTTATCCCCGCCGACGCCTCCTGCATGACCCGCTGCAGCACGCGCTGCGAGCCCGTGCGGTGCACCTCGACTTCAATGCCTTTGTACCTGTCCATGAAAAGCTGGGCGAATTTCGTCGAGGACGGAAGCGCAAGGGAGGTATACCAGACCATTTTTCCCTCCTTCTTTGCCGCCGCAACCAGAGCCGCTTCCTGAGAGAATGAGACCGAACACCACGCGAAAATCGTTACTAGGGTAATGCCCAGTGATACCCTGGGAATTCTTTCCATATCGTGCTCTCCTTTCTCCTTATTCCGCCTGATTCATCCAGCCGTTTCGGCATTATGGCAAACCGGCCCTTAAAAACATTCCTCCCGCCTCAAAGACCCTCTGCCGCCTGCCCGGGAGCTTTTATAATACGCTATTTGACAGCACTGACAAACGCAAAACGGGCGCAAATCTGCTTTCCTCCGCTTGACTTGTCTGCCGTCACAGGCGGGGAGAGACTATAACGTAAGGGTGAGAGATAAATTCGCGGCAAACTCGGAGGCAAATGAAGCCGGTGTCTCACTGGCTCGCATCGTGATTGGGCTCACGATAGCTATTTTGAATGAGACCGAGAATGTACCCTTCTTTTACGGCTGCCATATGTTGCCCACCTGAGTCGAGGTGGCAAGATCGAACTGAGTCCGCTCCATGAGTGTCAGCGCGAGCTCGTGCAGGTCGCGGTTCCTGGACCCAACGCAATCCTTCAGCACAACCATGTCGTAGCCCAAGTTGCGACCGGTCCGAGCCGTCCCTTCAACTCCCCCTTCGGTGGCGACACCCCCGATGAGGACCGCCTGAATCCCTCGGCTCCGCAGCATCAGATCAAAATCGGTTCCAACAAACCCGTCGGGCCGTCTTTTTCGAAAGACGATATCCTGCGGCTCTGGCTTTAGCTCATTGATGATGTCGCGGCCGTGCGGGTCTTCTTTCTCGTTCAGCAGCTGCGAGATATCGGTGATTTTGGCTCTTTGCATCCGGACACGCACCCATACGCCCGCCTCTTCTTTCTGGAGATCAAAAGGCACCTGTACCGAGTAGAATACAGGGACGCCTATAGAGCGCGCCAGGGCCGTCAGCGTTTTTAGATTTTTCCGGATTTCCCCGAAATTAAATGCGTTCGGGGCAATGGCATATTCCATGTCCCAAACCAGCAAGGCCGTTCTTCCGGGACTGATGATCTCTTCCAAGGTATTGGGGATTTTTTTCCCAGCCAGATCGAGCATAAGGAGAGCTCCCAAACTGATAGTTGGAATTTCTCGGCTTAAATTCAACTATTTGGCCGTTCGTTACCTCGGTTAAAGGGCGACCGGCTAATTGTGACGCAGCCTCTTAGCGGGGAGGCAGCGGGCCATGATCGGCCATCTTCTTGTAGAGCCCGACGATCTCAGGGTCGCGCGGCAGCGCCCGGATAGCGGTCTCCACCGCTTCTCCAGTGAGAGGACTTGCCTCGCTCGCCATGAGCTTCTTGAATTCCTTGTGGAATTCAGGGTCATGAAACGCCTTCGCCATGGCCGTCCGCAGGATCTTTACGATCTCACCCGGGGTGCCCGGGGGTAAGACATACGGCCAACGGGGGTAGAGAAAAGTGCGGAACAGGTTCACTAACTGTCGTTCTTTGTCGTTTCTGGCAAAGCTGTCCAGATCCGGGACGTTGGCGAAGCGTGGATGAAATTTTCCTTTGGGATTCGTGATGGTGGCTTGAATATGGAAAGCGCCCTTTTCCATCGCTTCACTGTTTCTCCGCCAGACCGTATCCGAGGTGTTCGCTCTGGCGTCCACCTCTCCTCGGGAAAGGGCGACATCAATTTCCAGGCCTCCATAGCCGACGACGAACTTGGGCTCTTTGAGACCGATCAGGTAAGCGAACATGCGGCCGCTGACGTAGTTTGGATGGCCCACCGTCTGCGCCCCGATTCTGAGCCCGGAGGCCGCGCGCAGCTTTTCCAGACTGTCGAGGCCGGCCTCTTTCCGGGTGTAAAAGACATACGGATCTCCGGTCTCGGTGGATCCAAGATAGATGAGTTTGTCGAGATCGTACTTCACCCCCACCAGGCCGAGGATAGGACCTACCACCAAGCCCGCGCCCACAGCGGCGATCCTGAGCCCGTCGGGTCTGGCCGATGAATAGATGTGGTTTACGGCTTTCATGCCTGCGGCGCCGGGCATATTCTCGATAATGATCGTCGGCTCTCCCGGAATATATTTTTTCAGGTAAGGTATCAAAGCCCTGGCCTGCATGTCGCCCGAGCCACCCGGTTCGCCGCCGCGGACGATTGTAATGTTTTTACCATGGTAATAGGGAGTTTGAGATAAGGAGTAGCTGGGGAAAAGCCACACGCTGACTACTGCTGCAACCACTACCCGCACCGAAACTGACTTCATTTTAGATCCCATACTTCCACCACCGTTCCATTTATTGATTATCTCGGTACACTCGGTTCGCACGGTACCAGTTAACGTCCCGGCAGGCAAGTGGAATTTGTACGTTGGCAAATGGTTCCTGATAGGCTTTTGCTCACAAGACCGTGACCTATCGAGACTTTAGCCCCGCCTCTGTGAATGGACCCGCACCTAAAACCTGATGCACCTCCCACTCGAAAAGATCGAACGCGCAGAAACCCGCCGCCGTATAAGGATCGCTCGCGGCAATTCGCTCAGCCTCTTCCCGTGAATCAGCCCGAATTACGTAAATCCCCAACTTACGATCTGCCGTGGGACCGGAAAAGAGAATGCGGCCGGCCTCATGCTGCAGCCTCATCCAGGCGAGATGTTGATCAAGGGTCACCGTCCACTCTTGACGCGGCTTTGTAGCCTTGCGCTGAATCAAATACCACATGGTGTCCTACGCTCCTTTCTATGCGGGCAACGATACTTCCGAGTATCAGCCGCTGCCGGTGGGTCTGCTTTCGTTTGTTCCGAGAGTAAGAGAAAAACCCGGTTTCTCAATGTGGATGTGCGTGTACTTCCTTCGCTTTGCGAGCTCTTCGACCAGAAGCGCCCATGGCTGTGTGGCGCTGGGATATTCCCCCCGAGGACCAGCGGCAAACAATGCCTTTACGGCGTCTACTCCAGCATAAACTCGAAGCACCAGTTCCTCGTCAGAAACACCGGGGCCGCCGAATTTGCGCCGCACCTCCTCAATCGATGGCTCAGGCGGCACCCATGCCTCCAACTCCCTGGCCCGCGGCCTGCTCAGGATCTTGTCCCTGACATCAGGGTCCATCAGGGATGGGGCTTCTCTGCCCCACATGCCCAGAGCGTATTGGATAACCTGGTCTGTGACCTCTTTATATCGCGCTCCCACAATCACATTGACCGCCGCCTGACTTCCAACGAACTGCGAAAGGGGCGTCACCATGATGGGATAGCCGAATTCCGCTCGAACGCGAGCCGCCTCCTCCAAAGTCGCCTGCAGCCTATCCTCCATACCAACGAGGCGGAGCTGGTGGCGGAGATTGGAAATCATGCCCCCTGGCACTTGATGAAGATATTGTGAGTGGTCGTACGCCAACGGCTTTCCGATCGGGAGACCCTCTCTCTTAGCAACGAAGGTGAGATATTCCTCGATCGGCTTAATCGCTTTCTCATCGATGCAGGGCGTATAGCCGAGGGCCCGGGCGTTGTTCGCCACATTAAAGACAGACGGCTGAGAAGAGCCGTTTGCAAGAGGGGGAATGGCCGTGTGAATGAACCTGACGCCGAGCTTGATCGCTTCCAGGCAGCACAAAGGAGCCAGGCCATTGTTGCAGTGGGCATGAAACTCGAGCGGCACGTCGCCGATGTTTTTAAGAATCAAAGGGATGAGCGATCGAGTCCGCTCAGGCGTCAGGAGCCCGCCCACGTCTTTAAAACAGATCCGATAAGGCCTTATCGCGGCGGCTTCGCGCGCCTTCTGCGCATAATATTCATCGTTATGTCTGGGCGAGACCGTGTAGATGACGTTGGCTACCGTTTCCATGCCGAGCTTTCGCATGCCGTCTACTTCTTCCTTAAAGCTCGCAAAATCATTCCAGCAATCCGAGGTTCGGGTTACGGTTATTCCGTGCGCGACCACGAACTTGATCAGGATCGGGTAGATACAGCTCGGAATCTTCTCAAAACCGCCATGAAGTCCGCCATGATAGACGAGGCGCGTCTTCTTAAAGCGCTTCGCACCCAGCCGGAACCAATCCAGCGGATCTTCCTTCTGCTCGCGGACATACTTCTTGAGCATGGCGTTCACTACAAACTCGATCCCCTCGAAACCGCATTGATCCATCTGTTCCGCGACGGCGAGCATGACTCCCGTCCTCATGCCCAACGCCCAGAGGCTCTGCTGCCCGTCGCGGAGAGTCGTGTCGATGAAATGAACCTGACTCATGCAACCTCCCGTAAGGCTAACGGAAGCATCATACTGAATCAGCCACGAAAGTCCACGCCGCCTGCCAGGTCTGGAATTGCTCTTCAGAACGAAGCGGCACAATTTAAAAAGAGCCAAGCGCAGCGAAAGGTCACTGCCGCGAAAGCATGTCCTGAGCCCCGTCGGAGGGACGGGGAGCCCACTGCAGAAAAGTGTCTGGATTATGTGAGAAGGGCCTGGGAAGTAAGTACTGCGAGAATCTGAACCTGAGATGCAAGCGAGAGCCCGAACAGGGCGGTAGGTACATGCAAGAAAACGTTACATAAATGTTGAATTATCGGATTCGCCTGAAGGCAATAGCATTCAGGCGAATCCGAACCGCAGGCTCTTTCTTGCCCGATCCTGTGACTCCAACGCGCAACAATTGACGCGCGTAGATCTGTTCATACAAAAGGACTCACTAACCTTTCGGTCTGTAAGTTCAAGTATGAATCAGCGCCAACCAGGATGTTAGAAATCAGTGCCCGGGATGAGGCATCTCAGTCCGGACTGGAGGATGATCATCGCGAGGATAAGCAGGAGAGTGAGCGGCCCTCAAGCGCGCGTTTTCGCTTTCGAGCTCGTGGACTCTCCGTTCTAAATCGGTGACCGTCGCTCTTCTCGCGGCATGATTTCTCCCATACCAGGTCAGCGTCGAGGAAACGGATCTAACCAGATAGAGAATCCATGCCAGGAAAAGTCCAATAAGAAGCGAACCTATGACCACCTGATACAGTGGCACATCGTTCCAAACATAATCGGCGATTTGGATCGTGACGGGAGTAACGTTCTGCGTTGCAAAATAACCAATCGCCAGTCCGAAAATCACGGCAACGATTAAGACCAACATAACTTCACTCCATAAAAGATAAATTACCGCTGTCGCGGCCCAAAGAATACTATAACTACCGTCGTGCAATGGCCGTGCCAGCACACACGTGCAGCGAACTTGCGGACTTTTCAGAAATTGAGGGGTTAACGTGTAGTAAATAAGGAACACTTCGGGGAGAATCACGCAGGTTAACCTGAATCGGGTATTTCCCTGCGCCCGGGCAACTCCGGCCTCTTCCCGATTTACTGAATCTCTAGGGCGAGAGATCTTCCCAATCCGCCGTCGACCTCAATGGAGACGCCGTTGATGAAATCACTTTTATCCGAAGCAAGGAAGGCCACGAGATGCGCTACATCGTCCGGCAGGCCAAAACGGCCGGCAGGGATCCGCGTGCGCGCAAGCTCTCGAATTGTGGTCGCATAATCCTGGTGGTTGTCGTGGGCTATCTTTTCAATCCTGGCCTGCCACCGCTCCGTAAGGATCGCCGCCGGGCAAACGGCGTTCACGCGGATGCCATCGGCCCCAAGCTCAGCGGCCAGGCTTTCGGTAAGATTAATCAAGGCCGCCTTGGCGGTGTTGGAGGCAACCTGCCCGCGCCGCGGAAGCTTCCCGGAGAGTGCGGCGATATTGATGATTCTTCCGCTTCCGTTACGCTTCATCAGCGGCACGACCGCGCGGCTGCAGCGCAGCGCGATCCAGAAGTTCTTCTCCAGAACTTCCCGCCACTCATCTTCGGTCAAATCATCAAAGGATTTGCTGAATCCCGCTCCCACATTGTTCACCAGCACATCCACGCGCCCGAGCTCAGCGAGAGATGCGCGTAAAAAACCATCGATTGCCCCCGGTTTAGCCAGATCCCATGACCCGGCGTAGATCCTTGGATCATGGCGGGAGGCGATTTCCTTGGCTGCTTCTTTTATTGCGCTCTCAGTGCGGCCGCAGAGAGCCAGAGCCGCTCCTTCCGCCGCCAGGATGAACGCGATGGCTCTCCCGATGCCCCGGCTCGCTCCAGTCACCATGACAACTTTGTCTTTGAGATTGAGATCCATAATTTTTAATTCTTGGTTTTAACTCCGTTTTAACTGAAAACTCAAAACTAAAAATCAAAAACTAAGCCGGCGTAAGCAAGTCGCCCAACTCTCGGATCGATCCCAGGTTTTCGAGGTCGCCAACGAGAGCGACGATGCTCTCAATTTTCTCCCGCGGCAAAATCAGCGCGGCGTTGGCTCGAAATTTTTTCGCGATCTCTTCCGGGGGAAGCGGGGACTCCAAACCTCCTCTGGGGTAAGGTTGGTTTTCTTCGAGAATCGTTCCGTCATTCAGCCTGATCTTGACGTGGCCGGAGAAGTGGCGCGGGTAATCGATCGCGGGATCCAGTTCGTAGCGCACCTTTGCGGCTAAATCGAGAATCCTAGGGTCACGAATCGACTTCTCGGAAAATTCGTCCAAACCCGCTTTTCCCCGGATGAGCATCACGGCGATGCTGTAGGGCAGGCTGAATTTCGCACCGTAGGACGTAGACGGCTTTTGCTTATCTTGCAGAGGCTCCCAGAGCCGATGCACGGGGCCTTCTGCCGTGCGGCAGATCACCTCTTCGATCGCTTCAGGCCGCATGGAATACTTTTGCCTCAGCCTGAAAGCGCAGTCCATATAGGGATGAGAGATAGAGCCGCAAGGATAGGATTTGAAGGCGAGACGCGGAATTTCCCAGCTCTGTCCCAGTTCTCGCAGTCTCTCCAGGTAAAGTCCATCGCTGCCGCCGAATGCGCGATAAAAGCCGTGATGTCCTTCAAAAACCGTGGAGGGGCCTAAAAAACCTCTCGCCGCCAATAACACCGCTATGATTCCGGCGTGCGAGGACCAGCCCGGATGAAGTCTTTTCGTCCATGTGCCATCGGCCAGATATTCGATTATCCCGGAGCTTTGGCTGCCGCAAATCCCGAACGCATTCACCCACTGCCGAACGTCAAGCCCGTGAAGTTTTCCTGCTACGGCCGCAGCCCCGAAGGTTGCGCAGAGAGCGGTAGGATGAAATCCGCGGGCGTGGAATTTTCCCGGCGCCACCAGCCCTATCTTACACATGACCTCCGTTCCCGCCACTATCGCCTGGAGCATCTCTCTTCCGCTCAACTTCATCTCTTCGCCGACCGCCAGCGCGGTGACCGCGCAGCAGCAGCCAGTGTGAACGATGGCTTCCTCCAGAGTGTCGTCATAATCCAGACCGTGCGCCAGGGTCCCATTCGCCAGCGCCGCGTTGGCCGCAGCTACGCGATAAGGGGTTCCGATCAGCCGGCTGTCTTCGGAGCCTCCGAGCGTTCGGGCCAAATCGAGAACCATCTGCCCGAAGTCCATCGTAGAAGAGGCCAACGCAACGCCGATAGTGTCCAGAACAACCAGCTTCGCCTTATCAACGACCTCTCGAGGAATCGCTTCGAGATTCAGCCCGCGTAGGAACTCCCCAATCATTTCCGAATAGCGCTCCATCTTAACCTCTGACCGTTATTCGTGCTCCGCAAAGTCTGGCTTGTTGAGCAATGCTTTTTTTCCTTCCTTCTCCCCTTATCGCGCCGCCTTGCCCTCTCTCCCGCGAACCGTCCGGATCAACGGTTGGATCGTTTTCATCCCCTCCAGTTCTGAAACGAGCTGGATTGCCTGCTCTGCCTTTTTATTCGTTAATACGAGGCGAGCGCAGTCCCGGAACTTCTCTCCCAGTTCTTTCCAGCTCATCGGTTTTAGCGGATGTCCCCGCGCAACATCGGCCCTGCCTTCGATTGTTTTGCCGTTCTTTAGCCTGATCCGAATACGGGAGCGTACCTGGTCATAACCAAGCGCCTCCAGCTCGTCATCGACGTAAAGCTTGACCCTTTTCATCAAATCCACCACTTTTGGGTCTTGCACCTTTCGATCCGTAAACTGCGCGATCCCTGCTTTCCGCTCCAAAACACCAATCGCCATGCAGAACGGAATACTGAATTTACCTTCCAGGGACGTCTTCGGCATTGGGTATATCAGAGCATTGGGAACGTTGGAGTTCGTGCCGACCTCAATGGCTTCGATATCGGCCGCGCGGAGATCGTGCTGCTTCACTAGATCGAGAATTAAATCCTGAGCGGGATGAGAAAGAGAACCCGACGGATAAGGCTTTATGGAAATCCCGGGGTCCTGCATGAAGTAGGGCCGGCCGAGGCGCCCGCTGATTTTGGTTTCGTCACAACCGCCGGCCATGGCGTTATAGAAGCCGCGTTTCGCTTCGAGAATGTTTGTCGCAGCGGTAAACCCCCTGCGCGCAAGTTGCGCCGCCGTGACGCCATTCTCAGCCGCCCGCCCCGCGTGGAGAGGCTTAGTCATAGTCCCGAAATTTTCTCGCAATCCGGAGGCCATACTGGCCGCAATTCCCAATGTCCTGGCAAGCGCCTCCTCACGTAAGTTGAGTAGCTTCCCGACCGCCATTGCGGCGCCAAGACCTCCTATCGTCGCCGTCGAGTGAAAGCCAGACTGATAATGCCGCGGGTTGATGGCGTCAGCGATTCGGCATTCCACTTCTACCCCGACGATATATCCAAGGAGCATTTCCTTGCCGGATATTCCTTTCTGCTCCCCCACCGCCAAAACCGCCGACAGCACGGGAACCGTCGGGTGCGTCAACAGCCCATACACGGCCTCCCTCGATGTGGAGAGCTGAGTGTCATCGTAATCCATTGCATGCCCGGAAACTCCGTTGGCCAGAGCGGCCTTAGCTGCCGGAGCCATGAAACCCGGCCCGATGACGGTAGCCTCAGGTTTTCCTCCCATATCGCCGATATACCGGTGCAGAATCCGGGATGCTCGTTCCGTGGAGCCGGCTAAGATCACCCCCAGACCATCGAGAATAAACCCCCTGGCCAGGCGCCGGACATCCTCCGGAATGTCGCGATAACGCGTATTGGAAACGAACCTGACAACCTCTTCAGTCAGTCCCATGCTTTTGCTTTCTCATAATAACCGAAAAGTCAGGATCACAAGAGAGGTGGACTCTAACGCAGTCGGTAGTGGGTAGGAATCTTTAAGAAGCTGGCGCGCCCGGAGGGACTTGAACCCCCGACCTACAGGTTCGAAGCCTGCCGCTCTATCCAACTGAGCTACGGGCGCGTCGATTTATTCATAGGACAACCCAGTCCATGCGTCAACCTTCACGTCCATTTCGTCTATCCAGTGATCTTGTCTATTCGGAAGGACCACGCGGACGAACCGACCAAATGGACGAGGTAGATCAAATAGACGAAACATTCCCTACGGTTCGTAGTAAACAACCCGCAGGCCTTTCTCTACGAAGAGTCTCTTCAAAGAATCAGGTATCTGGCCGTCTGTAATCAAAAGAGATTGACCGGGCAGGTAAAAGCCTCGAATCGTAACCACCAACCGATCTCGGTTAAGGCCTCCCATCACCGAGAACCGATGCTCTTCATAGTTGCTTCTTTTTTCGAGCGTCTCCAGAAGGCGCGCGATCAGCTCGCGACGGCCGAGAGACCGAAGGTCCAGCTCGACCGTCACTGTTCGTTCGTGTTTTTGCAGGGTTTCTTTCAAATCTTCAGGAACCGGTTGAAAAAACAAAGCAAGCCTGCGGCCTTGGAATTCAAACAGCCGATCCACTCGAGCGTCAAGTTCAATTCCTTCGCGGATTGCGACGGAGATCTTATGGTCATTGACGGGAGAAATTTTATAATGCCCGAGGATTGCATCGACCAGTTCACTGTTGTTGCCGCGCCAGGTCTGGATCGAGCTGTCGGGTTCTCCATAAGGATTCTGCACCGCGCGAGCTGGCGAAGAAGAACCCTTAGATGGAATGACTATCTCGTTCAGGATTGCGCCTTTTGTGGCAAGATAAGCTTGAAGATATTCAGGCGTTCTGTTGTTGCTGTCCGTAAGGCAAATTGCCATGATCTTGCCATCGTCGCTCTTTTCCGGTTGTATCACCATCCAGTCTCCCTGGACCCTCAACCCCACAGCGCCTTCCTGGACCACCACCGGCCGATCTGAAGGCAGAAACTCGAACCCCAGGCGGGACAGGAGTTGATTGACGGCATCGTGAAGGGATACTCCTGGCTTGATCGTGACGACCGATAACCGGCTACCGGCACCCTGCAATTCACTTTCCAACGAAGCGGAGATTTTTTCCTCCAGGTCGAGAAAGACTTTGCGATCTGTCTTCGGATTGTAAAAAACCGGATAGGCTTTGCGGTCAATACGCGCGTTTCCCTGTCGCAGTGAGACCGATTCTTCCCCGGCACGCTGGAGTTCGTTTCCCAAACTTTCCATGACTTGTTCCAGCAGAGTCAGATTCTCGCGGGCCGCGAGGCGCTTGCCAAAACCGGACCCTACGATAACGGCAGGCCTTTCGGGCTGCATCGTCGCATCGCGCCGCGCGGCCTTTCGCTCCGGTAGCAGTAAAGTCTCCCCTGCGTTGAGAGTAGCCCAGTCTTTTTTCTCCGGATTGAGATCTTTAACCTGTTTCAGCGCCTCTCGAATTTCGGGCAAAGTCTTAACGCCAAGCTGCTCTCGTAAGACTTTATAAAGATAATCCCCGGGTCGGGCCCGGTAGAGACGGGCCACCGCGTTTTTGTCTGCTATGCTCACGCCCGGGACATCGTCAGGACGCGCCGGAATAAAGAGAGTGGCGCCAACCGGGAGAATGTTCAGGTTTTTGATGTGCGGGTTGAGCCCGCCGATAATTCCAAGATAAAGGCCAAAGCGCTCTTCGGGAAGCCCTTTTTCCTCGATAAGAATGCGCCATAGCGAGTCTCCGGGGGAAACAACCCTCTCTTCGCCTTCGAAGACCCTGTCCTGGTACCGGCGCTCCGCAGAGGACTTACGTAAGGTAAGATGGGCTTCTGCCTCTTTGTCTTGGACTCCCTCCTGGGCACTGGCCAGCGTCAAAATAAGTATCTCAAGCAAGAGGATGGATAGGAGCATTCCAGCTTTTCTGATGCGACGGTTTTTCACTTTACCTTCCAAACAGTCCCTCCGGGAGTATCCTCCAGGATTATCCCGAGGTCGTGGAGTTCCGTCCTGATATGGTCCGCCTCTTCCCAGCGCTTGTCGCGTCTGGCCTGATTTCTGCGCTGGATCGAAGCCTCGATCGCTTCCGAAGAAAGCCCCCGTTGTCTTAACCAGCGATCTTTTTTGTTGTTGAAAAATGCCTCGGGATCGCCTTGCAATCCAAGAACCCCGGTTATGATTTTGAAGGCTTCCCCCCGCGCATTCAGGCCCGCAGTTTTTCCCTGGTCTAACAGGCGATTGAGCGCGCGAACTTCCTCGAAAACCAAAGCCAGCGCGCGAGGCGTGTTGAAATCATCGCTCATCTCCTCGCGAAAGTTTTCCAGAAGGGCAGGGTCGGGTTCAGTGCTTGCCGGCGACGGCACTTGCCTGCTCAGGCGAGCCGCGGTTTCATAAATACGTTCGACGCCTCTTGCCGCCTCTTCCAATCCCTGCTCCGAAAAATCCAGCGGGCTTCGATAATGACTCGCCAAAAAATAGTGGCGCAAAGCAGCGGCATCACAACGTTCGAGGATCTCTTGGATCGTATAAAAGTTGCCTAACGATTTCGACATCTTCTGCTGGTTTATCTGAAGAAGCTCATTATGTATCCAGTAGCGCGCAAACGGGAGCTCCGAGGCGGCCTCTGATTGGGCGATTTCATTCTCGTGATGGGGAAAAATAAGGTCTCTTCCGCCGGCGTGAATATCAAAAGGCTGTCCCAGGTATTTCGTGCTCATTGCCGAGCACTCTATGTGCCACCCGGGCCGTCCCGCACCCCACGGGCTGTCCCAGGACGGTTCTCCTTCTTTGGCGGCTTTCCAAAGCGCAAAATCAAGGGGAGACTTCTTGCGCTCATCGACCTCTACCCTGGCACCGGCTTCCAGTTCATCGAGCCGGCGGCCCGAAAGCTTCCCGTAGGAAGGAAATTTGTCCACAGAGAAAAACACATCGCCATCAACGGGATAGGCGATTCCTTTAGCCTCCAACCGGCGGATCAGGGCAATGATCTCTGGAATATGTTCAGTGGCCTTGGGTTCACACGAAGGAGAAACAAGCCGCAACGCTTTCGCGTCCCGATAGAACTCTGCAATAAACTTGCCGGCGATGGCGTTAGCCGTCGTCCCTTGTTCTTTGGCTCTCTGAATGATTTTGTCATCGACATCGGTGAAGTTCCGGACAAATGTCACCCGATATCCCAAGAACTGGAGATAACGATAGACCACATCAAAAGTTAAGAGAGAGCGCGCATGACCCACATGACAGGAATCATAGACCGTTACGCCGCAAACGTACATCCGAACCTCGCCCGGATGAACCGGTACCAACTCCTCTTTTCTTCCCGACAACGTATTGAAAAGCTTGAGACCCATAAAATGCGCCTTTTCCATCTTATCGGATAACCCGCTGATTTGGCAAGTTTTGTTTTTCTCGGCCCGAAGAAGCCGTGGCCCGAGGGAGAAGACCGATGCCGTTGTCGTCATTGCGTATTCACGTGCATGGCGTCCTTGTTGTATGGGCGTAATTCATTGCGCCGCAGGGCGGGACAGACAGGGCCGGCACAAATCTGGGCGCGATGAATCGCGCGCCTACCTCGGGGAAATCGTGCGCGCATATAAGGCGTCTTGTTTCTCGGACCCAATCCCAAATCCGAAATCCCCAATGACACTTCCCCTTGCCAAACGAAAGAAAAGAGCATAAAGGCTCAACTCATGAATTTCGCAAAGCCTTACCATGATTTGAGGGAATTAATTGCCGCCCTGGAAGGGAGCGGAAAACTTCTACGGATCAGCCGGGAGATCAACAAAGATACCGAGCTCCAACCTCTCGTTCGGTGGCAGTTCAGGGGTTTAAAGGAAGAACAACGAAAGGCCTTCCTCTTTGAGAACGTGATCGATTCTAAAGGCAAGAAGTACCAGGGTTCTGTATTGGTGGGCGGCCTTGCCGCTACGGGAGAGATCTACTGCCTAGGGCTAAAATGCAAGGCCGACGAAGTACCGGATCGATGGCTTTACGCTATGGACCACCCGATTAGACCGGAGATTGTACCCCACGGAACCGCTCAGGAGGAGATTCACAAGGGGAAGGATCTTCTCAGCCACGGCGGGTTTTGCGAGTTCCCTATCCCGATCTCGACTCCAGGTTTTGACAATGGCCCCTACATCACAGCGGGCCACTGGATAACAAAGGATCCGGAAACCGGTCGGCGAAACGTCGGTAATTATCGCGGCTTGATCAAAGGGCCGGGGCTGAGCGGCCTCATGACGGGCACGCCCCAGGATCTCTCCTTGCATTGGGAAAAGTGCAGGAAGAAAGGCATTCCCCTGGAGGCGGCCGTGGTGGTCGGTACGGTACCGGCTGTCTCCTACGCCGCAACGCAGAAGGTTCCTCCGGAAATGGATGAGCTCGCCCTAGCGGGAGGCCTCATCGGGGAGCCGGTTCAGCTCATCAAGTGCCAGACAGTGGATCTCGAGGTCCCGGCTACAGCCGAGGTCGTTTTCGAAGGGATCATCCCGACCACCTATCTGGAGGAAGAAGGGCCTTTCGGCGAATCGATGGGATATGTCGATCCAAGAACCCTGGCCTTCGTCTTTGAACTGACTTGCGTCACCCACAGAAGAAACCCGACCTGGGTTTCCATAATCAGTCAGGTGACGCCGAGTGAAAGCTCCAAGATAAAGGCGATGGGGATGGCTACGCTCATCCTTCGCTATCTCAAGCAGAGAGGCTTTTCCGGCGTCCTCGAAGTTTCGCTTATGGAGCCGCTGGTGAACTTGCGACCGTATGTGGTCCTCAGAATGAAAAAGAGCGATGATCAGGAGCCCTGGGGAGCCATGGATGCCGTTCTCGATTACGGAGACCGCGTCGGGAAACTGGTCATTGCAGTGGATGAGGATATCAACCCGCATGATCCCGTTGCCGTGACGTGGGCAATCACGCACCGTTCACAGCCTCATAAGGACACAAAGATCGTCCTCGATCGGCCTTTCGGGGCAACGCCTATCGGCATGGTGGCAACCCATCCGTCAAGCCGCTACGACAATTCGGAGTCCTCGCTTCTCATTGACGCAACACGCAAGGCCGATTTCCCTCCCTTGTCTTTGCCTCTTAAAGAATACATGGAGCGGGCAAAAGGGATCTGGGAAGAGCTTGGTCTTCCCAAACTCGAGCCACAGGAACCGTGGCACGGGTATCTTCTCGGTCTCTGGCCAAAGGAATTGGAAGAGGAAGCCCGCATGGCAGCCAGAGGAGAGTACGATAAAGTGGGAGAAAAGCTGAGAGGTACCAGAGTGCAGGTCGGGGAAGGAGAAACGCTGCGCTCGATGAGAGAAAAATGGGGCCGCACCCATACCGGAAGAGCGGAATAGAGCGGACCCCTCGACGTAATCGTCCAAAAGCTTTTTTGTCTGTCTAGTCGCCTCGTCTAGTCAGTTTATCCGGTCACCCGGTCTGTCGGTCTATCCGGTCGTCTGGTCTATTCCGTCACCATCTCCCAGTTTCGCAGCGTGGGAAAAGTATGGGAAGGCTTCAAGCAGGCATTGCGCCTGCCGGCGACGATAGTCAGGGCGGGACTGGTGGGAATCTTTATGGGCGTGCTGCCGGCCCTGGGCCTTTCTTCCGCGAACGTCGTTGCCTATTTTGTGGAGAAACGGGCGTCAAAGCATCCCGAGACTTTTGGCCAGGGAGAACCCAGAGGACTCCTGGCGCCGGAAATCGCGAAGAATGCATGTATCGTGGGAGATCTTATTCCAACATTCACTCTGGGGATTCCCGGCTCTTCCGTGACGGCTATTTTTTTGGCGGCCATGATCATCCACGGCATCCAGCCGGGAGCGGAGTTCTTCACCCGTTCCGGAAGCCTTCCCTACACCGTATTCGCAGGTATTCTTTTCGCCCAGATCTCTTTTTTCATTATGGGCCTCCTCCTTGCGCGCCATTTTGCAAAAGCCGTCCTGATCCCCAATGCTCTTTTGGTCCCGCTGATCGTTGTGTTGAGTTTTATCGCATCTCTCGCGCTGCGCGGGAACATGGAGGACGTGATCGTCACGTTTGTCTTCGGCTTCATAGGTTATATGATGGCTCGCTATCACTATCCCGCAGCCTGTCTGGTCTTGGGGCTGGTTTTGGGAGACCTGGTGGAGGCCAATTTTCATCGCTCCCTCCTCATCGGCCACGGATCATACGCGATCTTCTTCACGCGTCCCATCTCGCTGACCCTTTTCGTTCTGACAGTCGGAATGCTCGTCTGGCCCCACCTCAAGAGAAAGCACCCTGCGATAGCCACTTAGTCGAATTCCCGGCTGCTTAACTTTTTGTGAGCCCCACCGAACTTACTATCAGGGTTCCGGGAGACATAGACCAGGCAATAGCGACTTGGGGCCTGGAGACACTGGCCCATCGGCTGCCACCGGAAGGCTGCCCGCGAGGAAATGACTTTTGAAATGGCAATGAACGTTTGGATTACGCCGATCACCGTCTCGATCGCCGCGACGTGCTTCCGAAAAGCGAGCCGAGAACGCCGCGCATGATTTCCCTTCCCACCTGGCTGCCGATCGCGCGCGCTGCGCTTTTGCCGAAAGCCTCAAATAAACTGCCGACCTCGGAAGTAAGCGTGCGCTGCCTCGAACCCCTGGGTTCGTCCTGGGAGATCTGAGGCGCGCGGGCTTTGAGCATCTCGTAGGCTGATTCTCGATCGACAACCTTTTCATAGTGGCCGAAAAGTGCCGATCGCTTGATGAGGCTCTCGCGCTCCTCCGCGCTCAGCGGCGGCAAATGGCTTTGCGGCGGGTAAAGCAGCGCCCGATCCACCACCGCCGGCCGTCCCTGGTCATCCAGGAACGAGACAAGGGCCTCGCCAACACCCAACTCGGTGATAGCCGCTTCGATATCGAGATCAGGATTCTGCCGGAAGGTCTGCGCCGCAGCCTTCACCGCTTTTTGATCGCGCGGCGTGAAAGCCCGCAGCGCATGCTGCACACGATTCCCCAGCTGGCCCAGCACGACATCAGGAACGTCCAGCGGATTCTGCGTCACGAAATAAACACCGACCCCCTTCGAGCGGATCAATCGAACGACTTGCTCGATTTTTTCCTGCAGCGCAGGCGGAGCATCGTCAAACAACAGGTGCGCTTCATCGAAAAAGAAGACCAGTTTAGGCTTTTCGGGATCTCCTACTTCCGGCAGTCGTTCGAACAGTTCCGCCAGCAGCCACAGCAGGAACGTGGCATACAGTTTGGGCGAATTGATTAGTTTATCGGCGACCAAAATATTGATCGCACCACGGCCCCCGCTATCGGTCTGGATCAGATCGTCAAGATCGAGGGCCGGTTCCCCAAAAAATTTGCCGGCGCCCTGCTCTTCTAATTCCAGGAGCCGCCTTTGGATCGCGCCGATGCTCGCCGCAGAGACATTCCCATATTGTGTTTTGAATTGAGCCGCATTGTCACCGACATATTGCAGTATGGCCCGAAGATCTTTGAGGTCGAGCAGCAACATACCGTTGTCATCGGCTATCTTGAACACCAAGTTCAGGACGCCGCTTTGAGTATCGTTTAAGTTAACCAGCCGTGACATCAGAAGTGGCCCCATGTCCGAGATGGTGGTCCGGACCGGATGCCCTTGTTGCCCGTAAAGATCCCAAAAGATCGCTGGGTATGCAGCGTATTGAAAATCATTGATGGCAAGCGTTCTAAGCCGCTCGACGACCCTGGGATTATCTTCTCCCGGCCGCGCGATCCCGGAGAGGTCGCCTTTGACGTCGGCCATGAATACAGGCACGCCGATGCGACTTAACGCTTCCGCGATAACCCGCAACGTGACCGTCTTGCCCGTCCCTGTTGCACCCGCGATAAGCCCGTGGCGATTGGCCATGCGCGGCAGCAAAAAATGATCAACGCTTCCTCTCGCAATCAGCAAACCTTCGGACATGAAACCCTCCTTCTAACACACCGCAGTACGCAGTACCGGTTCTCGCAACGTCGGTATCTTCCCTCCCGATAGTCTTAGCCGACCTCGGAGTTGAATTAAAGATCACGGCCCAACGTCTAAGCCAAATAAGGGCTGAAATCAGCTGTACTGGAGGAGGCGGTCCAACAGGGCGGCTTTCAAGAAAACCTACAGGAGGACTACCAAATGAAACGTTTGTTGGTTTTGATGGTCGCGTTTCTCTTCTTGGCGTCAGCGGCGATTGCCGCCGGGCCAAAGGATTATCAAGTGACCGGGCCTGTTTTGGATGTGAAAGACGATGTGATCACAGTCGAAAAGGGCAAAGAAAAATGGGAAATTGGTCGCGACAAAGACACGAAAGTCACGGGTGACCTGAAAAAGGGTTCCAGAGTCACGATCAAATACAAGATGATTGCCACGAGCGTCGAGGCAAAGGATGCCGGCAAACGCAAAGGCGAAGCCAAGGCAAAAGGCGACGAAAAGGCCAAAACTGAATCCAAAGCCAAGTAGTTCAGCACCTGCTAACCCGGGTTCCGCGTTCCTCCAGACGGAAGAAAAACCAAGCCACTGTTCGTGGCCCGGTTTTTCTTTAAGGAAATAGGCCGACAGTTGAGAATTTCCTATAGGTGCTTCTACGGAATTATCACGGACAGAGGAAGGAAGTATGGCGGTGGCTTGAGGGGCAAACCTTGAGGATTTTCGGCTTAGACTTTTTTCCTTCGGCGTGAGATGTAATCGACCAGCAGATACTCCCCGAGACGATCCGGCCGCGTATAAAACGCGCGTCCTTTGTTGATACGGGTCATCTCATCGACAAACCCTCGCAGGACGGGGCTGTCGTCCAGCATGAACGTGTTGATCGTAATGCCCTTTCGCGTTACCCTTTCGGCCTCTCTCAGGGTTTCTTCAGCTGCCCGCTGGCTTATTCCCCCAAAGCTCAAAGGCCATTCGCAATAGAGCCGTCCCTGGCGGCAGTAAGCCGTCGGCTGGCCGTCCGTGATAATAATCATCTGCTGGTTCTGACTCGGTTTGCGCTGGAGCATCTCGCTGGCCAGGTGGAGACCGTCCTGGAGATTCGTAAAAGGATCCCCCATGTTCCACGTCGCCTCCGGCAAATCCTTGGCTTTCAGTTCGACCGCACGCGTGAAGAAGCCCACGATACCGAAGTAGTCCCGCGGATGCTGCGACCGAACGAGACATTCCATTGCCAGGGCCACTCGTTTCGCCGCCGCGAAGCGACCCTCCCAACTCATCGACCAACTCATGTCCAACAGGAGAACCGTCGCTGCCCGCGACATCCGTTCTGACTCGTAGACCCAAAAGTCCTCAGGGCGAAGACGAAGAGGCAGGCCCCCGTGGTGAAACAGCGCGTTCTTCAATGTTTGAATCATATTCAGATGAAGCGGTTCACCCTCCACGTAGGGGCGAGTCGCCTCGGTCATCAGTTCCTGGGATCCGTAGCGCCGAAGAGGGTGCCGGCCCAGGGCGTCGCGCCTTAACTGCTGGTAGATATCCCGCAACGCGAGCTGGCCAATGCGCCGCACACCCCGGGGCGTCAACTCGAAATGGTCTCCAAGAGAGACGACATAGCCTCCGTCCTCAAGGCTCGACTCCATGTGAGCCACGCCCTCAAGCTGCGTCCGAGAATCTTCGCCGAGCAGCTTCTGCAGTAATTCTACATCCACGTCGTCCAGTCGCATACTCGATATCTGGTTTTCCAGGCGGCGCAACTCCTCCATCCGGTCCAGCAACTCCTGGGCCTGCTGGAAATCCAGCGGGGTCTGGCCTCTAAAGAGATTGCCCTCCCTGCGGAGCGCATTCTCGAGGCGCCGGATCTGCTCCAACTGCGAGAGAAGCTCCTCGAATTCGGAACCTGCGACCGAATCTTCAAAGGCATAGGCGGCAAGTTTCTCGATGGCCTCGCTTGCCTTGCTCGGCAAACGATCGAGAAATTCCTCTTTTTCCTCCGCCTCCGGCTTGGTCTTTTTCAGCTTTTCCAGGCTGCGTCGTTCCTGCTGGACTACTGACTGCAGCTTATCCGCAACCTCGTCCAGGGCGGACTGGAGTTGATGTCTCTCGTAGAGCCGGCGCATTTCGCGGGTCACTTGAGCCAACAAATCCTCAAGGCCCGGCCGCCGTTTATCGCCCTGCTTGAGGCCGCGCTGTTTTAACCGCCGCATCGCCTGCTGCAGGTCTCCACTGTCGTTCAGATTATCGTTAAGCTGATCGAAAACCGTCTCCGCCTCGATCGGCTCGGGCTGTGAATCGTTCCATCGGCTGTATCGTATCCGCGTCATAAATGATTAATGGCGAGCAGCGTGCTTGCCTGACTCACTTTCCGTAGGTGACCCTGCCTCCCTCCACTTCTTTGTTCAGCTTCTGGTGCAGGTGAAGCCCTTCAAGGATGAATTCCGTAGCCGAAGCCATCAGGGCGGGCGATTCCATATTGCCCAGCGATCGGATCGCCTCCTTCAAGCCGGGAATCTCTTTGATGCCTTCCAGATAATCTTTGGAAGACATCTGATCCGAAACTTCCACACCCCAACCGGAATTAAAGTAATCCACGACTTTTTGCAGGGAACTGACGCTGAAGTACTGATCAAAAACTTTGAGAACAGAGCGGTTGAGGAATTTTTCCACGAGCTCATTCTCTTTCTTGTCTTCCCCGACATATTCGACTTCAATTTTGCCGGCCGTAGAAGCGAACAGGGAATGGAGATCGCTGATCCGCGGCACTACTTCCGTCTCTTTGAGCCGCAAGGACCTCTTTTCGGCGTTGCTGATCATGCTTTCATAGTTGTTGATGGTAACCCTCACGCTGACGCCCGAGGCCTGATTGACCTCGCTGGACTTGCGCGCTTCGAAGGTCAGGTACGCCAGAATCTCTTTTATGAATTGAGGCACCTCCACCTTTTGACTGCGGCGATCGAGCGGGGCTGCCTCCTGTTCCATAATGGCGATCTCATCCTGAAGAGTGCGGGGATAATGGGTTCGAATCTGCACGTCAAAACGATCTTTCAGCGGCGTAATGATCCTGCCCCGGCTGGTATAATCTTCCGGATTGGCGCTTGCGACGATGACAACATCCAAGGGAAGACGAATTTTATATCCCTTGATTTGCACGTCCTTCTCTTCCATCAGATTAAAGAGACCGACCTGAACCTTTTCCGTAAGGTCGGGCAGCTCATTGATCGCGAAGATCCCCCGATTAGTTCGCGGAATCAAGCCATAATGAATGGTTTCTTCATCCGCCAGGTACCTGCCCTCGGCGACCTTGATGGGATCGATTTCGCCGATAAGATCGGCGATGGAGACGTCCGGCGTGGCCAATTTCTCCCCGTACCTCTGTTCCCTGCCGATCCATTCGATGGGCAGATCATCCCCCTCCTTTTCCAGCCGGCGGCGACAAACCCGACAAATCGGCGCAAAGGGGCTGTCGTTGATTTCGCATCCATCCACGATCGGGATCCGCTCATCCAAAAGAGAAATCAGACCTCGAATGATACGCGACTTGGCCTGTCCCCTCTCTCCAAGAAAAACCATGTGATGTCCCGAGAGAACTGCGTTTTCGATCTCTGGAATCACCGTTTCGTCATATCCGATAATTCCAGGCAAAATCCTTTTGGCCGTCTGCAGACAGTTGACCAGGCTCTTGCGCATCTCGTCGCGCACGCTCAAAACCGGCCGGCCGCTCTTTTTCAATTCTCCGAAAGTCTTCGCTTCTTTCACCCGTTAAGGCCTCCCTCAATTAATTTTGGCATCGTATGCCGGCCGCAGCGCTCTTGTCCCGGCGAGTTTCAGCTCTTTTTGCAGAGACGCAATCTCTCTTTCTTTCTCGCGCGCGGCTCTCCTGAAAGAATGCTCATCAATCAGGAGCCCGACTCCCGCCAGGAGAACTCCCAACGATATGGATAACATCACAACAAGAAACCGGAATCGGCAAGTTTCTAAAATAGTACTTCAGAACAACCCAGCTTGCGTTCTCCGTCGAAAAGGTGATTCCCGGAACAAATAACAACGTAAGGTAGATCGTCTTAGCTACCTTGGTCATCTTTTCCGGCCAAAAATTCACGGAAAAAGGGGCTGAAACGATCGTAGCTGTCGAGAAGGTGCTGCGGCATAACGCGCGTTTCCGCCATGACCGGCATGAAATTCGTGTCTCCCTCCCAACGCGGAACGATATGCCAGTGCAGATGGGCTTCGACGCCTGCGCCGGCGCAACGCCCCACATTCATTCCCAGATTCATGCCCCCGGGATTGAGAACCCTGGCAACAATGCCCATCGACGCCTTTAATGTTCGGCAAAGATCCTGGTACTCCTCCTGAGGAAGGCCAAAAAGTTGGCTCTCGTGCCTTTTTGGGGCAATAAGCAGATGGCCGTTGTTATAGGGATATTTGTTGAGCATGATCACCGAATGGGAGCTTTCGCCGAGTACCAGCGCCAACCGCAGATCCGGTGCTTTGGGCTGATCGCAAAAAATACAACCATCCCTGTCGCCGACACTGTCTATGTAGGTCATTCTCCAGGGCGCCCAGAGGTGTTGCATCAGGCCCTCTTCTCATCGACTGAGTCCTTCTCGTCAACCCTCAGCCTCAATTCCTTCCCGACTTTGAAGAAAGGGACTCTCTTTGCTGAAACCGACACCACGGCCCCGCTTTTTGGGTTTCTTCCTTCCCGAGCCCGGCGATGCTTTACCACAAAGCTCCCAAATCCGCGGATTTCGATCCGCTCTCCGTCCGCCATAGCGCCGATCATCGAATCAAAAATCGAATTGATGATCACCTCTGAATCACGTCGAGAGAGGTGAGGAAACCTTTTATTAACCTCATCAATCAAGTCTCGCTTTGTCATGAATCCTCCCGCAAAAGCTTCTCGCCACGGCGAAGATCCTGCGGGACGACGCCCGCTGGCTGCCGCGCCAATCCTTCACCGGATCCAGGCTGGAGACCACTCGTAGCGAAATCCCCAGGTCTCATTGCGCCACAATCGCCTTCCAAAAAAAGAGAAGAAAAGCTTTTCCCACCACCGCTCTTCATCGCTTCTGGAATAGATAACCTGTGGCGTGCCTTCAATGCCGCCGCGCTTGGCGGCAAGCTCGATCGCATCTTCTATATTTCCCAGAACATCTACCAGTCCCAAGTCCTTTGCCTGTTGCCCTGAGTAGACGCGCCCGTCAGCGAGCTGGCGTATCTTTTCTACAGTCATGCCTCTGCCGCTGGCCACGGCGCTGACAAACTGCCCGTGGACATTGTCCACGAGCGACTGCAGAATGGCTCTGCCGTCGGGAGAAAGGGGTCTCAGCGGAGAACCAATGTCCTTGTGCGGGCCGCTTTTGATGCTGTAGCCTCTGACTCCCACCTTGCGCATCAAATCCTCCACGTTTCCCAGTTCCATGATCACGCCGATGGATCCGGTCAGCGTCCCCGGATTGGCAACGATCTGATGGCAGGCGCTTGCGA
Organism: Deltaproteobacteria bacterium; assembly: GCA_016210115.1. GTDB lineage: Bacteria > Desulfobacterota > Binatia > UBA9968 > UBA9968 > JACQUW01. Next base: position 15,885 of record JACQUW010000027.1, on the reverse strand, counting down.
TGTAATAGCCTCCCGAAGTGGCCATGCTTCCCAATGATGCAATAACGGGCTTTTTCTTTTTTAGTTTTCCAATCTCCTCGTAAATCTCTTGGGTGGGGGCGACCGCGCCGCCGGGGGAATCGATGCGCAGCACCACGGCTTTTATCCCGTTTGTCTCCGCAAAGCTTTTTATGTTCTGGATAGCTTCCCGGGAGTTATCGATCGTGCCCTCGATGCGAATCACTCCGACCCCGTCACTTCCCAGAAGCGAAATAACCCGAAGATCTCCGCCCGTCGAATAGGCGTAGAAAAACACCCCAACAAAAAACAGCAGAATCAATAGCAGGAGGTTTTTCAGCGCCCTGAGCAGTGGATGTCTTTTAGCCACGCAAAGCCCCCAGCCTCACTCTTGGCAAAGTGAACGCAGCAAATGTTTTGACATAATTACCCTCCCCTTGATTCCTCCCGCCAGGGGAGAGAAGAGTTGGGCTTCCCTCTCGCCTTCGAGACAACCTGCCCTGAGCGCGTCGGAGGGGCCAGGGGGAGGGGCATGTAAACTCCTTATGACCCCCATATAGTTTAGTGTCCTTAGCGCCTCTTTACAATTCATCGAGACCTTCTTTGGAACAAATTCGAGACGTTCTTTAGAACCGGGCAGCATTTTTCACGGGCTCTTTCACGGCCTGGCGAGTCCATACTGGCCAGCCGAAGAGCCTGTCGCGATTTGACCGGCAGGCGACTTTTTCAGTTGCCTCACGAGAACAGACCGGGTCAGGAGGTGCCCCCCCGCTTTTTCCCTGTGGTCTGAGACTCGTCGTCTCGGTCCAGTCGCAGTTCCTCGTTTAGAATGCTCTCAAACGAGAACCTCCCCGCCTCCTTCTCTCGCTGCAAATAATTTTCCATCTCCTGGCGTTCTTCACTCCGTTTCAGCGCGCGTATGCTTAAACCGATCTTTTTCTCATGCGGGTCCACATGAATGACTTCGGTTTCGACGGAGTCTCCAACCTTAAACAGAGTCGAGGGCTTTTCCACCCTCTCCGTGCTCAACTGCGACGCATGGATCAGCCCCTCCACCCCTTCCTCCAACCGCACGAAGACGCCGAAATCAGCGACACTGGTGACATCGCCCTTCACTTTGGAGCCTACCGGATAGTTTCGCGACACGAGTTCCCAGGGATCCGGGGCGAGCTGCTTTATGCCGAGAGAAAAACGCTCGTTCTGAACATCGACGCCCAGCACCTTGGCCTCGACCACGTCGCCTTTCTTGAACAGTTCAGACGGATGCTTGACCTTTTTGGTCCAGTGCAGGTCCGAGACATGGACCAGACCGTCAATCCCTTCTTCCACACCGACAAAGATACCGAAATCGGTAACGTTTCGCACGGTTCCTTTGACAACGCTCCCGACGGGATACTTTTGTTTCACCTGCTCCCATGGATTAGGCAGGACTTGCTTTAATCCCAACGAGATGCGGCGATGCGCCGGGTCCACGTTAAGGATAAGCACTTCGACGGTTTCTCCGACCTGCACCACTTTGGACGGATGCGGAACCTTCTTCGTCCAGGACATTTCCGAGACGTGAATCAGGCCTTCGACGCCCTTCTCCAATTCCACGAAAGCTCCGTAATCCATCAAACTGATCACCTTTCCCTGAATTCGGGCCCCTACCGGGTATTTTTCCTGCACCGACTGCCAGGGGTCAGGCATGATCTGCTTGGTCCCGAGCGAGATCCGCTCCCGTTCGGCGTCGAATTTCAGAACGACCACCTTAATGCGGTCACCCACCTTGACCATTTCTGACGGATGGTTGATCCGCCCCCAGGACATGTCACTGATATGGAGAATGCCGTCGATGCCGCCAAGATCCACGAAAGCGCCGTAACCGGTGATGTTCTTAACCGTGCCTTCCAGGATAACTCCCTCTTCGAGAATTTTCAGGACATCCTTCTTCATCGCTTCTCTCTCTTTTTCCATCAACATCCTGCGAGAGAGAACTACATTGCCGCGCATGCGATTGTACTTGAGGACCGCAAAACGGTCCTTCACCCCAAGAAACTTGTCAAGATTTCGCGTAGGCCGGACGTCGACGTGGGAACCGGGAAGAAAAGCCGGCACTCCTACGTCCACTTTGAATCCTCCCTTTACTTTTGACTGAATGACGCCTTCTATTCCCGAGCCTTCGCGATAGGCCTTCTCGATCTCTTCCCAAATCTTGATGTTTTCCGCTCTTTGTCGCGAAAGCACGATGCCGCCATTCTCGGCTTCAGAGGAATCAAAGAAAACATCTACCTCATCACCGACGTTGACCTGAACTTTTCCGTTCCGATCCAGGAACTCTTGCAATGGAATTTGACCCTCAGACTTGTAGCCGACGTCGATCATGACATGGGTCGCCGTAATACCGACGACTCTGCCCTTGACCAACCCGCCCGGCTTCACCGCGCGCATGCTGCTCTCAAAGAGACTTTGAAAGTCTTCCTCCGCGCCGGCTACTTCAGATTTCTTTGCTTCTTCATTTTCGGCCATAAAATGGCCCCCCTTTGATTTTATTGATTGTTTTCCATCCTGTGCTCAATTTCCCGCATACTCCGCCGCATCACTTCATCGACGTCCAAGAGCGTCGAATCGAGATACAAGGCATCATCCGCCTTCCGCAGTGGCGCCACGACCCGCTCGGTGTCGCGCCTGTCTCTTTCATCCATTTCCTCGAGTGTCTCTTCCAGAGTCACCGCCTTTCCCTGGGTTTTAAGTTCCTCGAACCGCCGCCTGCCTCTTTCGGCCGTGGAAGCGTCCAGATAAATTTTCACATCCGCATCCGGAAAAACCACTGTTCCAATATCTCTCCCCTCCGCCACGATTCCGCCTCGAACACCCATGGCTCTTTGAAGTTGGACCATCCGCTCCCTGACAATTTTCAGAGCCGAGATTTTCGACGCCATCTGGCTGACCTCGGGAGTCCGTATTTGATGCGTTACGTCGCTTCCATCCAGCAAGACCCTCAGATAACCATCTCCCTCCACCAGTTCGATTTGAGTATCCCCAAGAACTTGACTCAGCGCTTCCTCCGTCACCGCTATCCCTTTCAAGAGGACCTTCCAGGCTAGCGCCCGGTACATGGCCCCCGTGTCCATGTAAAGATAACCTAACTCCCGCGCCAAGCGCTTCGCCACCGTACTTTTCCCCGCTCCCGCCGGACCATCGATGGCAATGATCAGCTTTCTCACCTGCTCAACGCATTCTTCAGTCTACCGGCACTTTTCGAGAGACGCAAAAAAGCCCGGGAATGAAATACCGACGCAATCGCTATCATCGAGCTCCACCCCTCCGTCGGAAGACAGGCCGGCTATGGCCAGCGCCATCGCGACCCGGTGATCTCCGTACGTTTCCACCCGGTTGCCATTGAGGCGCTCCTTGCCATGAATAGCCATGCCATCCTCCCGCTCCTCAACTTCAACGCCGAGTCGCCTTAATCCCTGCGCCATAGCGGCGATCCGGTCAGACTCTTTGTATCTCAGCTCTCTGGCTCCCGATATCGTCGTTACACCCTCTGCCAAAGCCCCGGCTACCGACAGAACAGGATACTCGTCGATGCTCCTGGCTACCATCTCCGGACCAACATCCACACCTCTCAGCCGTCCTCCGAAAACGCGCAGGTCTGCGACAGGCTCACCCGCCTCGATTCGCTGGTTCAAAAATTCGATCCGCGCTCCCATGCGCATCAAGATCTCGACCACGCCGCTCCGCGTCGGATTGCAACCAACCGATCGGATGACAACTTCAGAGCCCGGGATCAACACGGCAGCAACAATAAAAAATGCGGCTGACGAAAGGTCGCCGGGAACGTGCACATCCGTCGCCTTCAGGGACTGTCCGCCCTCGACCAAAACCGCCCTTCCCTCGACACTGATCCTGGCGCCGAAGGCCCGAGCCATGAGTTCTGTATGATCCCTGGATTTTTGCGGTTCCTCCAGCCACGTCTCTCCCTTCGCCTGAAGCCCGGCGAGAAGCACTGCCGATTTTACCTGCGCACTCGCTACCGGCAAAGTATAACGGATTCCCTGCAAAATTCCTCCGCGGATTTCGAGCGGAGCCAGTCCTTTCCCGTTGCGGCTAACAATCTCAGCGCCCATCTTCCCAAGCGGCTCGATAATTCTCCGCATCGGTCTTTGGCGGAGCGAAGCATCGCCATCCAAAACGGAAACAAAGGGCCGGGCTGCCAGAACGCCGGAAAGCAGCCGCATGGTCGTTCCTGAATTGCCGCAGTCGATAACACGCCCGGGATCAGTAAGAGCGTTCCATCCCCTGCCTTGGATGCGCAGGCTTTGGCCCTCTTCTCGCATTTCTACTCCGAGATCCTTGAAGGCTTGAACCGTCCGCCGGTTGTCCTCGCCCCCCGACAGATTAAACACCCTGCTCTCGCCTTCCGCCACACTTCCAAGAATTACAGCTCTGTGGCCGATGGATTTGTCTCCCGGAACCGTCAACTCACCGCGTAACGGCCGTTTTGCTTCTTCAATCCGCGTCATCTTCCACTATCAAAGTAACGAAATTCGTTCCTATGCTTTACTCCCCTCGTTTGCCGTCAACCGAGCCGATCTGCTTCCTGATCTCATTAGCAGATGCAAACTCACGTTCCAGCAAATCCCCCTCACCATCTCGAATCCAACGTCGCAACTGTTGGAGTCGCTTGATATAATCTCCCAGGCTTTTGCTGATCACCTGACGATTGAATAAACATATATCACGCCAGATCTCCGGCCGGCTAGAAGCGATCCGGGTAAAATCCTTAAATCCCGACCCACAATATCCCTTCACGTCGAGCGAATCGACTTTCCAGCGGCTCAGAGTATTGACCATCGCATACGCGAGAACATGCGGCAGATGGCTGACCATTCCCAATATCTCGTCATGCGTGACAGGGTCCATGAATTCGAGCTTCGCTCCAACCCGGCGCCATAAGATAGCCACTTTCTTGAGGGCCTCGGCGTCTGTTTTCAAGGTCGGCGTCAAAATGCACCTCTGCCCGACAAACAATTCCTCAACAGCGGCTTGAGCTCCCCACTGTTCGCCGCCGGCGATAGGATGGGCCCCGACAAAGGAAATACCCGGTGGAAGCAAATTCTCCATATCCCGGACAACTCTTGCCTTCACGCTCCCTACGTCAGTGATCAGACAACTCGCCTCAAGTTTGGGAAGAAACGAGCGGGTGAGCGCGTTGATAGCCTGCACAGGGGTGGCCATAACCAGAAGGTCCACTCCCTCGGGAATCTGATGCTCCCGCATGAAAAAACGATCTATGATTCCGTTTTTCTGGGCCCACTTGAGATTTTTCTCGCCGCGGCCATAACCGACGATCTCTTTGACGAGACCTCGTCTTCGCGCCGCCAATGCCAGGGAGCCACCGACCAGCCCCACACCCACAACCACCATCTTTTGAAAAAGGAAAGCCACTAGAGCTCCCTTCCCACGGCCTCGGCCACTCTTTTCAGCTCCTGCATCATCGCGGCGAACTTCTCGGGCTTCAAGGATTGCGGCCCGTCGCTCAAGGCCAGTTCGGGATGCGAGTGAACCTCGATCAAAAGCCCATCCGCTCCGGCGGCGATTCCGGCAAGCGCCATCGGGGCCACCAGGTCCCACCGCCCTGTCCCGTGACTGGGATCCACAAAAACAGGAAGATGGGTGAGTTGCTTCAGCACCGGAACGGCGCTCAAGTCCAGCGTGTTTCGGGTTTCGACTTCGTAGGTTCGAATACCTCTCTCACACAAGATGATCTTTCGATTGCCCTCCGTTGCGATGTACTCGGCGGAAAGCAAGAACTCCTGAATCGTGGCGCTCATCCCCCGTTTGAGCATAACGGGTTTGTCAAGCTTTCCCACCTCGGTGAGAAGCTTAAAGTTCTGCATATTTCTTGCGCCGACCTGTAATATGTCCGAATATTCGCAAACCACTTCCAGGTCGCGTGGGTCCAGGACCTCGGTGATGATCGGGAGACCAGTGATTTCCCGCGCGCGCGCCAGGTGTCCGAGACCCTCTTCTCCGAGCCCCTGAAAAGAATACGGAGAGGTCCGGGGTTTGAAAGCTCCGCCCCGGAGAAACGTTGCTCCTGCCTCCTTCACCGGGATGGCAGACTCCAAAACCTGCTCCCGGGACTCAACGGAACAGGGACCCGCCATCACGTGAATCTTTTTTCCACCGATCTTCTGGCCATTGACGTTGATGATCGTATTGGCCTTTTGGAACTCCCGGCTAACAAGCTTGTAGGGTTTGAGTATTGGGAGAACCTTTTCCACGCCCGGGAATGACTCAAGGCTTTGATCCGCCAACAGCCGCTCGTCACCGATGGCTCCGATGATGGTTCTCTCTTTGCCTTCCGAAATGTGAGCTCTGAGTCCGAAGCCCTCGATTCTCTGTACCACTTTTTGAATTTCGTCCTGCTTTAAGCCGGGCCTAAGAACTACGATCATGAAACCTCCGCAACCCTTCTATGAATCTTAACGATCCTCTCCAGCTCTCTGATAAATCGCTGATTTTCTTTCATCGTGCCGATTGTGACGCGGACATACTCCGGGAAATCGTAGGCTGCCATGGGCCGCACGATGACACCCCTTTTCAGAAGCTCCGTGAACACTTCCTCGCCGTTACCCACGCGGACCAGGATGAAGTTGGCACTGCTCGGTATTTCCTCCAACTCCAATCGCCTGATTTCCCTCCGGAGGTACTCCATCCCACGGCGATTGGTTTCAATACTCCGGCTGACGTGTTCCTGGTCATCCAGCGCTGCGAGAGCCGCCCATTGCGCGGCCGCGTTGACGTTAAAGGGCTGGCGCACCCGATGCATTAGCCCGATGATCTCCGGCGATCCGATCCCGTAGCCGATCCTTAGACCCGCCAGCCCGTACAGTTTAGAGAAGGTGCGCAGGGTGAGAAGAGTTTTGCCTTTGTCATGGTACGCCAGCGAGTCCGGATATTCGGAATCGTCGACGTATTCGAAGTAAGCTTCATCGGCAATGACCAGGACATCTTCGCTGACCTCGTTTAGAAACGATTCCCATTCGTTCCGGCGATAGATGGTGCCCGTCGGATTATTGGGGTTAGCGAGAAAGAGAATGCGGGTCTTAGACGTAATCGTCGCAGCGATGCCGCTCAGGTCGTGGGTAAATTCTTTCAGGGGAACTGTGCGGCAGATTCCTCCCGCGGCCTGGACCACCAGACGATAGATGACGAATGCCTGATTCGCCATCACCGCCTCGTCGCCCGGTCTCATAAACGTTCGAACCGCCAGCTCAATGATTTCGTTAGAACCATTCCCAAAAATCAGCTGTTCAGGGGAAAGCTTCAATTTTTCCGCAAGCCCATGTTTCAGGTAAAAGCAATCGCCATCCGGATAGAGGTGGAGCTGATCAAGCCTGGCCTGCAATGCCTTTATCGCTTTGGGCGAAGGGCCCAGTGGATTTTCGTTGGAGGCAAGCTTGATTGAGCCCTCGATCCCATACTCCCTCTCAACTTCCTCGATCGGCTTTCCCGGGGAATAGGGAATCAGGGACCGTATATACTCCGGAACTCGCTCTGCAATTTTCATACTGCTGCCGGGTAGGAGCCAAGCACCTTCAGAAACAGACACTTCGGCTCCAGCTTTTTCATCGCTGTTTGGATCCGCGGCTCCTGTTTGTGTCCTTTAAAGTCAAGAAAAAAGAGATACTCCCAAGGCTTCTCTTTTAACGGGCGCGACTCAATTTTGGTTAAGTTGATGCTGTTCCTGGCAAATGGTTCCAACATGCGGTGGAGGACTCCCACCTCATCTTTGACCGAGCAAACAATTGATGTCTTGTCGTCTCCGCTGGGACGAGGCTCCTGGTCACCAATGACCAGGAAGCGCGTGATGTTGGTCGTGCAGTCCTCAATATTGGCCTCCACCACCTGAAGGTCGTAGTGGTCTTTGGCCAGACCGCTTGCTATGGCGGCGAGGCTTTTGTCCTGCGCGGCCATTTGCGCAGCCTGGGCGGTGCTCGCCACCTCGGCGACGGCAAGGTTAGGAAACTGGTTTGCCAGCCAGCGCCGGCACTGCGCCAGGGCTTGCGGGTGAGAAACAATTCGTCGGATCTCTTCGCGCCGACCCGATGCGGACAACAGGTAGAGATGAATTTCCAGAGAGACCTCGGCGCAAATCTTGACGTTCGATTCCACCAGCATATCCAGAGTATGAGTTACAACCCCTTCTGTCGAATTCTCAACGGGAACAACTCCATATCCCACTCGCTTTTGGATCACTTCCTGGAAAACATCGGCGATGCTCGGAAGCGGAATAAAGGTTGCCGACGAGCCGAACTTCTCCCGCGCCGCCATGTGGGTGAAGGTTGCTTCGGGACCGAAATAGGCGACCTTGATTGGTGCTTCAAGCGAGCGGGAAGCAGAAAGAACTTCCCGGTAAATGGAGCAAAGGGCCTGTGGTGTAAGCGGCCCTCGATTTAGGCTGGAAATCCTCCGAAAGATCTGCTTCTCACGGCTGGGGACGTAGACGTCTTCCTTGCCCTGTTTCTTGGAGTGCCCGATCCTTTGGGCAAGCGAAGCTCTCTGGTTTAAAAGCCTTACGATTTTCTCATCAACCTGATCGATTTTCTTTCTAAGCGCATCGACCGACTCTTTACGGCTCAATGACTACCTCACACCGGAGCATACATTTTACATGGCTCAACACCAAAGTATATCGTAACGTATCGCAATTCATAGCCAAACGCAAATATGGGTGGCGACAGGAGTTTTTCTGCCTGACCGCCAGACCGCGCTCGTAGAGCGGGCAGCGGCTTTCATGGTCAAAAATGATCCTTGCGGATGATGAATTCGTCCGTCTCATTCAATTACGAAACAGACGGCCCCCCTCTTCCGCGACGCCGCTCAGCTTAAGGGAAGGGAATAGAGTCTCTGTTCCGGCGGAATCAGATGCTCACGCCCGTCCTCCGTAACCACAAGCGTGTATTCTACCTGCACACTACCCCAGCCAAGTTCGTGACTGGATGCCTCCAGGTTGACCACCATGCCGGGCTCCATAGGGATGTTGGTGCTCCGGGGAAGAAAAGGGTCTTTAATTTCCTCCGCCGCACCGAAAAGAAACGGGAACTCCCTCGCCTCCAGGCCGATTGTATGGCCGACAAAAAAGTTGGAATACTTTGGGATTCCAGCCGATCGCACTCCCTCGAGCATCGTTTCGTAGAGTTCGGCAGGAAGCACGCCGGGTTTCAGCTTTTCCACCGCGTTAAGAACTCCGGTCCGGACCGCCTGGTATTTCTTCCGGTGCGCCTCTGTGGGTTCCCCCAAGCATCCGGATTTGCAGGTATCGGCATGGTAGCCCCGAACTGAACAGCCCATGTCGACGCGGAAGATATCTCCGTTCTCCAATACTCGATCCGTGATCGCGGGGAAGTTTCCTCCCCGACTGACGCTCATATGCATCCAGTAAACCTGCCCTCCGGCTCTGGCCACCTGTCCCCTGTAGATCGCGGCAAGTTCTCCCTCCGTCGCTCCAGGCTGCGCCCGGCTCAACATGGTTTTGATCGCGTTCTCGTTTACGGTCGCAGCTTCCCTGAGTCGCTCAATCTCAGGGGGAGTCTTGATCATGCGAACGTAACGGAAAAAGCTCGAAGCAGGCCGCAACTGAGCTTTTGGGAGGAGCGCATTCAACATTTCGAAACTTGTAACAGGTATCCCGAACTGATCTATCCCCAGGTTGGAGCCGTCAAGAGTCTTCTCTTTAATGAGTTGGGCGAGGGCCTCTTCGGCCTTCTGTCCCTTTGGAGTCAAATCGAGAATGGACAGGACTCCCTTCTCCTCAGCCGAAAGCTTCTCCGGCTCCGGAACATGATGTTTTCTGGCTCTCCCATACGTGTAGACTTCCTTAAGCCAGACATCGCCCAGAGCGGCGTATCCCACATCGCCTCCAGAGATCAGAAGCGCCGGGGAGCGGGACTGATCACGGGGGAACACAAGGTAGACCTGCGAGCCCCCGTACCGGTAAGCGTTCTGACTCCAGGAGGAAAAGCCGCTCAAATACAGAATGTTTTCCGGTGTGGCGGCGACCACCCCGTCCAGATTAAATCGATCCATCAAAGCCAATAAACGCTCTCTATTGTAAAGCACGGGATTCCTTTCTTATTTCAAGTTCAGCGCCAGGGGCGTGGCTCCAGTGGCTTGACAACGATCTCCAGAACCGCGGGGCCGGGATGACCTGTGGCCCGACTCAGCGCCGGTTTCAAATCTTCAGGCCGTTCGATCCGCTCTCCATAAGCTCCCAAGCCACGGGCTACCGCCGCATAATTACCCGCAAGCGCAATTCCGATTTCATGTCCCTTGTAGCGTTCCACCAGAGTTTCACGGCTCGCGCCCAGGCTCTGATTGTTCAAAATCACCGTCAGAGTATGAATTCCGTGGCGCGCCGCTGTCTCGATCTCCATGCCCGTTAAGCCGAAAGAGCCGTCTCCCGTAACGTTGACGACAGTCTTGTCTGGATAAGCCAGCTTGGCACCCATCGCGGCGGGAATGGACCAACCCATAGCGCTCGTTCCCCCGAAGCCAAGGAAGCCGTTCGGAAACAGCGCCTCGTAATGGTGGGAAACATACGCCCGTGTGACGCCCGCGTCATGCAAGAGAATGGTGTTTCGACGGTCGAGATAACGGCCCAGGTCCCAACAGGCGCGATAGGGATTCATGGGAATCTCCTCAGAAGTAAGCCGTGAGTTCCACGAGTCCAGCCACTCCGTCTTCTGCCGTTGAATTTCGGCCGCCACCTCTTTTGCCATACCCTTTCTCCACCCGCCCAGCTTCTGGTGAGCCTGGCGCAGCAGGGCTTGAAGGAAGAGTTTGATATCAGAGAGAATGACCAAGTCAGCCTGATAGTTCTTGTGAAGCTCTGCCGGATCCACATCCACCTGAACGAGCCGGACCTGCGACGGTTTGGGAAGCCAGCCGGAGGTTGCGTGCTGGCGAAAACTACAACCTAATGCCAGCACCAAGTCCGCCTCCTCCGCGTGTTTGCGCGCCGGCCCGGTGCTGTAGACCGCGCGAGGATAACCCCCCAGCCCAAGACAAAGAGGATGATCCTCCGGCATCACTCCTTTTGCCGGCAGTGTTGCCATTATGGGAAGGGCATAACTCTCTGCCAGATTCACCAGTTCCTCAGTCGCGCCGGCCCACAGACCACCTCGACCGACATAAACCAGAGGGTGCTTCGACTCTCGCAGAAGCTCCAGCAGGCTATCTATGTCTTCCGGGTCTGGACCAAATCGAACCCGGCGCATCTTCTGATGACCGGAGAAAGCGAATTGAGCCGTGCTGATGTCCTGAGGAATTTCAATGATGACAGGACCAGGACGACCGGATCGGGCCAGTGTGAAGGCGCGTCGGAATACCTCAGGCACTCTCTCGGGGGCAGGAATGCTGAAGGTCCATTTTGCCATCGGGGCAAAGGTTTCCAGATAGGGGACCTCTTGCAGCACTCCCTTGCCCAGAGACTTACGTGAACCATGGCCAAACAAAACCACCAGCGGCACGCAATCCGTAAAGGCGTTCACGATCGCCGCGAAGGCGTTGCATCGACCCGGTCCTTTGGTCACCAGCGCCACTCCCGGCTCCCCGCAACTCCGGGCGTAACCGTCAGCCATAAAGGCAGTAGCCTGCTCGTGGCGCGTCAATATCAGTGGAAGCTCCGGCTTTTGATAAAGCGCATCAAAGAGCGGAAGAATGTCGTCGCCGGGAAATCCGGCAACGAATCTCACCCCCTCGGCTTTCAGGATCTCGACTATGGCATCTGCAACACGCATGCTCTATTCCTAACAATTAGTGCCCCGACAATTTTTTAAAAAACCCTTCTTCCTCTAATTTCTTCAAGAACTTCATGTCCACAAACTCCGCCGGATTTCTCCCTTTCAACGCCGGTCGCTGTTCAGCCAAAAAATCCAGGACGAATTTAATTCCATCCAGCGAAGGCGCCAATGTCTCGTTCATATGTTTCCCATAAGTGACCTGCGACTGGACAAGCGCGGCGTCATCTTTGGGAACGCGCATGTACTTCGCCACGACGGGAAGAGTAAGGTCGGGCCGCGTCTTGTATAAGTGGATGGCTTCGGCAGTCGCCCGCAGCACGTTCAGGATAATGTCTGGATTTGCTTGTATGAACTTCCGCGTGCTTACGACCGAGATGACCGGAAAAGGGAAATCCAGGCTGGCAAGATCAAAAATTTCCCGAAAGCCCAATCGCGTGGCTGCATGAGTCGTCGGAGGCGCCATAACGCCAGCCTGGAATTTTCCCTGCGCGAGGGCGGCAAGAACTTCCGGCGATCCTCCGGCGGCCATGAGTCCAACATCCCGGTTAGGAGTCCAGCCGAATTTCGCTAGAAAGAGAAGTCCGGCGAAGTAACTGTTTCCGCCGATCGATCCTGCAGCCACCGTCTTACCCTTGAGGTCGCTGATCTGCTTGATCTGGGGACTGGCATGCACAGCAAAAACGAGCCTCGTAAACACCGTCCCAAGAATCAACACATCGGCTCCTTGAGCTGCCGCCGCGACTGTAGCCGCTCCGCCGACCTGCGAAACGTCGATTGACCCGCCAAGCATGGCCTGAATGGGTCTTGAACCCGAAACATACACCAACTCTACATCCAGCCCATACTTGTCAAAAATCCTGAGTTCCCTGGCAATCCAAAAAGGCGGATTCGCATAGGCCAGGGCGCTAAACGCGCCCCTGACTTTCTTCAAGGATGCAGCGTTGCCGGTCGAAAGAAGAACAAATACGGCCAGGAAAATGATCCCAGACAAGCAATACGTTCGTCTCTTCATCGGCATGTCCTCGAATCGGCCACCCGACACATATGTCCAAATCTCTCCCCAGTCAAGATGCGGATGGCATATAGCAGATCAGTGAAAAGTAATATGGTAGGGGGCGATTCATTGCGCCCCCTGGCAGATAGGGGATATCAGCATTGGCCCTTAGCTATTGAAGCTTGACCTCACGGCAAGCATACGGTTAGAAGCATTTGTGGGCCACGAGATCATCGCTCCGCAATCAGAGGAGCCTAAAAGTCTCGAAAACTTTCTCAAAAAGCGCTTCCCTATCGGTTATGTGCGCAAGCTTTTCCGGAAAAAGGCCGTCCGCCTCAATGGCAGGCGCGCCGGCGCCAAGGAAACGGTGCAGACTGGAGATCGCATCCAGCTTTTCATCACCTTCGAGAAGCGGCTGCCTTCCGGGAATGTTCCTCCGCCTGCCCGATTCGGCATTCTCTTTGAAGACAACGATCTTCTGGTCATCAACAAGCCCGCCGGCCTGGCGGTCCACGAGGGAAAAGAAGTGCTCAAGCGCCACTCCGTTCTGGGAATCCTCGAGTCGACTTACCGACCAAAAGAGATCGTTCCGAGACTCGTGCACCGGATCGACAAAGAGACTTCAGGGCTATTGATAGTCGCAAAGAATGAAGCCACACTCGCCGAGCTGGAAGAAAAGTTTGAACGGGGCGGTGTCGAAAAGAAATACCTGGTCCTGGTCGTGGGACGGGTTTTCCCCAAGAAGGGAAAAATTGATTTGCCGTTGCCCGGACGCGCAGGAAAGCTCGTATCCGCTTCGACCCTTTACAAAGTTGAAAAAGAGCTTCCCGGCGTTACTCTGGTGCGGGTGAAAACGGAAACCGGCCGTATGCACCAGATCCGTCTCCATTTTGCCGAGATCGGCCGTCCGGTCGTCATGGACGATGAGCACGGCGACTTTTCTTTCAACAAACAGTTTCGCAAAGCCCACGGTCTAAAACGACAGTTTCTCCACGCTTCGTCGATGGCTCTTGAGTTCCGCGGAAAAAAAAGAACATGGACCGCGCCGCTGCCGGAAGATCTGACAGTCGCCCTTGATTCACTGGAGGCTCTGGCCAGGTCAAACGGCTGACAGGCGAGCTCAAGTTCTATGCGAGTTTCCAAACTGCATCGCCTCTTGCCCTTCTTTTTTTTCCTTCTCTCTGCATGCGCCGCCGCGGCTACCGGACCGAAATTCGCGTGGCGCGTGAGAGACATGGTATCGACGCCGGCTTCGGCCGTGAATCTCCACGGACCGAACCGGGAGAGCGTGGCGATTTTGAGCACCCGCAGCATCAAAAATGTTTTTCTCGCCCACTCCTCGATTACAAAAGCGGCAGGAATCGATGGTGAGTTGCTGATTGTCGATGGAGAGGTTCCAAATGCGCTTGTAGGGCTATCAAACCAGCGACCTCTGTTTGCCGTCACCGTCGGGATGATGAAACTAATAGGCGATGATATCGATGAGTTTGCAGCCCTGATCGGCCACGAAACGGCCCACCTCACCCAGGGCCACATGAAAGCGGCTGCGAGCCGGCGAGCTACTCTTAAAGGCATTGCGACACTGATCGGGGTTGGGTTGGGGATAGCAGGAGTACCCGCCGGAGGAGTTGTTGCCGACCTCGGTGCCAATCTTATCGATGCGTCATACAGCCGGTCTCAGGAGCGGGAGGCCGATGAGGTGGGTCTCGGCTACATGATCAATAATAATTTTGATCCCCAGGGAGCAATCCGATTGCACGAAAAACTGCTCAAATCCTCAGGAGGCGCCTCGTTGCCGTTTCTGAGCAGCCACCCGAGCGGCGAAGAGAGAATCGAAAACCTGAAGGCAATCATCAAGTCCAAGCAGTGACGGGGATAAGGGCATAGTCCAAAAAGGAAAGCGTGATTTTGTCTCAATCCGGGGTGAGGGGTGTGGCAACCGCTGAAGGACTGGCACGATCACAAGCCGACAAATTGTTCTATGTGGGCGGCCATTTCGTCAGGCACTTCGAACATTGGAAAGTGGCTCCGCGCCTTTAGCCTTTCCACTTTGAACCATGGATGCTCGGCGGCAAACGATCTTTGGGCCGCCAGATAACCGGGATCGTCCGGCTGAGCGTAAAGGTGCAGCACCGGCAATGCCGGATCCAGACCTTCGAGTCTTTGGAGAGGCGTGCCCTTCTCGGCGTAAGCCGCGGCGATTTCGCGCGCGGCGCGGGACCACATCTCGAAACCATAGGAGCCCATCTCCTCGCGCACAAAACGAATCAGAGCCGCGTTCTCAACGTTACTCAACCAAACAGAGGCGATCCGCTCGACCGTTTCCCGCCACCTATCCGGTGATTGCATACCGTCCAGCGCTTCGAAAAACTCACGCGGTGGTTGCATCATAATGATCCAATCAAGCAAAACGAGTTTTTCGACGCGAGCGCCCAGCCGGTGATGCAACCCGATGGCGACCCATCCGGCGTGGGAGAGCGCAACCGGAACAATCGCTCGCGCGCCGCTCGCGCGGACCACATTCAGCGCGTCTTCCACCAACTCGTCGTTGCCAAAGTCATCCCCCGATGAGCCCGATTCGCCGTGACCTCTCCAATCGAGCGACAGAACACGATAGCGTCGGCTGCAGAGCTCCGCCAGATCGCGAAAGACGCTCCGATTCGTACACCACCCGGGCATCAATACGAGGGCCGGCTCGCCTTGTCCCAGATCATCATAGACAATGGAAATGCCGTTCGAACTTACTTGTGCCACGTTCCTTCCTATAGCGACTCCCGCCAATAGCCGCGGGCGGCCTCGCTGGCGGTAATGTTGACTCAACTATCTCTCATTGTTACGCTTAAGCGCAAGTCCATTGGGGAGATTTGGCTGCGTGACTACCGGCAACGATTCCAGAGTTCCAGTAACCGTCTTGACCGGCTTTCTCGGGGCGGGAAAGACCACCTTGCTCAACCGTATTCTCACCGCCGACCACGGCCGCCGGGTCGCCGTCATCGTGAACGAGTTCGGTGAAGTCGGCATCGACCATCATCTGCTGATCTCATCCGATCAGGAAATCGTCCAGATGAACAACGGCTGCATCTGCTGCACCGTCCGTGG
>JACQUW010000057.1 GCA_016210115.1 Deltaproteobacteria bacterium | reverse complement strand
TTTAGTTCTCAGTTTTTAGTCGGGGCAAATTCTTAGCCAAAAATTTAAAACTTAAGTTCTTTCGCCTTTGGCGTACCCAGCGCCCGAGGAACCAAACTGAAAACTCAAAACTGACAACTAAAAACTCTGTTGGAGCAGCTTCTCCCAAAGTTCCTTCACCCGCTCCTCCAGCTCCTCAACGCTGCCATTATTCTCGACTACGAAATCAGCAAGCCGGCGTTTCTCGTCAAGCGGCATTTGCGCCCGGAGGTGCTGATCAATCTCCGTTTCACTTAACCGATCTCTTATTCGAAGCCTTTTTCGTTGGACGGCGTCCTCACAGGCGACCAGGATGACGGGGCGAAGCCATTCGTGGAGTCGGTTTTCAAAGAACAACGGGGCGACGTAAACCGCGATCTTCACACCTTCGCAAGTGAGTTTGTCGATTTTCTCCTGAGCCAGCCTCCGGATCCGGGGATGGGTGATCGATTCGAGCTTCCGGCGAGCCTTTTCATCTGCAAAGACAATCTTTCTAAGCTTCTCCCGATCGATGGTCTTATCGTCCCGGAGAATTCCCCGCCCGAACGCATCGACAACTTCTTTCCATGCCTCTCGGCCTGGCTGTACGATCTCTCGCGCGACTTCGTCCGCATCAATGATTTCGGCTCCGAGCCGCCGCAACATGGAACTTACCGTCGTCTTCCCGGTAGCGATGCCGCCTGTTAATCCCACGAGCTTCATAAAAACTACTCTTTGTGATGGGTACTAATCTCAGAAAAATTTCGTGGTTGCAACCCGAAGAATAGCCCGAAGAGACCGAATAAACCGAACAGACGGAATAGACCGAATAGCCGGAATAGACCGAACAGACAGAACAGGCTGAACAAAGGAAACAGACGATATGCCAAATCGCTTTAACTGGACGTGGATGTGCGTTTATAATGCGGGATGGCCTTTCAAAGTCTTGCTGAAATGTTTCTTGTTCAGGCCAAACGCTACGGCGATCGAGTCCTCTACCGTTTTTTTAGGGAAGGTGAATGGAGGAGCTATACGTGGCAGGAGGCTTTGTTGTTGGTACGGGAGGTCGGAACCGGGCTGCTTTCCCTCGGGGTCACCAGAGGTGATCGGCTGGCCATATTCTCGGCGAATCGCGTCGAATGGAGTTTGGCGGACTGGGCCAATATCTGCATTGGAGGGTTAAGCGTACCCATTTATTCCTCCAGCACCGCCGGGCAGGTTTCCCATATTCTCGAACACTCCGGTTCCGTGATTCTTTTTGTGGATTCGGCGGACAGGCTTTCGAAGGTTAAGCTGCATGACCCCGCTCTCCGTCAGGTTCGGAAGATCGTTGTGATGGAGACAATGGAACACGGCCTGTCTCCGTCTCTCGATTCAGCCCGGGTGATCGCTTGGGATGAGCTGCGGGAGCTGGGAAAGGCGGCCGGCGAAAAGGCGCAGGAAAACTTTTTCCGTTCGGCGGCCTCTCTGAAAGCGGAAGACGATCTCACGATCATCTATACTTCAGGAACCACCGGAGAGCCGAAAGGGGTTCTTACGACTCACGGCCACTATCTCTTTATGGTCGAGGCGGTGAACGGTGCGCTCCATTCCACGGATCAAGACGTTAACCTTCAGTTTTTGCCGTTTGCCCATTCTTTTGGTCGACTCGAGCACTTCATGGTTGTGGCGCGCGGCTACACCTGCGGCTTTGCGCGTTCGCTTGAAACGGTGGCCAGAGATCTCCAGATCATTCGTCCGACCATACTTTTTTCCGTCCCCAGAATCTATGAGAACGCGTACGATCGAATCCGCTCCAGGACGGCAACCGCCGGCTTCGGCCAACGGCTTTTTTTTCGCATCGCCTTCTCGATCGGGCGGCAAATCAGTCGCGGAGAGCAGCAACAGAAAAAGATTTCCTGGACTCTTCGCCAGGCCCAAAGATTGGCTCATCTTCTCGTTTTTTCCAAAATCCAGTCGGCTTTTGGTGGGCGGCTGAGGCTGGCAATTTCCGGAGGAGCGCCACTGGCCCGTGAAATTGCGGAATTTTTTCATGTTTTGGGCATCCTCATTCTTGAAGGGTACGGCCTGACGGAAACGTCAACGGTATCCCACGTGAACCGTCTGGAACGATACAAGTTTGGGACCGTGGGACTCCCGCTCGATGGCGTCGAATGTCGCATCGGGCCTGACGGTGAAATTCTCCTTCAGGGCCCGAATATCTTTAAGGGTTACTACCGGGACCCGGCGGCGACACAGGAAGCCTTGGACGCGCAAGGCTGGTTTCACAGTGGAGATATCGGAGAAATCGATGCTGAGGGATTTCTGCGCATAACGGACCGCAAAAAGGATCTCATCGTCACGTCGGGTGGAAAAAAGGTCGCCCCGCAACTGATCGAAAATCTCCTGAAAACCGATCCCCTGATCAAGCAGGTGCTCGTCTTGGGTGACCGGCAGAGACATCTTTTCGCTTTGATCGTCCTGGAGCAGGGAAAAATCCGAGAATGGGCCGAACGCCGCGGCCTGCAATTTCGCAACGCGGAAGAAATGCTCGCTCATCCTCAAGTGCTGGCCTTAGTCAAGGAGAGAATTCGTCAGAAGAACAAGGATCTCGCTCCCTTCGAGGCTGTGAGAGGCTTTCGTATCGTGCCGAATGAATTTACGGTGGAACGGGAGGAATTGACGCCCAGTCTCAAAATCCGCCGCCAGGCAGTGGTGGAGCACTACAAAGACATTGTCGAAGAGATGTTCCACAGGTCGCGCGCCGAATAAGCGGCATTCGGCGTGGGTTCGTTTCCTTACAGGGCGATCATTTCAATCCGCTGGAGTTCTTCGGCGGAGAGTGCCGCTAGCTGTTCGGCTTGGAGGTCTTCTTTCATATGTTGTTCGCTCGTGGTTCCGGTCAACGGGAGCATCCCCACTTGCATCGCAAATCGAAAGATGATCTGCGCGGGACCGGTACTTAGCCGTTTGGCGATTGCCCGAATTTCCGGATCAGCAAGGACTTCTCTATTGGCGGTCAACAACGAAAAGCCTTCATAGATAATGCCATGTGCCCGGCAAATCTCCCTAACCGCTTTATCCCATCCAAGCACGGCAAAACATCTGTTTTGCACTACCATCGGTTTAACATTCACCTCTTCACAAAGCTGTGTCAGTTGGCCGGCTGTGACATTGCTGATGCCAATCATCTTGGTTTTCCCTGATTGATAGAGAGCTTCCATGGCCGACCATACCTCCCAATCCGCGTCACCCAGGCCCCGCCGCGAATAGGGTGCGTGTAAGACATAGGAGTCCACATAATCCGTGCATAGATGCTTCAACGAGCTGTCAAAGGACTGTCTTACTTGGGTGGTAAGATCAGCGGACGCGGCGTAGGGGGCTTGACCGCCTTGCCCCCCGAGCGGAGTAAACTTGGTTTGGAGAAACAGGGTGTTTCTCTTGATCCCTTTCTTCTCGAGTGCCTGCAGGGCTTTACCCGCCAGGGCTTCATTGTAGTGAATGAGTTGATTGGCGGTGTCGATGGCTCTGAAACCTGACGCCACCGCTAATTGCACCAGTTGCAGGGTGGCCTCTTTTTTCCAGGCCGTGCCGTACATAAAAGAGGGAATGGTAACGTTGTTGTAGGCTCTCAACGTCATGTGCTTTCCTCCGACTCGATGGTCTACATTTTTCCTGTCCAGCGGTTGCTGGATGGCCGCTTTTCACAGTGTACCAGGAGATAGAAGAAGAAAAAGGAGGCGGGGAAGATTCAGCGGCATTCGTCCCGGTAAGAATAGGGCTTTCCTCTGAAAATCTTTTCAATTATGTTAGCAGCATTTCTTTAAGGAGCGGCCCATCATGGCTTTAAAGCTGGTTAGAGGCATCCCGAAAGATCCCGAACAGGGCAAACAGCAGAAATCTCGTGAAGAATATCTGGTCGCCTGCCTGCGGGAAGAGGTCAATGACTCTAGATTCACGGCCTGGGAGAAAGAGTTCATACTGAGCCTGGACAGGCAGGTAGGACAGGGGCGGCAGTTAACAGGAAAGCAGAAGCAGATTCTCGAGAGGATTTGGGAGAAATGAGAATTATTCAAGCTGGCCGATACCCGGCCGGCGGCAGCGGACGAAATCAAGTCCCATTTTTTGCGTTAGCCGTTCGTCCACCGCTTTGTACCGCTAAAGCAACCGCTTACCACCTCTCCGTTACTCTTTCATCTCCATCTCTTCGACGAGAGTCGGCAGATATGCCGCGATGATGGCCGGGTTGCCTTTGCGAACCTGTTCGAGTCCGCGGCGCAAGGCGGGGCTGACTTCCCCGGCCTCGCGCACCGTTTCGCCGTAGCCATTCGCGGCTTCCGCGAGTTTGGCAAAATCGGGCGGCGGATCGAAGATGCCGCCTTCGTAATTCCCGAGCTCCACGGCGACCCCTTCCGGGTAGGTTCTTCTAAGACCTCTTGTTCCCGTGCTGTACGAGCGATTGACGAAAACGATCGTAAGAAATGCGGCCTTATAATGAGAGGCGCACCAGAGCGCCGGCAGGGGAGTGCCGAACATGAAATAGCCGTCGCCGGTTGTGAGAATCACGTCTCGATCGGGCCTGGCAAACTTAGCGCCGAGCGCTGCACCGCTACCCCATCCACCCGACGACCCACCGCTCTCGAAATAGGTGCCCGGCTTCTCCCGTCGATGGTAGGCATTGACATACGCCGAGTTGCTTAAAGCATCATCGAGAAGAATTGTATCGGGGTCCATGAGCTTGCTGATCTGATAAGCGACCCAGCGCGGATGGAGCGGCCGCCGCTTGCCGGCCTTGAGAGCTCTTTCTTCCTCGGCGGCAATTAGCGCTTTTTTCCGGTTTTCCAGAAGCGCGCGCCGTTCGGAGATTCGGCTCATGTCGCTCTTCGTCAGCATCGCCGTCGCCGCCTCGTATATCGCGCGCGCGGCGCTTCCGGCCGAGACGGGGAGCCAAAGGTCGGCGTGGTACTCCATGGTCTTGTAGCGCGACTGCACGGGATCAATATCTATCCAGGCGATTTTGGCGTCGGCACGCGGCGATTGTTCCGGCGTGATATACGGAACCGGTGATTCAATGATCAGCAGAGCATCTGCATCCTTCGGAACAGGACCCGTCCCATAGAGAGCGTGCGTTGTCGGGAAATTGAGACTCGCGGTCCTGTCCGTATCCATGACGGGAACCGCCAGTAACTCCGCCAGCCTCACGAGATCCGGTACCGATTCCGGATTGCGGCCGGACTTGGCGGTATAAATTCCAGGGTTATTGGCTTTGATCAGCCACTCAGCGATACGTCGCGCATCCGACGGATCCGGCGAGGCGGGCCGGGCAATCCCGAGCTCGTCTCGTGTCGGGAAGTGCGTGAAGCCAGGCATGCGCAGCATCGCGGTTTCCCTCGGAATTGTCAGATAAACGGGCCCTTTCGGCTCGCTCATCGCGACTTGAAGAAGACGGCTCACGAGCAGTCCCGGGTTATCCTGATGCTCCAGCCTGTGGTCCAATTTGGTGTATTGGCGCATGATCTCTCCCTGATCTCTGGGTTCCTGGACCCATTGAACCGGCGAGTTCCTGGCACCCGTCATCGATCCCGATATCGCGCGCGGTCCCGTTCCCGCCATAATCAGCACCGGATAGGAACCTCGCCACGCCGTATGAATAGCGCCACCGTAATTGAAGGTGCCTACGTCGACGTGAACCGCAGTGGCTGCCGGTTGGCCGGAGGCCATCGTGCAGCCGATCGCCGCGTTGAGGGCCACGCTTTCATGCGTTACCGTAATCAATCGAGGGGCGGGCCAGCCCCGGTGGCGGGCTTTTGCGATGCCTTCCTGAAAGAAGGCGATCTCAGAGCCGGAAACGAAAAACAGATTGTCCACTCCGCCCAGCTTCATCGCTGCGACGAGAGCATCCGACCACTCTTCTGCGTGATACTTTTTCCACCGCGCGTCAAACGACTCACGACGCTTTTCCATTTTTTGGCCTCCTGCTTCTTTGGAAAAAACGGTAAAACCCTGTGAGATTTTCCGTCGGCTCATCCGTATAGCAACGCGAGAATGTCTGTCAACCGAGATTGGGCGAAAAGAACGTCTCTTTTGTCACTTCGGTCATCTGGTCCATTTCGAAAAGCCGAAACCGAATACATGGAAGAGACCCGAGAAACGAAGAAAAGGATCGCTTTGCCAGGAGCGTCTCGTCCCGATCAGGCCTTCAGCGCAGATTCGATGGCTCGGGCCGTGTAAACCCTTGCCAGGTGGGAGCGGTACTCTTTAGAGCCGTTGATATCTTCGGTGATGTCGATGCCGTCTGTCACTTGGGCTGCCGCCTCTTCGATTACCTCAGGCGCCAGCACTTTGCTCTTGAGAGCGCTCTCGACACTGTAGGCGCGATAGGCCTTGTCTCCTACGCCCGTGACGCCGATGGCAATGTCCTCGCACGTTCCGCCACCGTTCAGTTTTAAGCAGACCGCGATGCCCGCCACCGCGAACCCGGATGTCCTCTGCGCCGCCTTCAGGTAGGCAGTCTTAAGTCCGTCAAGGACGGGGACCGCGATCTCGGTGATGATTTCGTTTGGCTCCAGGGCGCTCATGAGAAATCCAAAGAAAAAATCTTCCGCTTTGATCCATCTCTCGCCTGCCGGGCCGACAGCTTTGATTCTGGCGCCAAGCGCCAGAACAGCCGCAGGCATATCGCCGGCGGGATCGGCATGCGCCACGCTTCCGCCGAGAGTGCCCTGGTTTCTTACTTGCACGTCTGCGATTGTTGTGGCGGTTTGAGGCAGGAGCGGGCATGCCCGTTTGAGCAACTCGGAACCTTCTATGTCTGCGTGCGTGACGAGAGCGCCGATCGCGAGCGTATCACCGTCTTGTCGTATCGTTTTCAGCGAGGATATTCTGCCCAAGTCGATAATGTATTTCGGCTTTGCGAGTCTCAGCTTTAGGAGAGGAACGAGGCTCTGGCCTCCCGCAAGCAATTTGACGTCTTCCGGGTAAGAGCTCAAAAGCTCCACGGCTTCTTTGAGAGATCGTGGCGCGAAGTATTCGAACGATGAAGGTATCATGATTCCCCCGAAAACGGCTCCCTCAGGGGCACGCCTTCCGGTCGCAGCCGATGGGCCAGTACCTCGAGGCTCCAAGGTTGGTTATCTCCTGCTCTTCCTTCCACAACCTGCACGGTCCTACGTCTGCGACCTACAGGCCTGTCCCTTCGGTCATAGCTTTCCTTGTTCAGTGTGAAGCAAAACGTCATGGTCAGCCCTCAGGACTGCGGGGCGCCTTGCATCAGCCGCCAGACGACTTCGGGGGATAACGGGAGGTCTCTGATCTTTACGCCGAATGGCTTCAGCGCATCTTCCACGGCGCTGGCTATAGCGGCAGGCGAGGGAATTGCGGCCCCTTCACCGGCGGCCTTTTGCCCCAAAGAGGTAAACGGCGAAGGTGCGGGACGGTGCTCGACTTCAATTCGGGGGGTCTCGACAGTTGAAGACTTGCCGTAGTCGGTCAGCGTAACGGTGAGCAACTGGCCATCGGAATTGTAAATAAAGCCTTCTCCCAGCGCCACGGAGATCCCGTGGGCGGCCGAGCCGTAGATCTGGCCATTTACGACGTCGGGATTGATGACCACGCCGTTGTCGCCGACGATAACGTAGCGCAGCACGTGAACTTTGCCCGTCTGCCGGTCCACTTCGACCACCGCGGCGTGGGCGGCGGCGGAAAACGTAAACTGAGCCCGCACCTTGCGGTCAGCCCCAGGCACGAGGTTAGGTTGCCCGTGAGGAAAAGTGTAATAGAAAGTGGTCTGGAGGCCCGCTTCAAAACCTTCCGGCATTAAAGACTGGTTGCCGTAGGCGATCTTACCCAATTCAGCGAACGTGATCTTCTTTACCGACGAGCCAGGGACGCTGATCGTACCGGACTCGATCGCGAGTTGCGCGGGGTCCGTATTCAGGACATGGCCCGCGAGAGCCAGCATTTTTTGCCTCAGCTTAGTCGCGGCGCCGTGCACGGCGCCGATATCGTACAGATGGAAGTTATTCCCGCTGTTGGCGGCGGCGACGCCCCAGGGAGCGAGATCGCTGTCGAAAGGAGTGGTCGTGCTGATCTGCTCGGGCGCGGTCCCCAGGATATCAGCCGCGACCTGCGCCGTCGTTGTCTCGTGGGCTTGTCCGCAATTAGGCGATCCGAGAAACAGGGCGACGGTGCCGTTTTTTTCGAGCTTGACGGTTGCGCCGTTGACCCCGCCGGCGCCGGGGCTTTCCTTCATTTCCGGAAAGATCGCCATATCGCGCGACGCGTTTCTCCCGCCGGGCTCGACGCCGATTACCACTCCAAGACCGAGAAGGCGTCCTTTCTCGCGCTCTCTTCTCTGATTTTCGAGAAGCTCCTCGTAATGGATTTTTTCCAGCAGCCTTTTAAGGAGTCCGGGATAGTCTCCGCTGTCATAGATATTTCCGCTCGGCGTCGCGTAGGGCATCTCTTCAGGCTGGACGAGATTCACGGAGCGGACTTCGATCGGGCTCAAATTGAGCTGCTGGGCGATCCGGTCCATGATTCGCTCCCAGATAAAGCACATGCCGGGCTTTCCAATGCCCCGGTTCGGGATCACCGGGCACTTGTTGGTCACGACGGAATACCCTTCCAATGCGATATTCTTGACTTTGTAGGTGTTGGAAAGGTTATTGAGCTTGTTTGTGAAATGAATCGTCAGCGTGCTGACGGAGCCGCCGACGTCGTCGATTTCTTTAAATCGCAGGCCGAGAACGGTTCCGTCGTGCTTCACGGCGGCCTCGACCTCAAACTCCTGCGCGCACGAATGGCCCGCGGCCATCATGTGCTCGCTTCGGTCTTCGATCCATTTCACGGGCCGCTCCGTCTTCATGGCCAAAACGGAGGCGATAACCACGTACTTGCGTATCAGGTGAATTTTTTGACCGAAGCCGCCGCCGATGTCGGGGATGATAACCCTCACATCATCCAACCCCAGAGCTTCTCTGAGGGCATCGTAGATAACCTCAGGGACTTGCGCGTTGACTCGAACCGTCAGTTTTCTGCTCGCCGGGTCGTAAGAAGCGAGGCAGGCGAAGGGCTCCAAAGGTGTCGAGCTGTATCGATGAATACTGAAGCGGTCTTTGACGATCTGATCCGCGGATCGAAATGCGCCTTCGACGTCGCCGTAAGTCAGACTTCCCTTCCAGGCCAGGTTGGAGCCCAGCTCTTCGTAAATCAGAGCCGAGCTTTCCTCCATCGCGTTTCTCGTATCCACGACAGCGGGAAGTGGTTCGTAGTCGACAGAGATCAGCTCCAGGGCGTCCTCCGCCTCTCCGCGACTCCGGGCGGCCACGGCTGCGATCGGCTCTCCCAGGTATCGCGCCTTTTCCATGGCGCAGGCGTATTCGGGAATCGGTTTTCTCAGTCCGGCCGCGTAACGACCCGGTTTGAAAGGTTTTGTTCGCTCCTGGAAATCTTGAGGAGTAACAACGGCAAAAACGCCCGGGGCCGAGGAAGCCTCGTCGGAATTGACGCTCAGAATGCGCGCGTGAGCATGCGGGCTTCGCAGTATGACCGCGTGCAGCATCCCGGGTAGAGTGAGGTCGTCCGTAAACTGGCCTCTGCCCGTGACGTGGCGCGGCCCCTCTTTGCTGCGCGCGGCTTTCCCTATGTATTTTGTCTCAGGCATCGTCCTTGTTGGAGTTCTTAGTTTTTAGTTTTGAGTTTTTAGTTGCCGGAACTCAAAACTAAGAACTGAAAACTAAAAACTACGTTTTTTTGTTTTTTGCCGCCTGTTTAACCGCCTCTACAATCTGCATATAGCCTGTGCACATGCAGAG
>JACQUW010000056.1 GCA_016210115.1 Deltaproteobacteria bacterium | reverse complement strand
GTTCAAACCAGCTGAACTACGACCCCGTTTTCGAGTTATTCCTACAGACACCATTTGCCCTTTGCGGTCCTGGTGGGCGGTACAGGACTTGAACCTGTGACCCCCGGCTTGTAAGGCCGATGCTCTCCCGCTGAGCTAACCGCCCCTTCGGCCGAAACACCAGCGCCAGAGCCCCCCTGCACCTGATTCGGGTCTCAAATCTACTCTCAGGTCTGCAAAATCGAGATAGAGCTAGCCGAGGGACTCTTTCAGGGTCTTGCCAGGTTTGAACTTGGCGGCTCGTGAAGAGGCAATCTGAATCGTTTCACCGGTTTTCGGATTTCTCCCAGTTCTGGCCTTACGGTGAGAGATCGAAAAAGTCCCAAAACCGGAAATGTTGACCTTATCGCCGTTTTTCAAGGCACCGATGATATCGTCAAAAACTCCGTTAACGATCTCCTCCGCCCGTTGTCTGGGAAGTTCCGTCTTGTTCGCAACAGAATCAATCAGGTCTGCTTTCGTCATGGCCGCCTCTCGTCACTCCCCTGGCTGTTTGAGCCTAGCTGGCAGTCTTATAACAACAGTTGAGCTCTTCTGTCAATCGGTTTGAGGTTCTACTGGGGTAGGATCTCCACCCGGGGAGGCTCTTCTTTCCCGGGAAACGGGCAAGAGTCCTCCTTCGTCTCGGCCAAATCCGGTTTTCCCTTCAGAAAGGCTTCCGGATTGTCCAGGATCAAAGCCTTTTTGAGCACCTCGTCCATATGGCGAACCATAGCGAGATCCACTGTCTTTAAAATCGCAGCCGGTATGTCCTCTATATCTTTCTCGTTTTCCTCCGGGATCAACACCATCTTGATTCCACCCCGATGAGCGGCGAGCACCTTTTCCTTTAGCCCACCAATCGGAAGCACCCTTCCCCGCAAAGTAATTTCACCTGTCATGGCCAAGTCATGGCGTACCGGAATTTTCGTCAAAGCCGAAACGAGCGAGGTTGCCATAGTGATTCCTGCCGAGGGCCCGTCTTTGGGAATTGACCCCTCGGGCACATGGATATGGACGTCAATTTTTTGATAAAAGTCCTTTTCTAAACCCAACTCCTCAGCGCGGGAGCGGACATAACTCATCGCTGCCTGAGCAGACTCTTGCATCACATCCCCTAATTTTCCTGTGATGATGAGCTGACCTTTCCCAGGCATAATGGTGACTTCGGTTGCCAGCAATTCGCCCCCCATTTCTGTCCATGCCAAACCGGTGGTTACACCGATTTTATGTTCGAGTTCCGCCTTGCCGTACCTGTACTTGGGAGGGCCGAGATACTTGTGCAAACTCTTCGCACCCACTTGAATGGTGGCGCTTTTGTCTTTTTTCACCACCTCAACCGCCACCTTTCGGCAGATTGAGGCGATTTCCCGATCCAGGTTTCTGACACCGGCTTCCTTCGTATAATGCCGAATGAGCCCGAGAATCGAATTGTCCGTAAAAATGATGTTTTCTTGGGTCAAGCCATTCGCGTCTCTCTGTTTTTCGACCAGATACTTTCTTGCGATATTCAGCTTCTCCAACTCAGTATAACCCGCAATCCGGATGATCTCCATCCGGTCCTGGAGCGGCCTGGGAATACGGTCCAGCATATTGGCCGTAGTGATAAACATCACCTTGGAGAGATCATAATCCAAATCGAGGTAATGATCATTAAACGCGAAATTCTGCTCCGGGTCCAACACTTCGAGCAACGCTGACGATGGATCGCCACGAAAATCCGTCGACATCTTATCGACCTCGTCCATCAGAAAAACCGGGTTGCTTGAGCCAGCCTTTTTGATTGACTGGATAATCTTGCCGGGGAGCGCTCCGATATATGTACGGCGATGCCCCCGAATTTCTGCCTCGTCCCGCACCCCACCGAGCGAGACGCGTACAAACTTCCTTCCTGTGGCGCGAGCAATGGAACGTCCAAGAGAAGTCTTCCCGACACCCGGAGGTCCGACGAGACAGAGAATCGGCCCCTTCATCTTCCCGACAAGGCTCTGGACGGCCAGATATTCAAGGATTCGCTGTTTCACCTTCTCCAGCCCGTAATGGTCTTCTTCCAACACCCTCTCCGCCTCTCTGATGTCCAGCTTATCTTCGGTGAATTCATTCCATGGAAGGGCTAAGATCCAGTCAATATAGTTGCGGACAACCGTCGCTTCCGCCGACATCGGGGACATCATTTTGAGTTTTTTAAGCTCTTTTTCCACTTTGTCCCGAGCCTCGACCGAAAGCTTTTTTTGCTTTATCTTCTCTTCAATTTCCTGAATCTCATTCTTGAACTCGTCCTTCTCTCCCAATTCCTTCTGGATCGCGCGCATCTGCTCATTCAAGTAATATTCCTTTTGCGATCTCTCCATCTGTTTCTTGACGCGCGAGCGGATCCGGCGCTCAACCTCGAGGATCTCAATTTCAGCTCTCATATGACCCAAAACCTTCTCGAGACGCTCGGCGGCATTGAAGGTTTCAAGAAGGTCTTGCCGATCCTCGATCTTGACGCTGAGATGGGCAACAATCGTGTCCGCCAGCCGAGCGGGATCTTCGATGGAAGAAACGGACATGACCATTTCCGGAGGAATCTTCTTTTTCAATTTCACATAGTTTTCAAACGTTCCATGGACCTCCCGGATCAGGGCCTCAATCTCCGTATTTTTATCCACGATCTCGGCGATCTCTTCCACCTCTACGAGAAAGAATTCCGGATGGCCCAGGAAACGATTAATTCTGGACCGTTTTTTCCCCTCGATCAGGACCTTGACCGTTCCATCCGGCAGCTTGAGCATCTGCACAACGTTCCCCAATGTGCCAATTCGATAGATATCATTCTCAGTGGGATCGTTGGTTTTGGCATCTTTTTGCGAGGAAAGGAAAATGGGGCCCTGCCTTTGGGTGGCTTCCTCCAAAGCTTTAATCGAGCGTTGCCGTCCTACAAACAGAGGCACCACCATATGAGGAAACACTATAATATCCCTAAGCGGAAGAAGAGGCACCTTCAGGGGATATCCTCCTTCCTTTTCCTTGTCGTCTTTCTTATCACTGCGAAACAACATAGCCCTCTCTCCCTTATGCACTCTCGGCAGCCTTGGTGTAAACTACAATCGGAGGTTCACCGCGAACAACGACCTCCTCCGAAACGATCACTTCCTTAATATTTGGCTGTGAGGGCATATCATACATCACATCCAGCATAATGTTCTCCAGAATGGCCCTCAGACCCCGGGCACCCGATTTTCTCTTCATGGCCTCCCGAGAAATGGCTCGAAGCGCGTCCTCAGTAAACTTGAGATGGACGTTTTCCATCTCAAATAGCTTGCAATACTGTTTGGTAAGTGCGTTCTTCGGCTCTTTCAATATCCGTACCAAGGCGTCTTCATCGAGTTCGTCGAGCGTGGCAAGGACAGGCAGCCGGCCGATGAACTCCGGAATCAACCCGAACTTCAACAGATCCTCGGGTTGGACCTCGTGCAACAACTCATTGCATCGCCTGCCGTCGCGCTCTTCTATATCGCCGCCAAAACCCATGCGTTTTCGTCCCGTACGTTTACGAATTATGTCCTCAAGGCCCACAAACGCCCCGCCGCAGAGAAACAAGATATTAGTGGTATCCACTTGGAGAAACTCCTGTTGAGGATGTTTTCTGCCTCCCTTGGGCGGCACACTGGCCATAGTTCCCTCGATAATTTTTAGCAAAGCCTGCTGGACTCCTTCCCCGGAGACATCTCGTGTGATCGAAGGGTTATCAGACTTGCGCGAGATCTTATCGATTTCATCAATGTAGACGATTCCCCTTTGAGCTTTCTCCACGTCATAGTCCGCAGCCTGAAGGAGGTTTAGAATGATATTTTCGACGTCCTCTCCAACATAACCCGCCTCCGTCAAACTGGTCGCATCCGCAATGGTGAAGGGAACCTGCAGAAAGCGCGCCAGCGACAGCCCCAGCAGAGATTTGCCCGAGCCGGTCGGCCCGAGAAGCAGGATATTGCTTTTCTGCAGTTCCACATCGCCGGTCATCATCTGACTGTCGATTCGTTTGTAATGGTTGTGCACAGCCACAGCCAGTATTTTCTTTGCCCTCTCCTGGCCAATCACGTATTGGTCCAGGACTCGCTTGATCTCAACCGGCTTCGGAACACTGGACGTTGAGACGAGTGTCTCCTCGTGATCCCGCTCTTCGGCAATAATGTCATTGCAAAGATCAATGCACTCGTCGCAGATGTAAACCGTTGGGCCCGCGATTAGCTTGCGCACCTCGTCTTGGCTCTTGCCGCAAAACGAGCAAACAAGGTTACCCGAACGGTCATCACCGTGCTTTGGCATAGATCCCCCGATTATCTCTTCTGACTGTTTTCTGGCCGGGTCGCGATCACTTCATCTACCAAGCCGTATTCCAAAGCCTGCTTCCCGGTCATGAAAAGATCCCGGTCTGTATCCTTCTCGATCCTCTTTAGGCTCTGACCCGTGTGTTTCATTAGTATATTGTTGAGTTCTTCGCGCATTCGAAGAATCTCCCGTGCCTGAATATCCACATCCGTCGCCGAGCCTTGAAACCCTCCCAACGGCTGGTGGATCATGATCCTAGAATGGGGGAGGGCGAACCTCTTACCTTTTGTTCCGGCGGCGAGAAGGATCGCTCCCATGCTAGCCGCCTGTCCAACGCAAACCGTCGAGATCTGAGGACGGACATACTGCATGGTGTCATAGATTGCGAGGCCTGCGGTCACAGAACCCCCGGGGGTATTGATATAAAAGAAAATGTCTCGCTCAGGATCTTCGGACTCGAGAAACAGCAACTGGGCTGTAACAAGGTTGGCCACATCGTCCGTAACAACGGTTCCTAGAAAGACAATCCGGTCCTTCAGTAGGCGGGAATAAATATCATACGCCCGTTCGCCGCGTCCTGTCTGCTCAACCACAATCGGGATAAAGTTCATTTAGCCCAAATACTCCTTCATTTCGAGTCCATTCTAACTTTTTTTCTCCCCCGCATCAACGGGTGGCTCTATTTCCCTGATGCTTGCGTGCTGGAACAAATAGTCAAGCGTGCGCTCATAGATCATTTGCGACTGGAGATCATCGCGTGCGTCAGCGCCCCCGTAAAACTCCCGAACGGCCGCTCCTTTTTCTCCGGCGGATCGGACTAGTCGATCGATTCTTGCTTTAACCTCCTCTTCGGAAACCTGGATCCTTTCTAGCTCAGCGATTTTCTCGAGGAGAAGCATTGCCTTAATCTGTCGCACCGCCTGCGGGTGCAGATCCTTACGCAACTCTTCCAGAGAGGGCTTTCGGCTTTGTGCTGCGGCCCCTTGGGCACCGAGCCGACTTTCGTGCCGCTGGATCAGATGATGCATCTGTCGCTCCACCATGGAAGGTGGGACTTCGAACGGATGAGAATCTATTAATTGACCCAGGAGTTGCTCCTTGAGAGCGGTAGTTTGAATCTGCTGGAGTTCACCTTCCAATTGCGAGCGGATTTTCTTCCTCAACTCGTCCAGTGAGTTATATTCACCATGATCTTTGGCGAATTCGTCATCTAGAGGAGGCAGAGTCTTCTTCTTAATTTCCCGGATCACCACCGAGAAGACAACCGTTTTTCCCGCGAGATCCCGGTTCGGGTGATCTTCCGGGTAGCTGACGCGGACAGGGTGCTCGCCATTCCTCCTTAAACCGATTATGGCCTCTTCGAATTCGGGCAGTGCCTTTCCGCTCCCCACTTGCAACAGATAGTTTTCGGTCCTTCCACCTGGAAACGGTTGTCCATCGATAGACCCTGTAAAATCCACAACCACAAAGTCTCCGGGTGCGACGATGTCCCGGTCTTCCACCGGCTCCAGCTGCGCGTAGCTCTCCTGTAACTGATGCAGCGTGGCCTCCACCTGATTGTCATCGATTTGGGCCTTAACTTTTTCCAGCTCACGCCCGATGTAATGATTCACCTGGATCTCTGGCTTCACCTCAACCAGCGCCGAAAACCCAAAGTCCGTTCCTTCCTCCAGGTTATCCGTATCCACTTCGGGACGGGAAACCACGTTAAGGCCCTGCTCTTGAAAAACCTGATGCAGAGAGCGCTCCACCAAACGGGATAGCACCTGGCCTCTGACCTCATCACGGTAAAGACCCTGCAGCACGGATCGAGGCGCCTTCCCGGGCCGGAATCCCTTAATCCTCGCACGCCGGCCGACGCTCTCGTAGGCTTCAGAAAACTCTTTGTTGACCACCGCCGCAGGAACTTCTACCCGGATCCTGCGTCGAAACGGATTAATAACACTCACATCGACTTTCATCTTTTCTTCCATCGGAGAACATTCTGCGCTAATGGTGCGAGAGGGGGGACTCGAACCCCCACGGTTACCCGCTAGATCCTAAGTCTAGTGCGACTGCCAGTTCCGCCACTCTCGCTATCGAGCACTGGTGGGCCGCCGGGGACTCGAACCCCGGACCCGCTGATTAAGAGTCAGCTGCTCTACCAACTGAGCTAGCGGCCCCTTTTTACAATACCAGGATTCATAGATTGGGGTGAGTGAAGGGATTTGAACCCTCATCCCCTGGAGCCACAGTCCAGTGCTCTAACCAGTTGAGC
>JACQUW010000055.1 GCA_016210115.1 Deltaproteobacteria bacterium | reverse complement strand
GAGTTGGTAGCAAAAGTGGTTGACGGAACGCGATACAAAGACGGAGAGGAAATCCAAAAGAACAGGGACGCCGCCTAACCGTTTACACACCTATTGACAACGGCTCATCATGCCCTGTGGTAAACCTTTATGTGCGATAGACGTCTAAGTTCACAATTGAGTTTCCATTAAAATCTTCTTGAGGGAAAGGAGACACTTGTGAAGACAACAACATTGCTGGCCCTCGGGGCTTTGACTGCCACGCTGAGCTTTGGGGTATTCGCGCAGGGACAGACCGAGACTCCTCTGGTGGATAAGCGACAAAAAATACAGAAAGCGCGCATCAAACAAGGGATCGAGAGCGGCGAGCTCACTAAGAAGGAAGCCGCCCGGCTCAAGGCCGAGCAGGCGAAAATCCGGTGGGACGAAAAAAAAGCAGAGGCCGACGGACTAGTAACCGCCAAGGAGCGAGCCAACCTCCACCGCGAGCTGAACAAGGCAAGCAAGGATATTCACAAGCAAAGGAAGGATGATCAGAAGAGAGAATAGCACCTCACAGGCCGCGTTCGGGCGCGTGGGATCTGGCGAGGATCCTCCTCGACGAAGCGGAGGACGAACTGATCGTTGAACTCCTTGAACTGAACGCTTGAACGTTTGAACCGGGCGTCAAGCCTCGATCACCATCGTCGTACCCACGCTGTTCGGAATGAACGCGTCCTGGAATTCGCGTGCCATCACGTGCGTGGCCCGCCAGCCGGTGCAATGCTGCGGAACGATGACGACCGGCTTGAATTGTTTTAACGCCTGGACGGTTGGCGCGATGATCGGCTCGAAAATGGGACCGGTGAGATGAAAGCCGCCGATGACGGCATGAATTCGATCGACGCCCGTGAGATCCCGCGCGCACTTCAGCGTGTTGACCACGCCAGCATGGCCGCAGCCGGTAAACACCACGAGACCTTTGTCTTTAACATTGATGACGATAGCCTGATCATCGTGTCCATGCCGCCTCCGCCATCTACCTCCGGCAAATCCGGAGCGGGTGCCCCGGGATGAAACCCTCGGGAAAGCCCACCAGCTTGGCGCCCCCCGCCGCAGCCTCGCAGATGAGTCGTAAGGACTTCTCCCTGGTCGCCTCCCGGTCGAGAAAAACCGGCGCCGCTTGAATCGCAGCCGCACGCACCGTCGGAAGCACATCGCCCATGGCGATATCTCCTCCTGTCACTTCACGGAATGCATGTTCCTCATCGGTCCTCCCCTCGTTCTACAGCGTTGAGTACGGCCTGCAGAATGACCCCGTAGAGATCGACGGAAGTCATAGCGCAATATTCCATAGCATAGCCCGGCCTTGTTTCTGCCATACCGTCCTCGAGCAGTCGCTGCAAAACCATTCGCCGGAATGTTCCATGCCCCAGCACTCCCTCATGTTCCTTGAGGTCAGCTTCCTCGTGGGTGGAAAAGTAGACCGCCTGATCCCGTGTGAGTTCATAGTGAGTCGTCAGCGCCTTGAAGAAATCGGCGGACCAGTATCCAATCTGTTCTTCGGTGGCCCCCGCGGCGTAAAATTCAGCCACGGTCCCCTCCCAGAGAATAGCCCTTTTAAAATCAATATGGGCGCGAAACTCAGCCAGCATGGGAGAGAGAAAGATCTCATCCTCTGCGATGCCAAGAGCGCGGGCCGTTTCCACCACGACGTGAACGTGTCCGGGCGGCTTCGGATGGATCAGCTCATCGGCCAGCTTCTGCGCCATCGGCCCCATAAGATCCCGGTGCTTGCGGAAAAAAGCGATGTGCTTGTGGTAAGAGGCCGCCTCAACCGTGTTGATCTCGATCGTAAACGAACCCCAATTCTTAAAGAATAACCGCAGCGCCTCTCGAGAAAGCGCGCCGGATCTCAATTTCTGCATGAACGGAGAGTCGCTGACTCTCGCCTGCCATCTGCGGGCGACTTTTTCATAAAGCTCATCGACGTATTTTTTTGAGTCGCCTTTGCCCATTGCCGTTGCCATACCATCCTCCGGTTTTGAATTTACCTCTGCAATGAACAGGAATTTCCCCGTTTTTTCAACAATACCTCTCTTCCCTGTGCGAGGAAACGCTGAGACAACTGTAGCCGGCAGGCGGCCCTTGCGTGCGCCATTTCACTTATAAAGGAAGCGGTAGACTCCTTGCTGATCCAATTCCTTGACAAAGCTCTCATCCACGAGATCCTGGACCTTGGGCCGGCTCGCCTGCTCC
Source organism: Deltaproteobacteria bacterium (assembly GCA_016210115.1). Lineage (GTDB taxonomy): Bacteria > Desulfobacterota > Binatia > UBA9968 > UBA9968 > JACQUW01. The sequence continues at coordinate 39,690 of JACQUW010000055.1, read as the reverse complement.
ATTCCCGGAGTCAGATTGATGGCCGTCTCCATACCCGCCTGGTTTACATACGGGACTCTGGGTATCCACTGGGTATTTTCTCGATAGGTCTCTTCAAGGATTCGGGGGTCCATTCCCTTTAGATACTTTCCCATCACCTTAAACGCCGCTTCTTTCTGATTATGAAAGACTGCGAGGCCCTCGGAGAACGCCCGCATGAATCTCCCGAGCTTCTCCGGCGATTTTCTGATCATCGAACGCGTCGTGATCAAGGCTGAGGTTTGATACTCCAATCCTGCTCTGGAAAGATCCATAAGCTCACGATAGCCGAGCTGCCTCGCCCGTATCGAAGAGGGGGGCTGGAGGGTGGCCGCCTGGATAGCGTTGGCTGCGAGCGCCAGCATGAGCGATGGAATATCCCCGACCTGAATTAACACCACATCTTTTGCAGGCTCAAGCTTCCATTTTGCCAAGGCATAACGCGCGGAAAAATCATAAAGACCGCCGAATCGGGTGATACCCAGTTTCTTCCCCTCGAGGTTCCTTGGCTCGCGGATCTCCGGCAGGCTATAAATGGAGACGTTGATTTTATTAACTCCCCCGCCGATTACGACCGCATCGCTCCGCGGATACGCCGCCACCACCGCGCCCACGCTTGACTGAGCGACATGGATGTCTCCCGCCAGCATCGCCGCAAGCACCCGCGAGGTCGAGTTGATATAAATGAGATGCGCTCGAAGCCCGTACTTTTCAAAGAAACCCAGCTCGTGAGCGATCCACAAAGGCACTGCGGACGCATTCACGGCCGCATAGGCCACATGGACCTCTTCCAAACGTTTTCCTGCGACTGCAATCTGGCCAGCCGATGCCCACTTAAGCGGAGCTTGGAGGAAGAGACCGGAAGAAAACAACGCGATGCAGGCCAATTTAAAGCAGTGGGACATCCCTTTCAGGGGCATAAAAACTCCTTGGTAAAAAAACGCCCTTGACCGTAAATCTGTTTCATGGTGTATAGCAACTAGCCGGAAACCGATCAAGAAAAAAACTCTGAACCTTCCGAAGTAGAAGGGGATCCGGTATGACACTTCGCGAGGAACTTAAATGAGCCCTAAAGATCGAAAAGAGCAACTCGCCTCTCGCAACTTCTACGATGAGATCCTCAGGTACAGGGATCAAGAGCGAGAGAGAAAAAAGAACGCCATCTTCCTGGTTAAGGGGGACGAACTTCCCTGGGAGCGCAACCCTCAGGGAAAAATGAAGTGGTACCTTCATCCCGCCATCGACGACACAGTGATTCAAACCCTCATTGTCTCGGTCCAGGAGATCCCGCCAGGAAGTTTCAGCGGCCAGCAGAAGTGCCAGGGCGGTGCTGTGATTTACGTGGTCGAGGGAAAAGGCCATACGGTGATCGACGGTGTTTCGCATTCGTGGGAGACGGACGATATTGTCCAGCTCCCCATCCGGCCGGACGGGATCATCTTCCAGCATTTTAACGACGACCCGGAAAAGACCGTCCAACTCCTCTCCGCGGAGCCCAATTTAGTGCAGCCCCTCGGAGTCGATCGCGGCTCCGGTTTTGAGCAGCTCGCCCCGGCGCGAGAGTTGAAGGAAGAATGAGACATGACTGAAATCAAAGGGCTTGGCGAGCAGAACCCCACGGCTCCTAATGAAACCAGCTACGACCGCGAGCTTCGCCTCCTGAAGGAACAGGTCAAGCGTTTTCAGGAAGGAAGGGTGGTCATAAAGGCCAAGGACTGCCCCCTCGAGAGAACTCGCCAGGGGCTGCTGCGTTTCTATCTCCACAACCTGATGATCCACGATACGGTCCTGAAGGACTGGCGCGTTTTCGTTCATGAGATTCACACGCACTCAGGAAAGCACACGCATCAAGGAGGCCTCGTCATCTTTGTCTTGGACGGACAGGGTCATACGCTCGTAGATGACAAAAAGTTGGAATGGAAAAAAGGCGATCTGATGTTACTGCCGATCAAACCCGGCGGTGTGGAACATCAGCACTTCAACCGCGATCCCGATAAGCCAGCCCGTTGGCTCGCCTTGATTTATGCGCCTTTTCAGGATGCCCTGGCTCACTTCCTCGATCAGAAGGAGGAATCTCCGCACCATAAGAGCGACGGATAGAGGGGGAATAAATGTTCAGTCCTGCCTCTGGCCGGGTCGCGTCCGAAGGGGGTAAATTTCGCATCACTTGATTCCCAACTCCTGGTTTACGGATTGCTGAACTGTGAAATCAAATATTCTAGAAGGCGAAAAAGGCTTCGGGAGCTTTAAAATCTCAGCGTCCATCTTGAGAAACTCATCGACCTCCTTTGCCGTGGGAACACCGTTCACTGTAAACGCAGCCCGCGAGAGTCGATAAGACTCCAGAGCAACCGGCAGCTCCACGTTTAGATATTTGGCCAGGACTTCGCTCGCCCCTCTTTCGTTTTCCCACAGGTACCTGGCCGCTTTGGTTCGAGCTCGCAGGATCCGTCGGACGAGGTCTCGCCTTTCTCTCAGGAGAGTCTCGGTTACCGCGATGCCGTTCTGAAGGTTCGCATACTCATCCACAGTGCTCCCGAGAATACGCATCTTAAATTTTTCCCGCGCCAGGATCACCGTAGGCGGGGACAGCGCAGCCACTTGAATCGCCCCGCTCACCAGGCTCTGAAGTTGAGCCGGAACATCGCCGGCCACCACCACCGTCAAATCCTTGTCCGGATCCAATCCTGCTTTGCGCACCAGGCGCGCTGCGGCCATATGTTGGGAGCCCCCAAAAGTCGTCGTCCCGAGAACTTTACCTTTAAGCTCGCGGATAGAGCCGAATTCAGGCCTTGCCACCAGCCAGAACAAATTGCGCTTGAGACTCACGGCCATCACTCTAAATGGAACATCGCCTCGCTCGACTGCCCGGATCACCGTACCCACATTGTTAATAACATGAACCTGGCCGGTCAGAGCCGCAGAGATAGCCACATTCCCCCTGATCTGAACCACCGCGGGTTCCAATCCTTCCTCACGAAAAAATCCCAGATCCTGAGCAATAAAAAGGTCAATGGAGGCTATGCTGCGGCTGGGAAATGAAATAACGACTTTCTCTGCGGGAGTCTGGGCCGAAGCTCGAAAGGCAAACCCGACCGTCAACAAGAAGAGAAAAATAAGAATATATTTTCCGATCATCTGATCTACCTCGCCTTTCCTTCCAAGCAAGCAGATTATGTCGCTTAGGCCCTCATCTTCCGCTTCGTTTGACCTTGTTAAAAAAGCCCTCGCTCTCCAGTTCGTCCAGCACGCTCTCGTCTATAAATTGCTCCGGTTGAAGCTCCGATTTCCCCCCGGGGCTCCTTTGGGAGATAAGGGAAAGCGCGTTTACCATGCCGCTGCGATCCAAGCGAGGCGGGAAAGAGAATTTTCCAGCGAAATAGCCATAAGTCTCCTCGATGACCTTGGGATCTCTCTGCCGCAACCTCCTGGCGTAAACATTGAGCGCTCTCTCCTTGTTGGTCCTGAACTGGTAAATCGCCTCGCTGTAAGCCCGCACAAAGCGCTTCACCATGTCGCGGTTTTTGCCTAAGGAAGAACGCCGCACTGTGATGACCGTCTGCGGGAAGGAGGCTTTCATCTCGCTGATATGGGCCATGATGTTCAGTCCGAACTCTTTCGCCTTGAGCGTCTCGGGAGGCGCCAAAACGGTTGCGTCCAGGACCCTGGTCGTCATGGCAATCAGGCGCGTCGCTGCATCGCCGGCGGGCAGCAACGTGACCGAATTCGGCGCGATATTCCATTCCTTCAACGCCAGAAGTACGGCCAGTTCGTTGGAGCCTCCGAAGTTCACAATGCCGATTTTTTTACCGACGAGATCCGTTGGCTTGCGGATCTCTTTTTGCGCGACCAAGCTGAAAGGAAATTTGTTCAGTGCCACCGCAACGATGACCAGGTCTCCCCCGTTGACGATGACAGACACGGGCGCACTGGCTGAACCTTGCGCAAATTGGGTGCTACCGGAGAGTAGGGCCTGCATCCCCCTTGCCCCACCCGGAATCATCACCAACTCAGCGTTAAAACCGTGCCTTTCCAGCAGACCAAGATCATGGGCAGCCCAAATGGGTCCCTGGAACCCGGCTGTCCCATCATAGCCGACAACGATCTTGTCCTGCGCCTGGGCGCGATCAACGGCACCGATAGCCAGTGACAGAATGCAAATAAGCCTGATCAATATCTTTCTTTTCATACCTCTTCTTATAATTCTCCTTTCATCCTGAGCTTTACCCGTAAAGCAATGTGTGAAGTACTCCCAACTTCCAGATCGTCCTCATCTCCACTCAGTGGCCTCTTCGCGGTAGAACCCCAACGACTCCATGACCGGCCGGTCGTTCATTGCGAAAAGAATGGCCGGTTCGCCCGAATTGTTGCCATGCCGGTGCCAGCGCCACAGAGGAACAGTGAGGGTATCCCCTTTTTCCCACTCGAACCGCTGCTCCTCGATCACGGTGAATCCCCTTCCCTCAAAGACGTGATAGATGGCGCTGCTTGTGTGACGATGCAGTCGGGTCTCTTCTTTTGGACGGAGCATTTGAATTTCGCAAGAAAAGGTCGGCAGCGTAAAGCCGCCTGTAAGCGGGTTAACATACCGCAAGAGGAGACCATCGAAGGGATCTCCGGCTTTCTCTCCTAATATTTTTAAAGCGCGCTCTGTGTCTTTCCAACGATAGCGGTAAGGCGGACTTTGTACCCTAGCGGAGGAAAGCCGGCCCGCGCGAACCGGTGCCAGCTCATAAATCGCGCTATCGACGGGCTTTGTGATCATCTGCTGCCTCTCGGAAAAAAGCTCACCGAATCCGATTTCCAGGAGGTCGAGTAGAGGCCTATCCGTGCCATCAAGCCATATAACGGGCCTGTCAGAGCCGTTGAAATGGTCATGCCAGGTCCAGTTGGGCGTCGTAATCAGGTCTCCCCTCTCCATGGGGAAAGGCTCCCCTTCAACCGTCGTCTGTGCTCCCCCACCCTCTAAGACGAATCGTATCGCGCCCATCGTGTGGCGATGAGCCTCAGCAATTTCTCCCGGTTTAACAAGCTGCAGCCCGAGAGCAACGGTATGAGTGGTTCTGGCCTTGCCGGGGCTCTTGAATGCAATAAATCTTCTAAAGGATTGCCCTGGGGGGAGGATCTCGCCGGCTTCACGCAGGGCGTCGCTCACATCTTTCCACCGCCATATGTTCGGCGCGAAAGAACAAACTGGCTCAAAGACTTCAGTTCTGGGAATGCCCCAATAGCCAACCAGATTCATCTCCTCAAGCCTGCGATTTAATTGCTCTACCTTATCCATAAACGGTTCTCTCTTTGGTTCTAAACCTCGGCGACGCCGAGGCCAAGAGGCCGGATTAACGCCTTAGATCTGGCATCACCTCTTTAAGAAGAGTGTAATCTACCAGTTGATTCAGGGAAAGGCGCCCTTTTGGTTTCGTCTGCGCGCTCAGGAACTCAATTTCGGCTTTGACGGCTTCATCCGGCGATGTCCCATCCTTAGTGAAGGCTTTGATGATCTCCCGGTATGAAAGCTCCGCCGTCTTTCGGTCCAATCTAAATTGCTCCATCGCGTATGCGATGACCCGCTGCAGATTTGCAGGGTCCCTTGTGTACTCCATTCCCTTCAGCGTCGCTCGCAACATCCGCTTAACCTGGCTCGCATTGGAGCGGAGCTTGATATTGGAGGCTCCAACTCCGGCAAATGGGGTTCTCATATACTCGGCCGTTCCACCCAGATTTCGGAAGCCCATCTCTTCCGCCTTGAAGTTAAAAGGAATCGAAAGCATCGCCACGGCGATCGACCCGCCCTGCAATGCCGCCAGGCGAGCGCCGGCATCTCCTATCGCCATCAACACCAGATCCTTGTCAGGATTAAGACCGTGCGCTTTCGCCATCGTGCGAGCCCCATGAGCATCGGTCGCAACGACTCCTGAAACAGCCACGGTTGTTCCGCCCTTGAGATCCTGGATAGACCGGATCTCAGGTTTAGCCATCATGAAGAAGATCACCCGGTCCATCGTGAACATAGCGGCTTTCACCGGCGCTCCGGCTATGGCCGCCCTCAGGATCGATCCTATGCCTGTCATGTAATCAATCTCACCAGCCACCATAGCTGCCACGCCGATGTCCGGTTTCATGACTTCGAACGCGACCTCCAGGCCTTCCGCTTTGTAAATCCCGAATCTTTCCCCGATGTAGAAATTCAGATAAGTCATGCTCTTGGACGGCATGACCACGCGGATCTTTTCCGCCCTGACGATCTCCACCGAGAGAAAGTCCACTGCTATCAACGTGATGACCGCAAATCGCAGCCATCCAGGCAACGTCATAACGATTGTTTTCGCTTGCAGACACCGCCAGAAAAAGCTAACGCCGGTAGAGATCCTTGATATACCCGCTTTCCTCCAGCTCTCGGATAAAACGATCATCAATGAAGTCCTGCGGTTTCGCCTGCCTGGCTTTCGGATTCGTAAGCGCGATCTGCTCCAGGATATTCTGCGCGCCGCCCACTGTGGCATAGGGCGCCGCACGAAAAACTTTTTTCACCAGGGACTCGTACATATTGTCCAGCAGTTCCCGATCCTGATTCCTGAGAAAGGAGCCAAGGATGTGCTGAGCTTCCTGGCGATTCCGTTCGTCTTTCAGCCAGGCGATAGCTGCCACCTGCGCCCTGATAAATTGCTGCACAATTTGCGGATTAGCTTTGGCGTAGGAGCGACCGGTCGCCGTGCTCAACTGCAAAAACTCAATTCCCAGCTCAGGTAAGCTGGCCAGAGTCCGCAGTCCCTGCTTTCTTGCGAGAGGCGCGTGACTATCCGAATTGAGCAAACCTCCCTGCACCTGCCCGGCCAGCATGGCATTCAAGCGCGCCGGATTACTGCCAATCTGCAAGAAGGCCACATCTTTGGGATTGACTCCCAGTTTTTTCAACGCGAGTTGGAGGCCGACGTCGGTCGTGCTGCCGAAGCGGCTGATGGCAAGCCGTTTCCCCTTGAGATCGTTGGGTCGCGTAATATCGGGGGTCACCATAAGATCAAAAGAGAGCGTGTTGACGGCGCTCGAAAGGATTACAACGTCCGCCCCATTCAGGGCGGCATTGATGACCTCAGTGCCGCCTACCTGCAGAAAACGGACATCGCCGGAGATCAGGGCTGTGAGAGCCCTTGTCCCGCCTTCGATAAAAATGTAGGTGACATCAAGTCCGTTCTTGCTGAAGAATCCTTTTTTCTCCGCGACAATAGCGGGCCACATCCCGCCGCCGATCGAGCCGTAACCCACGATCAATTTCTCCGCGCCCGCAGCTACGCCCGTTACGGACACGCTGGCAAGAATACTCAACACCCTCAACCATCGCTTCAGGTTCATAAGCTTCTCCTTTTATTTCGCATTCCGAGCGTGATGCCGGCGCGCCAGACTCCAAGAGTAATTGCCAAGAAGCACGAGCCTACGCAATCCCATATTTTGCGCGATTCCGAATGACCTCTTCCATAACCGTTGGCTCAGGCCGGCATTCCGGCTGCAAAGGCTCCAGAATGGGCTTCGTCGCGTCAATCACGAGTTTGTCGGCTCTGGATCCCGCCCTTTTTTCACTCACGAGCATGGTAGGATCAAGGACATTGGCGGAGAGATCCCTAATAATCTCGATGTCGCGATCGACGCGCGCGCGCGTTGTAACGGCCCAGTCAACCTGGACAAGATCGCACGGATCGATGTCGTCATCCACAACGGTGACCAACTTAACGGTCCTTCCCGCGGTTGTTCCGAGAACCGAAAGTCCCACCATTTTACCATATCCATCGTATGGCTTTTTCACAGAGACAACCGCGTGGAGGTAGCCGCCTCCTCCCGAAGTAAAATGGACCTTTTTGATCCCGGGAAGCGGGCATTGGCGAAGAATCTCAGCTTCGTTGCTAATCCCCGTCACGACGCAATTCTCGTTGTGCGGGAGGCCGGTGTAGGTTCCCTGAAAAATAAAATCTTTTCGATGTGTAATCGCTCTAACCTCGATGACGGGCTGAGGAGCGCGATCGCCGTAATATCCCGTGAATTCGCCGAACGGCCCTTCCTCGCGGACAACTCCCGGCATCATCTCCCCCTCAATGACCAACTCTGAGCTGGCCGGCACTTCCAATGGAATCGTCTCGCATTGAACCATTTCCACAGGCTCGCCTCTCAACGCGCCGGACATTGCAACCTCGTCGACCCCGAACGGAAAGGAAGCTACGGCCGTAGCGTAAATCGTCGGGTCCAGCCCTATCGCAATCGCCACCGGCAAAGGCCGGCCCTGAGCGCGGGCTTTTTCGAAATGCTGGCGGATGTGCCGGTAAGGGGCGGCTAGAATTCCCAGCGTGCGTTCATCATGAACCATGGCCCGATACATCCCTGCATTGCGCAAGCCCGTCTCAGGGTCCTTGCTGATATGGCAGGGAAACGTAATGTAGGGACCCCCGTCTTTCTCATTCCACGTCGGAATCGGGAGATCCAAGAGATTCGCGTCCTTACCGATGCGGATCACCTCTTTACAGGCGCCAACTTTTACCATCCTCGGCGGAACCGGGTTCTTTGTCCTGCGCAGCCACTGCTCGTGGATTTCATCCGGATCGCATTCAAGACCGATACAGTATCTCCTCCGGGTTGACAGCAGGTTTACTGCAACGGGATGCGAGTGACCCTTGGGACTCCTGAAGTATAAAGCCTTGTTCCCGTTCACCCCTCCTCGATCTAAGGCAAGCCGGCAGACCGCGCCGATCTCGTGCAAGAGATCCACTTCGATCTCCACGTTGACGATTTCTTTCTCTTTCTCTAGTCGATCAAGAAATGCTCTCAAGTCATGGTAAGGCATACTTAGGACCCCGTGAAACGTAAAACGCAAATTTCAGATGTAAATGATTCTAAACGGCGGGACTCGACCGCCCAAAGCTTGTGCCCGGGATGAAATTCGCGCGCCTACTGATTTCGTCTAACACAATCCTCGTACCCTTAGCCGTAGTGCCTTTCCTTTGTCAAGCAGTTTTGCCTTTGGAGGGCTCGCTGCCGGAAAGTGTGGTTCCGAAGGGAAAAACCTGAGACGCGGAGGGGTGCCTGTCCCGAAGCGAGGAGACGTCCGATACTGAGGTGAGTTTAGGGCAGCGAACCTGACCGGCTAAGCAGTTCGGAGCAGAGAAAGCGCAGCCCATCGGCTCCCGCGGAGGCGGCAGGTTCCCTCCGCGTCTCTTGAGCTCTACACCTTTTGCACTACAGCCCTTTGCTGTTGACAACAAAAACCAGTTACTATAACGCTGGCGATTGTTCTCACGGTGGAAGAGCTCGCCGAGACTGAATACAAAGATTTACACGGAGGGAAAGCATGGATGAAGGAACGGTGCGGACGATCATCGAAACATTTAAGGAAGAGCAGATTGATCTGGCGGTGACGCTCCCGGAAGAGCCCACTTACCCGCTGACCGAAGCTCTGCGGGGTGATTCCTTCTTTCAAACACTCACGGTAACCGGCGAGGGACATGGCATTGCTCTTTGCGGCGGAGCATCTCTGGGCGGCCGCCGATGCGTTTTCATGACCGGCATCGCCGGTTTGCTCGTTGGGAGTTGGGCCCTGGCGCAGATGGGATTCTACAACGTGCCGTTGCTTATCATGGCATCGTACCGCGGCGACATCGGCGACCGGAGCGGTATTCCGGGAGCGTCGCTTTTCCTGTTCAATCAGGTCGGCGAGCCGCTGCTCAATGCGCTGCGCGTCCCCTACCGAGTCATCAGCCAGAACAGCACGCTCCAACGGCAGATCAAAGACGCCCATTTTTCCTGTCGCTCATACGGGACACCCATCGTCCTCCTTCTGACGGGGGAGGTGCTGTGGTGAAACGCTTCGACTGCCTTAAGCTGTTGGCTTCATGGATAGATGAGGAGGTCATCACGGTTACGAGTCTTTCGACCACCGCGAGGGAATGGTCGCCTCTGTGGAAACGCGGTCCAAACTTTTATGGACTGAATTTGGGGTTGTGTCTTCCCTTCGCCCTGGGACTCAGCCTGGCGTTTCCGCGCCGAAAGGTGATAGCCCTGGATTCCGACGGTAGTCTTTTGCTCGACACAAGCGCCCTGGTCACGGTGGCCGACGCGAATCCTTCCAACTTGCTGGCTATCGTGTTCGATAATCAACGCTATGGCTCCATGGGGCCGACAGCCACATCGCGCCGGGCCGATATCGAGAAGATCGCTCTAGGGGCCGGAATCACAGTAACGGGTACTCTCAAGACGGTCGACGAATTCGCCGATTCGGTCAAAAAGGCCCTGGAGAGACAAGAGCTGGGCTTCTTCGTGGCTAAGGTGGAACCGGGTAGGGAGCCGATTGAAAACGAGTACATGCGCTTCGACGGCCGTCCGATGAGAGACGCATTCGTCGAGGCCCTGCGCCGCTATCCGGATTATCGAAGATAAGAACCTCTGAAGTCTTCTGAGTAAGTCAGTCCCTTGAAGGCCACTCCGCCGCCCCTGCCTTCAACCTCATCGTCCCGTGCCTCTGAGCACCACCCGTTTTGCACCATAGGCGCACCATAGGCAGTGTCCTGTTGACATAATCCTGGACTTTCCGCTAATCTCAGGCCCGAAAAACCAGACGACGAGGCAGCTTCGATGCGGGTGCGGTTTTTCGACATTTCCCGTCTTTCCAAGACACTCTCGGCAAGTCTTAAGAAGTTCCAGCCTGGATTGAAGCTCTTGCATTGGTTTCTATTGATCTCCTGTTTATTACTGACTCTGCCCGTCTGGATTGCTACCAATTCGCAAAACAAAGCGACTTTGCCTGTCGCAAGCCAGCTAGCGCCAGATCCGAACCCTCTCGCCGGCCGCGAAACGCCTTTGTTTTCAGATGACGCTCAGGACCGCCTTTCATCAGCCATCATTACGGCGTTAACTCGAGAAAAGGTTTCCCTTGAGGCCGACTCTGTGGCGTCACTCGCCGCAATTCTCCTCGATGTGACGCGGTCTCTGAAGGTTCGCCGGCAAGCCGCCTGGCGGCTCGCCAAACTGGACTCCAACGACGCTCTTGCAGCACTGCGTCAATCGCTCATGAATGGGCCGCCTCAATTAAAGGCGACAGTCGCTGAGGCTCTTGGGCACTCTGCGGATCCCCAGGCGAAGACGCTTCTTGCCTCACTTTTGCAGGATGAAAGCGACATCGTCATTCGCGGCGCCATTCGCGGACTCGCAGCTGTAGGTGATGCGGAATCCGTGAGGGTTCTGGCCCAGATCGGTTCAGACCATCAACGGAACAAGGCTATTCGGACGGAAGCCGCTTTTGCACTGGGGGAAATCGATACGTCCTCCGCTCGCAAGGCCCTGCTCCGGTTCATTAATGAAACGAAGGACCGAGAATTTACCGAGGCGGTCTTGTCCGGGCTCGGCCGGCAACCTTTTGACCAAACGGGCGGCTTCTTTCGCGCCTACGTCGATTCGCCGGATGTGGAGACGGAAATGCGTGCCGTCGCCCTGGAATCTCTTGGACAAACCACCGGCGCGGTCGCGCCCTTTCTTGTGAAATATCTCGGCGCTGAGGAGCCGGAACTACGGGCCGCGGCGGCCTGGGCCATTGCCAATCTCGAAGATCCGGGTGACCTGTCAAAACAGCTTCTTTCGCAACTGCTGAGAGAAAAGGAACCTGAAGTTCGCACTCGTATTTATCAAGCTCTGGAACACCAACAAATCACTGACGCGGGTGAGCTCTTCGCTCTTGTCATTGAAGACAAAGACGCGGTCGCTCGCCTCGCCGGCTTTAAGCTTCTCGCGGCCCATTCCAGCCGTGGGGGTAATCAGCCACTGGCAGCGCAGTTTGACGAACTGATTGTCCCACGGTTGGTCGAGCTGGGTATTGAAGGCGCCGATGCCCAGACGCGGCTCAGTTCGGTCATTGCTCTCAGGCAGGCAAGAACACCTCAAGCGCTCAAGGCGCTGGAGGTGATCGCCACACGAAGTCAGGAGTCCAAGATCATAGAGGCGGCAAGATTCAAATGAACCGCGGTGTTCGCCAAACGGTCCTGAAAGGAGAATATCCAATGACACGCGCTCTCATCCGGAGAATTTCACTCCTGTGGGTCTTCATCCAACTGTCGGGCCTTGCCTATGCCGAGATTCCCGCGGGGCACTACGAAATCAATTTCGATCAGCAAGCCGATGTATGGGATGTTTCGGGCAGCTACCACGAGGAGGATCCTGGCATAAGCATGGATTTCACAATCAGCCAGGACAACAAGGGAAAGATAACCGGCCTGGGATCAGCCAGCGGCAGCGAGGACGGCATCAGCGTCAACCTGAACTTCACCATAGTAGGTTCCATCAAATCCGTAGGCGCTGTGACCCGCACGACCCTGAATATGAAATTCGTCGGAACGGCGACGGATGGCTTTCAAGTATTGACTGCCAACGGCAATCTCGCGCTGATTTTTAATATTGATACGACCAACGCGTTGCTGGTCGGCACCATGAAAGGAAAAGTCTGCGTCAAACGGCTGGGCTGCGAAAGCATTCATGAGAGCGCGCTGTTCGATCTTCCGCCGGGAGAGGACGGGACCTGGGATCTGGTCCTGGATGTTCAAAGTACCGATGGAAAGAAGCTTACGGGAGCCGCTTCGGCTGTGCTGTCCAACGGGCGCACGGTTCCGCTCGCGCTGAGCGGCCAATACATCTCGAAAACCGACCTTGCAAAACTCAGCCTTAAAGGAAGCGGCGGCACGCTGACTCTCCAGGCAAACGCCGCCTCCGGACAGATCTTTATCCAGAAGCTCAAGGCAAAAATCCTTGGACAAACAGTGACGCAATAGATTTGTGCGCATTCGAATGGGAATTTCTTGTTATCTTCCTATCGCTCGAAACCCCAGAGGAGACTTAAGCCGGAGGCCGCAGGTCTCGAATGTACTTCGCTGCTTCATTGAAAGAAATCACATCGGCGTACTTCATGCTCAAATCAAAAAGGCCTACCTTGTGTGAGATTTCGATGCGGTCGAAGACGCATTCCTCCACCACGGCCACGCGAAATTTATAGGCGAAAGCATCCATGACCGTCGCGCGCACGCAGCCGCTGGTCGTGCAGCCGGTGACCAGCACCGTATCGGCATGAAGCTCATTTAACATGCTCATCAGAGGCGTGCCAAAGAACGCGCTTCGATTCGGCTTTTGCACGACAACGTCGGTCTCTTCAGGAGCAATTTCCTGAGCAATTTGATTTCCGTCACGCCATTCTTCGCGGAAGTCCTCTTGGGCTCGCAGATTTTTTGTTTTGTGCGGAATACCAGCCGGCGCGACTGCTTTTTCAAAGGCCTTCGTGTAGAAAATGGGAACATTCTTCTGTCGCGCATCGGAGAGAAGATCTCGAATCTTGTAAAGCGCCCTCCATCCCTGTTCTCCGCAGCTCTGACGAAACCGCTTTATTGATTCCATGATGGGTTCCGGCCGGTCACCGATGAAGTTATAGGTCATGTCGATAACCAGAAGCACGGGACGGCGGCCCAGGCCAATCCGCCGGCCGTATCCGGCTCTTTTCATGATTTCCTTGTCACGCTCGGTTAAAACGTCATCCCATATCGGCATAATATATCTCCAAAAGAGAGCGACTCTATTCTTAGCTGTCTCCCATGTCAATCGAGTGTCAAGGAACCATGAAAGCCGCCGCCCGTTCGGAGAGCCCACGCATCCGATTACCGGCGGTGGGAATAACCACTGACCCATTGCGCGGGCTCGGAGAGCGGGCGGCGGCTTTCATGGTGCAGGGTGATCCTGGGCAAATCATGGTCATTCCTCCGAAAGCGGCGCAGCCGAGGGGCGCAAGGTTTCGGACCGCGGCCGATGGATAGGCACCATGAGATGAATTTACGGAACTCCAACCAAAACGCAGACTGGACCCCCGATAAAAACATTCGGGGGTGACGACTTTGAGATCGACTGAGATCAATGATTGTAGATATTGCAATTTTGATCTTGCGCTTTGAATTGCGCGACACGCGTAAGATCCCATTTTGCCAGCTCTGGTCAGGCTTGACGCGACTTAAAGCTCATGCTAAGGCTCGGCCCGCCAAAAAAAAGACGGAGGCCAGATTAATGAAAAGGATAATGAGTGTCGGCCTGTTCTTCGTGTTGGATCTCTTGTTGGCTGCGTTTTCAACTGCGCATGCTCAGACAGCGGGCGAAATCCTCAAGGCTTATGAATCCTTGAACAAAACGGAAAGGAAATCGCGTCTCATCGAAGGCGCCAAGAAAGAGGGCCGGCTGATCTTCTATGGCAGCCTCGGCATCGATGCTTCACGCCCAATGCTGGAGAAATTCCGCCAAGCCCACCCATATCTATCAATTGGGCATTACCGCTCAGGAGCGGTAGGAGTATACAACAAGGTCGTGAACGAGGCCCGAGGCGGAAAAAATGATGTGGATGTCATCGAGCTTTCAGCAGGACCTGTTTCCGATCTCATCCGTTCCGGGTTTGTTGACCCGTACCGTTCCCCCGAGTCAGAAGCAGTCCGGCCTGAATTCATCGATCCGAGGCATCTATGGAACGCCTACCACTACTTGGTGGTAGGACTTGCTTACAACAAGAACCGCGTCCAGGATCACGAGCTGCCGGCGACTTACGAAGATCTCCTGCTTCCGCGGTGGAAGGCACAAAAGATCTCGCTTGACCGGGACAACGGAGATGTCTTCGGCGGATTGCTGGATCACTGGGGCGAAAAGCAAGGACTACAGTACTTTCGTAAGCTGGCCAAGCAGGAAGTGGTCATTCGAAGCGGCCATACGCTTCAGGTACAGCTCCTGGCGGCCGGAGAAGTCGACCTTGTCCCCTGGTCTCATGCGCAAAGACCTCTAATGATGGCAGAGACGGGAGCCCCGCTGGGCGTGAGATTTCTCGAACCCGTGCTATCAAAAACACAGGTTCTCCTCCTCGCGCGACGATCGCCTCATCCGCACGCCGCGGCTCTCTTCATTGACTGGGCTCTTTCAGCGGAGGGCCAAGCGTACGTCGGCATCGACATAGTCCGAAGCCCGGTAAGAATCGGCCAGAAACAAAAATACATGGAATTAGGTCGCCCCAAGACGAAGGTGATTACTCCGGAATTCCTGGATCAGAACTACGACCGGTACACGAAATTATATCGTGATGTCTTTGGCGTAAAATGAACATGAAGGCTCGGCTCCATAAGAAAGGGCCAGGTCCGTCGGGTCGCCTTTACCATGCAAGAAATGAATTTCCAAGGACGCAACAGTCGTTTGGGATTGACGGTCGCACACCGGATCATATAGTCTCTGCGGTGCTTCTTTGGGAAAGAGACCTTGACTGCGGCGCTCCAAGGCAGGATTCAAAACGACACAAAAATGTTTTATGGGAGGGAGGAGATGATGATGAAACGGATGACCGAGTTGGTAATAGGGATCAGCTTACTTTTCTTTTCAGGAGGAGTCTTTGCTCAGGATAAATATCCCAGCCGGCCGATCGAGTTGGTGGTTGCGTTCGGTCCAGGCGGAAGCGTTGACGTTTCCGCCCGCATGTATGGCGAGGAGCTTTCGAAAGCCCTAAAGGTTCCGGTGACAGTAGTCAATCGGGCAGGCGGGACCGGGATTCAGGGGACCTCTTATGTGGCGAGATCCAGGAAAGACGGCTACACCCTGCTGCAGGGCGCTACTCAGTCCCTTGTTCTCCTGCCAATCATAAGTAAAGAGGTTAATTACGAGCCGCAGAAAGACTTTATTCCTCTTGCCCACTTCGCATCGGTTCCTTCAGTCCTCGTGGTCCGGAATGAATCGCCTTTCAAAACATTGGACGATGTCATAGGCTACGCCAGAAAAAATCCCGGAAAGCTGAACAACGGCGGAACCGGGTTCGGCAGTGAAAGCCAATTCAATCTCGACGTTCTTTGCATCAGGAACAAGATTCAGATCAATTCAATTCCGTTCAAAGGCGGAGGCGAGGTTTTATCTACCATTATGGGGGGCCATGTGGACCTCTCGTTCTTGGCCCTTCCAACGATGGGTCCCCAGATTAAAGCAGGAAAACTTCGTGGCTTGGCTGTCACCTCGAAGACCCGACATCCGGATTTTTCAAACATTCCGACAACGGCTGAGCTCGGCCATCCGTACGTCGATTTCAGCATAGGGATCGGCGTCTTTGCTCCAGCAGGCGTGCCCAAATCGGTTCAAGATGTTTTGGTCCCCACCTTGGAGAAGATCTTCAAGAGCTCTGAGGTCGTCCAGCGGGCGACCAATGCAGGCTTTTCCGTAGCCTACATGGGCCCTCAGGACTTCCAAACGTTTATCGACTCGAGAAGACAAGTCTATGAAAAAGTAGCCCACGAAGTCGGCTTGGCTAAGAAATAAAATTTCACTCGATCCATGAGCGAGCTGAAAAGCGGCCTTTTCTTCTTCGGCCTCTCCTTGTTCATCATATGGGAAGCCCAGCGAGTCCGCCTTGGGACGCTCCGTCTCCCGGGGCCCGGCTTTCTTCCTTTTTGCGCAGGCACGGTTCTCATTGCCCTATCCGTCGTCCTCATCCGCAGGGGATCGGGAGCAAGGGAATCACCTAAAAGCCACCCCGCTCGTGTTATCGTGGCCCTTGCTTCGCTGTTTGCATACAGCCTGGTTTTAGAACCCCTCGGTTTTGTTGTCGCCACTTTCTTTCTCGTGGGAATTCTTTTCCACCTGGGAAAACCGAGGCCCTGGTGGATGCTGTTAGGAATGACTGCGTTGGTCACTTTCTTGTCATATTTTGTTTTTGGTCGTCTCCTTCACGTCTATTTTCCACGAGGTTTTCTGGGAGTATAGGAGATCTCTTGGAAACCCTTCACAGCCTGGCTTTCGGTTTCAGCGTCGTTCTCCAACCCACGAATCTCCTCTACTGTTTTGTCGGCGTGCTTATGGGAACTTTGGTCGGAGTTCTCCCCGGTTTGGGTCCGGCGGCTACGATTTCCCTGCTTTTGCCGACCATCTTTCACGCCCCTCCGGTTTCCTCCATGATCATGCTTTCGGGCATCTGCTACGGGGCCATGTATGGGGGATCCACCACTTCCATTTTGCTGAATATGCCGGGCGAAGTGGCCTCCGTGGTCACCTGCCTCGACGGTTATCAGATGGCCAAGAAGGGAAGAGCCGGTCCGGCCCTGGGGATTGCCGCATTTGGCTCCTTCATTGCAGGAAGTTTCGGAGTGATCGGCCTCATGCTTCTCGCGCCGACGCTGGCCAATTTTGCCCTGAGCTTTGGCCCTCCGGAGTACTTCTCTCTGGCGTTGATGAGCATGTGTCTGGTCACCTATGTAGGCAAGGGATCGCTTGTCCGGGGTCTCATGATGGCGTGTCTTGGACTCGCTGTAAGCACAGTCGGCATGGATCCCATCAGTTCTCGGACCCGTTTCACTTTTGGGCTCCCCACGCTCTTGGACGGTTTTGAGATCGTTTACGTCACGATGGGTCTTTTTGGATTGAGCGAGGTGCTTTCTAACCTGGGGCAATCCTTGGAAAAGGTGAGTTTTACAACAAACGATACGAGAGTCAGAAATCTTTTCCCGAATCGTCAGGACTGGAAGGATTCGGCTTTTCCCATTGGCCGTGGAACAGTGATCGGATTTTTCCTGGGTCTTCTCCCGGGTCTGGGAGGGGCTCTCACCACGTTCATGTCTTATGCCGTTGAGAAGAAGTTTTCGAAGCATCCCGAAAAGTTTGGGACCGGTGTGATCGAGGGCGTAGCTGGCCCCGAGGCGGCCAACAATGCGGCATCGAGTGGAACCTTCATCCCGTTGCTCGGCCTCGGTATTCCCGCCAATCCCTCCACATCCATTCTTTTAGGAGCTTTGCTCATCATGGGTTTCCAGCCCGGTCCAATGCTGATCAGCTCAAAGCCGGACTTGTTTTGGGGATTGGTCGCCAGCATGTATATGGGTAATCTTATGCTTCTGGTGTTGAACCTTCCCTTGATCGGCCTCTGGGTCCAGGTTCTGAAAATCCCCTACTCCATCCTTTATGTCCTGATCGTCGTTTTCTGCGAGATCGGCGCTTACAGCGTCAACAGCAGCGTGACGGATGTGCTCCTCATGAATCTCTTCGGATTTGCCGGTTATCTGCTTAAGCTTTTTAAATTCGAACAAGCGCCGTTCATGCTTGCGTTCGTTCTGGGCCCTATGTTCGAAAATTCCCTCCGCAGATCGCTCATGCTTTCGAGAGGAGACCCGGCGGTCTTTTTCACGCGTCCCATTTCAGCGGTTTTTCTGTTGGCGGCGGTCTTTCTCCTGTTTTCGCCTCTGTTCACCCGAGAACGGATCGGGAAAAAAGCCATCGAAATGCAGGCCGAGTGAGCGTCGCGAACCGACGAGTCCGGAATCAAAGATTCGGATTTAGAAAGGAAAAGCTGACGAAGCGATTACCGGCAGCTCAGCTTCATGTGGCCGAACCAGTCGACGCCACCGGTAATTAAGAAGGAGCTGGGCAAAGTGAGCTCATCCCACGGGGAAAAGGCTTTGTCGTCGGCATAAACCTGAACCTGCTCGCGCTCTCCCAGGCCGACGACTTTAGACGGCGCTCCCACCCTGACATCGCGCTCAAAGCTGCCTGTGCTGACCATGGCCGTTGCCTCAGGAACGTAGAAAACAAGGGGCAGGTCGGTGCCGTCTTTGCCTCCCCATTCCGGAGTCAGCAAAACCACCTTCACGCCTTTTTTTTCACAAGCCTGCACAGTCAGCATGACATCGATAAAGTTGGCGCCCGAAGTGACAATCCGTGTGATGATCGCCCCATCGGCGCCAAGGAGCCTTGCCATTTGAGAGGTGCATTCGGCTGTTACCTGTTTGCTGAACTTGTTTTCAAACCGGGTTCTCTGCAGGATCACGCCCAGGAAGTTGAGATCCTTCCCATGCCTTCTGAGCAGCTCGAGAGCCACGGGTTGAGTCATCCAGGCCCAGGTCGTTTCCCACATGCCCCCGCCGGCATAGGTATTGGTGGTGAGGGCGCCATCGAAGATCTCATTCGGGTGAATAAGCGTAGGGAGGGATTCGCGGATGGGTAAGCCATAATAGGCTACACCGGAATGATAATAGGGATGATAACGATGGGTGAGGCAGGTCATAATGTAGATGACCCGCGGGAGGGCCGGGTCGGCCTCGGTCAGCTCAAGAATTTCCACCTCCTCAGGCGTCCCCTGCAAAGTCGTCTGAGCCAGCCGAAGGGCGACTTTTAGCTCAACGGCTTGAATGGCACCATGAGCTTCAAGTTCGTTAACGCCGTCTCTCAGTTTGAATCTGGGAACAACGTTGATCAACGATCCAAAAGGCGTCAACTGCGCTCCAGCGCCCCACATATCGACGATCCCGGCGCTGGGCGCTGCGGTCCCGTTTAAGATAGTCGGCCGAAAATCCGCCGAAGGCATGACGGTGATGCCGGACATTCTGTGGGTCGTGCCGGAGCCCACCGTCTCAACAGGTCCAAGAATCCCCGGGAAAACAGATCCCGGCCCCGATACTTTGACCCGCGGTTCGACTGCGTCGCGGACGTTTACGATCCGGGTGCGCTCGCCGGGAAAGGCGAGATCGACATCGGCAAAGGAAACGCGTTGATCTTCCAATATGAGGGAGATCATTTCCTCTTTACTGATCTCAAGGACCCCGTTCTCGTAGCGGGTCTGGTTTCCGAACTCCACCTCCTTCACCGGGAAGGTCGCCAGTTCCAGCATCGGCCTGTCTCTTGTCATGACGCAGAGTCGGTGTTCGGCGTGAAAATGGTTGGACTGCTCACATCTCTCTGAAGCGCATCAAGCGCGCACTGCACCAGAGCATGACGCAGCGCGTGGTCCGCTTCGGCGGACAACGCCGGGTCGCCACAGGGATGAGGGATTTTATGGCCGCTGATGACACGGTTGGCTCCCAGCTGTTTCGCCACCATGGTCATTGTTGTAATGAAGGCGACCGGTAATCCTTCTTTCTCAATTGCTCTCACGATCGCAGACCCGCTGCGAGTATCGGAGCCTCAGGTCGATACCATCAACACGGCGTTGACCCCTTCGGCCTTCATGTCGAGGGCTATCTCTCTGCCGATTCCATTCATCACCGAGACCAATCCTCGGGCTCCCGAAGTGGCATAGAAAAATGGGTTCAGCCGGCCGAATACTCCCTTTCTTTCGAGATCCCTGCATACATCCAATGGAACGCCGTAATTGGCGTTTCCCCTGATGAATTCCGTATTAATGCCGCCGTGGATAACCTCCCACTGAGCATCCTGCATGGAGTTCAGTTTGCCAATAGGAAATTTGGCCCACCTCGTATTCTGATATCCTCTAAACATTTCGGGATTCCCGCGCGGTACGACCCCGGATGTCGTTGCGAGGGTGAGACAGATGTCCGAGGGATCGAGGATGCGCCGGGGAGCGGGAATTTCTTCAATCGATTCAACCGGGATCTCGGTGATAAATGGGCGGCCTGCAAGCTTGTCGAGCAGCATCGCCACTGCCCTTTCCGCGCCGTTCTTGTTCACGAAAAAATCCCGACGAAAGCCCTGGTCCATATAGCCCTCTTCGGACGGCGGACCGATGACTTCGCCGGCGGCAAGTTTCAAGAGGTATTTTGCCATCTTCGATAGGGCGCTCTCCATCCCCACGACTACCTCTGCCGTAGGAAACGCGAAGACTCTTCTGTTCCTGTATTGTCTGAGGATTTCCGTTGCCGGATTCTCCGGATGGAAGCCGGTGACACAATCGATTTCGAGCGAGGCGCTCAAAAAATGACACACCTCCGCGCAGGCAACACCGTATCTCCCCGACGCGAAAGCGGGACCGGCAACAACTAATCCTACGTTCCAATCCTGTGTGATCTGCCGAATCGATGAGAGCGCCTCATCGGTATGTTCGTTGAAATAGTTATCGCCGCAATAAACCGTCGCCACGATTTCGGCGGCTCCTCCAAGCAGAACCTGCAGCCGTTTTCCAGGCCCTACAGACCCCTCGATGACCTGGACGGTCAGATCGGCCTTTTCCTCGCCTCCTTTGCCGGCGAAAAATTGATTAATGTAGTGAATGACACGAGCTTTGGACACGGAAATACTCGCTTTGCAACTGAAACTATCTTTTTTCAACCGGCTTCGAACAGCGTCTTCATCCGGAAAAAGCGCATAAACGCGACGTTGGATGCTTTTCCCTCTAACAGATCGCTTCTTTGTTTGCAATTAAGCAACATCGATAATCCATCGATGTACCTTCACAGCCTCCTCGCCCTCCTTTTGGAGGGAGAGGATTAAGGTGAGGGTGGTGCGCGGAAATAGCCTGCGCGCGGATAGTGGATAGGCGAAGTGGCAGCGTTTGCTCGCTATTCAGCCCTTTGACAGAGCTTTTGCAAGTACAGGATATTGTGGTTGACTGAGTTTAAAATGGACGAAGGATGTCTATGGAGATAGGCCGCCGCTAATTGAGACGCACAATCGGTACCCGGATTCGGATCTTGCCCGTTTTGCGAAGGCGCTATGGAAGGGGCTCGGTGGCGGAAACTCAAAGGGGACGCAACGGTACGCCTCTCTGATGTGCCATCTCTATTCGGCAGGAAGTTTGCCAAACACGAATCTACAGTTGTATTTTCTGCAGCGAGCTGCGAATGGTCGGAACGATCTGGTCGACAAGATTATGGCGCGAGGACCTGACGGTGTAGACAACCTCAAAGAAAGACTAGCGTTCATTCCCTCAAGATCTTCATCAGTCAAACCATCATTAGCCATTTCTTCTGCGTGAATCGAGAGCACATACTCTCTTTGCCTAACCAGCGCTCTAATGTTCTCCAGTATACGCGGATACATAGGATGCAAGTCAAGCCAGTCGGCTCTTGAAAACAGCTAGCCTCAGGCAAAGGAAAGGGACGTTTGTATTAGTTGGAGGGACTATGTCTTGGCAGGAGCTTCAGCCTTCTCCCGCGCCTCGATGGCATCGAGCAGCTTCTCGCACGTGATCGGCAGGTCATTGATCGTTACTCCTACCGCATCCGCGATCGCGCTGCGGACCGCCGCGGCGGCGCCGATGGTCGAGGTTTCGCCCACACCTTTGGCGCCGAACGGGCCGTCGCGGTGAGGCGCTTCGACGATGACCGCCTCGACGTCGGGAAAATCCGTCGATGTGGGCACGCGATAATCCATTAAATTGGGATTCACGACCCGGCCTTCATCAAAGATCATCTCTTCCATTAGAGCAAAGCCGAGGCCCATAACGGCGCCACCCTGAACCTGTCCTTCGATGCTCAGAGGATTGATGGCGCGGCCGCAGTCATGAGCCGAGACCATCCTCTGGACAACGATCTTGCCCGTTTCCGAGTCCACTTCCACCTCGACGGCCTGAGCGGCATACTTCCAGTAAGGCGCCGGCTTCGGGCTCTGGCCGGTCGCGAGGTCGGGCATCACAACGTCATCGTCCAGGTGCGATCCGCGGCCGAGAATGGGCTGCCCCAGCCGGATCTGGGTTGCCGTTCCGATCTGAGCCAAAGTCACGGCTCTGTCTGGAACGCCGCGTACCGAAATGTGGCCCTGCCGGATGTCTAGATCTTCGGGCCGTGCTTCCAGCATGGTTGCCGCAGCAGCCAGGACTTGCTGCTTAAGGTCCACAGCCGCTCTCTTGACAGCGTTGCCCACATGGAAAGTCTGCCGGCTCGATATAGCGCCGGAATCGAACGGGGTCGTATCGGTATCAGCCGCGGCCACCTCTATATCCGCCAGCGTTACACCGACTTCCTCTGCGGCAATCTGGGCCAACGCGGTGCTGATGCCCTGCCCCAGGTCCACGGCGGAAGTCATGAGACCGATCCGGCCGTCCTCATTGAGCTTTACGAACGCGGCCGAGGCGGTCTGAGGCATCGACATTTTGGTAAATCCGATCAAGCCGATGCCGCGGCCGGGCCGGCGCTCCCTCTTATGCCAATTGACAGCTTCGGCCACGCGCTGCAAACACTCTTTGAAACCGACGCTATGAAGCACCTCGCCTGAAGCCGAGATACTTCCTTCATCAAAGGCGTTTCTCAGACGAATCTCGAGCGGGTCGATGCTGAGCTCGCGGGCAAGAGCGTCCATCTGGCCCTCGGATGCCCAGGTGACCTGTGGCCACCCAAATCCCCGGCATGGGCCCGCGGAAACATGATTGGTGTAAACACAATATCCGTCGACCCAGACATTCGGCACCACGTACGGACCCGGCGTCGCCTGCACCACTTCCCAGAGCACCACCTCACCCGCCTCGCAAAAGGCGCCGGTATCCAATATGACTTCAGCTTTACAGGCCAAAAGAGTGCCATCATCGCGCGCGCCCGTTTTCATGCGAATGACAGAGGGATGGCGCGTGACCGCGCCGGTGAACTCTTCGGTGCGCGTATGCACCATCTTCACCGGCCGGCCTGTTTTCAGCGAGAGGAGCGCTGCCGGGCCCTCCAGCTTGAGCCTCACCTTGCCTCCGTAGCCACCCCCTACTGCGGTAGCGATCACGCGCACCTTGCTGGCCGGAATTGCAAGCGCGGCAGCAAGACTCCCGCGCAGCAGGTACGGAGCCTGCGTGCATGACCAAACGGTAATCCGGCCATCGGCCTCGGCTTGCACCACACAGGCATGAGGCTCCATGGAAACATGCTGGATAGCGTGCGTCCGGTAAGTGTTCTCCACGACAACCGCAGCCTCGGCGAAACCCCGCTCGATGTCGCCTTTGCGCAACACGAGCGCATTGATGATATTCGTGCCCGGGCGAGGGTTACACCAACCTTCCCAGTACTTGTACTCGTGCATGCGTTCGTGAATGAGAGGGGCTTCAGGTCTCATGGCTTCGCATGGATCGAATACGGCGGGAAGCGGCTCATATTCCACGGAGATGAGACTTAACGCTTCTTCCGCCGTTTCTTCGTCCACAGCCGCCACAGCCGCCACAGGCTCGCCGATATAGCGAACCTTTTCGTGCGCCATCATGGGCTGATCCGCCATCCGTGAACCAAACCGCCCGCCGGGATCGTCCGCGCCGGTCACGACGGCCTTCACTCCGGGCAAACGCAACGCGGCGGCATAATCGATCCGGACGATGCGAGCATGAGGCTGCTCGCTGCGCAGGACCTTGGCGTGCAGCATGCCGGGCAGCTTAACGTCTACGCCATACGTGATCCTGCCGGTAGCCCGCGCGACTGTGTCGACTCTTCTGAGAGGCTTGCCTATGACAGCGAAGTCTGTGCTCATTCTAAGCTCCGGCGCGC
This sequence comes from Deltaproteobacteria bacterium, assembly GCA_016210115.1. Lineage (GTDB taxonomy): Bacteria > Desulfobacterota > Binatia > UBA9968 > UBA9968 > JACQUW01. The sequence continues at coordinate 15,484 of JACQUW010000055.1, read as the reverse complement.
ATTTTCTCGGCCGCCGTCAGGACTGCGCGAATTATTTTGGTGTATCCCGTGCATCGACAGAGGTTGCCCTTTAGCCACTCGCGCACGGTCGCCTCATCCGGCCGGGACTGCTCATCCACCAGAGCTTTGGCGCTAAGGATCAAACCGGGGGAGCAATAGCCGCATTGGATGGCGCCCTCTGCAATAAATGCCTCCTGCAACGGATGAAGCTGCCCGTTGACGGCAATCCCTTCGATCGTTGTAATTCGTTTGCCTCCCGCAGCAACAGCCAGGACAGAGCATGAGTGCACCGGTTGCCCGTCCAGGAGAACTGTGCAAGCGCCGCAATACCCGCTCTCGCAGCCGCGTCTCGCCCCTGTGAGGTTTAATTCATCGCGTAAAACGTGGAGCAGCGGTTTGCGCGCTTCCAGCTCAAGTGCAAAGCTTTCGTTGTTGACTAGCAGCGTAACAGGATACTTCATAGGTCGTTCTGATTGTCTTGCTTCCACGCGGCCGTGAGCGCGCGGCGCATGAATACCGCGAGCATTTTTTGTCGATAGCGCGCTGAGCCATGGGCGTCGGTTATCGGGTCGCAATCATCGGATGCCGCGGCTGCCGCCGCGGCAATACTGCTCCCGTCGAGTCGCTGGCCGCGAAGTATCTTCTCGGCGCTTAAGGCTCGGTAAGGCGTAGCCGATACGCCGCCAATTCCAATGCGAACATCCGCGCACCGTATATGATCATCGGCCGGCGTCAAAGAAACGGCAACGCCCACGAGCGCCGGGTCGACATCTCGAACACAATGCTTGAGATAAACCGCGCGTCGCCCGAGAGATGAGGCCGGGATCACGATTTCCGTCAAGAGCTCGTCCGGTTCGATCACCGTATCCATGAAACCGCGGAACAGCTCCGCAACTGCCAATTGACGCGCCCCGCGGCGGCTCGCCAAGGATACGGTAGCATCGAGTGCGATCAGCGCGGGTGGCGAGTCGGCACCGGGAAGATTGTGGCACAAATTACCCCCCAACGTGCCGAGGCTTCGGACATGCACGCTCGCAATCAGGCTGCTCGCGTGCGCAAGCATCGGGCAGTGCTGTCGCACCAAAGGCGAGGTTTCTATCATGCGCTGCGTTGTCATCGCGCCGAGCCGCAGCCCTTCCGTGGATTGGTAGGCGATTCCAGACAGTTCCGTAAGGCGCTGGAGGGCTAACATAACGGCAGGATGAATCAGGCGCGAATGAAGCATTAAGAGAAGGGACTGACCGCCCGCCAGAACCTTCGCTTCCTCTCCGTGCTCGGAAAGTGCTTCCAGCGCCTCGGGCAGGCTGCGGGGCTCAAGGTATCGCATCGGACGCGCTCCCACCGCGCTTAAAATCAACTCGACTGAAGGCGTTTGTCAGACGACCTCTCCTTACCCGATTCAATCGATGCCGTACTCACGCCAGCGAGCATCTACGCGGGAGAACTCTTCCGGTGACGGCAGCGTTTCAGGAGGAAAGTCAAAGCCCTTGAAATCGACTGTGGCGTCGATGCCGATGCGGGACCCGCGCAAGTTAGGGTAGTTGCGGTCATCCGGATGCGCCGCTGGATCGAGATTGGTATTGACCTGATTCGCCGGGGTTACCCAGATATCGCGGTGCGGAGCAACTCGGGTGGACAGAGCCCATTCCACCTGGCGCCGGTCGAATATGTCGATGTCATCGTTGACAACGACCACCCATTTGGCGATGTGCATGTTCGCCCATACCCCCTCGATCACCTGCCGCGCTTGTCCGAAATAGAATTGCTTCTCCATCGAGACAATGACCATAAAGTTGGCGCAGCTCATATCGGTAATGTAGAGATCGCGCAGGCCTGGCAGGTTCATGCGTCTCAGCCTCGCTGCGGCGCCGGCGCTGTGTCCCACGGAGCGAAGCATGGTACTCTCATTCGGCGGCTTTCCTTCCAAGGTACCCTGAAGGACCGGCCGGTTGCGAAAGGTCACGGCGGTAAGATCGATGACCGGGCTCTGGGTCACCATGCCATAATAACCGGTGAATTCCCCGAACGGCCCTTCATTCGTAAGCGCCGCATCAGGGGCTATCTCGCCTTCAAGCACGATCTCCGCGGTCGCGGGGACTTCCAATTCTTGGCTCACGCAGCGCACCATCGGTAGAGGCGAGCCTCGCAGCGCCCCCGAGATCCCGAACTCATCGACGCCGAGCGGAGCCTGGACGCAGCTTGCGATCAGCGTACAGGGATCAACACCGATAACCGTGGCCACGGGCATGGCTTTGCCTTTCCGTTGCCATTTCTGCCACAGGGTTCCAACCTGTTGTGTCGCGTTCAGACCGAGCCGATTTCGGTCCAGCACCTGCTCGCGATAGATGCCGACGTTTTGCACACCGGTGTCGGGGTCCTTCGTAATGACAAGGCCCAACGTACCGATATAGCGGCCGCCATCCAGCCGGCGCCACTTGGGAACCGGAAACTTCAGCAGATCGATCGACGCGCCTTGATCGACGTTTTCCTGGCACAGAGCCGATTTCACGATTACAGGCGCGATCGGTTTGGCCGCGGCGGCTTCCACTTTGCGGATGATCGCTCCCTTGTGAGTCTCGCAACCCAAAGCCAGCGCGTAGCGTTCAGGAGTCCCGAGCACGCCGGAGACCAAAGGCCATTCGTACCCGCGCACCTTTTCAAAAAAGAGCGCCGGTCCGTCCCGGTCAAAAACGCGCCGTTGAATCGCTCCGATCTCGAGGTCCCAATCAACTTCGGGTCGCACATGGCAGAGCAGATTGCGTTCCTTTAATGCGCCCAGAAAACTTCTTAAGTCATCGAACACGGTTAACTCCTTTGCGGCTGGTCTATGGCGGAATTCCGTCGAGAAGTTTGCAATTCCTATGCCCAGGAAATAAACACCTTTTTGGTAGAATGTTAATGCGCAGATTTACTGCTGTTTTGCAAGCATTCAAGTCAACTGTGATCATCGGCAGTGTTTAAAATAAGAAAAATTGAGACTGTTTTCTCACTTCTAATAAACCGTCCTACGGTTTTACTCGGCGGCTCTTGGCTTTTTCTCCGGTCACGAAATGCTCTCCTCTTAAGGCCAATTCCGCCTCCTCTTCATCTTCTTTGGTCCAAGCCCCGAGACTATAGCCATACCACGGCATGCGAGGCTTCAGATCCGGCAACGCCAATTCCTCCCAGACAGCCTTGGCTCTTTCCATAAATTCTTTTCGTGGCAATGACACGGGCGGATAAGGCCACGGGCGAGTGGCATCGATTAACAGAGCCGTCATTTCGGTTTCAATCCTTTCACTCCCCGGGCTGACGGGTGGGTGCGCCGACGGATCCAATCCTCCGCCCTTTCCCTTTGCGATCACGACATCCCGATCGGGAATGACATTGAAACAGATCGCCCAATTGATCATGGCCGGATCGCGAATGTCGATATCTTCATCGACCGCGATGCAGATTTTGGCATAGTTGCCGGCGTATCCCGCCGTCGCGTTTAAAGCGCGCCACACATCGCCGGAACCCGTCTTTTTCATCTTGATGACGCAATAGGCTTGACCGCTGCCGCTCACTTCATCATGGATGGCAGCATCGATGACGGAGGGATTCCCGCAGTCATATCGGAGAAATTTGCAAATGACTTTCTCCGTTCCAACGTGCTTGATCTTACTGCTCTCGCTCGGCGGAAACTGGCTCATGAGCGCGGTGTAAATCGCATCTCGCCGATGCGTAATGCAGGTGACTTGCATATATGGAGACAAACCTCTCTGGCCGATGTATCCGGTGTATTCACCGAAGGGCCCTTCGGGCTCAACCGAATCTATGGGAATAATTCCTTCGATGACGATTTCCGCTGTGGCCGGCACTTTTATATCGACTGTAATACATTTCACCAACTCCACCGGTTCGCCCGCGAGGCCGCCCGCCAGGCGGTACTCGTCAAAATCGTACGGGAGCTTCGCGGTTGCCGCATAGGCTATGGTTGGAATCGCTCCAATAACGATGGCGGCCTCCAGAGGAGCGCCACGCGCGATGCATTTTTTCCAATGCTGTCCCATGTGCTGCCTGGCAAATAGTCCTCCGACACGGGCGGAACCCTTGATCTGCCCTCGATAATTGCCGATGTTATAAATCCCGGTTTCAGGATCTCTGGAAACCCAATTGGCGGACGTGAGATACGGCGCATTGTCAAATCCGGGAGTCGAGATGGGAACCGGAAGCATCTCCAAACCGTGGCCCTTCAGAAGGTCCTCCCCCCGCCAAACAACCTCCTGCGCAGGCCCCGATTGGACCGTTACCGGCGCAATCGGACTTAACTGAGCCGCTGTCCAGCGCTCGTGAATCTCTTCCGGCGCGCACATCAGACCAATGCTGTAAATCTCGGTTGAAGCCGCAAGCGTCCCCACGGAAACGGGCATGCCGTAGCGTCTTCCTTTCACGTCCGTTACGTTCTCAAAAAGAAAAGCCTTCCGCTGCTCCTCCTCCAGCCCGCGAAACTGCCACCGCACCAAAGGCATCAGTTCGGTATCTTTGTTGATCTCCCGCGTGATCCGAACCAGCTTTCCCCTCCCCTCCAAGATCCTTAAATGCTCCCGCACATCGCGGTAATATGGTTTCGCCCTGCTCATTGCGTTCGCCTCCGTTACAGATCTACGCTGATGTATCGCCCGCACCTCCGAATTGCAAGGGCAGAACCCTTCTATTGCGTTTTACCGGGGGTGAATTTTTTCTTTGCGTCCCGGCCGGTCATTTTGATATGTTCTTGCAGACCAGAGTTATTGGGAATAGATTCTCATTTTTTTACCGGAATACGCAGGCCCCTACCTCAATCCTCCCCCGCAAGGGGGGAGGAGATGCAAATAAGATGGCGTCCTAACTTCCCCCCTCGCGGGGGAAAGTTAGGAAGGGGGAATTAAACCCGTAGTGATTCAAAAGGAGGAATGGAATGGAAGCAGAAGTTTTTGATGACCTCAGGCAGTTTATCTCGGCGGCAAAAAAGGTGACCGAGTGGAGAGAGATCAAAGGAGCTGATTGGAACCTCGAGATCGGAGCGCTGATCGAGACTACAGCGGAGCTGATTCCGCAACCGCCGCTGCTTGTTTTCGACGAGATCAAGGGCTACCCCGCCGGTTATCGGATCCTTGGTTTGTCCTTTGGGGCCTACAAGCGTGTTGCATTGACGTTGGGTCTACCGCCGGATAGAACGAAGCTCGAGCTCGTTCGACTTGCCTCGCGCAAAATTCGCTCCGCCCGGCCGATTCCTCCCGAGGAAGTTTCGCGGCCTCCGGTTATGGAAAATGTGATGACCGGATCCGAAGTGGACCTGTTCAAGTTTCCAGCGCTGCGCAGCCACGAAGGCGACGGGGGCCGATATCTTGGAACGGGAGACGTGGTGATCAACGCCGATCCTGACAGCAGTTTCATAAACATGGGGACTTACCGGATGCAGCTTCACGAACGTAACCTCTTGGGCCTTTGGATGAGCCCGGGGCAGCATGGACGGATGATCTGCATGAAATATTGGGAAAAAGGCAAGAGCTGCCCAATCGTTGCGACTTTTGGGCAAGACCCTCTCACTTTCATGGCGTCGAACTCTAAGATCCCCTGGGGTTCATCGGAGCTCGACTATGTCGGCGGGCTCAGGGGCCGCCCCTTGGAGATTGTCAAAGGACCCATCACGGGCCTTCCGATTCCTGCCCATGCCGAAGTGGCCATCGAAGGCGAGGTGCCTCCGCCGGGTGAAGCGGCGCGCGACGAAGGTCCTTTCGGAGAATGGCCGGGCTATTATTCGGGCGGCACGATCGGCACCGGAGAGCCGCAACCGGTCATCCGCATTAAGGCATTATATCATCGCAACCATCCTATCCTGCAGGATGAGGCACCTTTATGGCCGGGAGCTTACCGGATGGACCTGAGCCTCAGGGCGGGTCTTCTCTGGGACCAGCTTGAGAGCGCTGGGGTTCAGGATGTTGCCGGCGTCTACGATCACACAAAGTATTTGTGGGTCGTGGCTATTAAGCAACGCTATGCCGGGCACGCCAAACAGGTAGGACATGCGGTCATTGCCGCCTCCGCCTCCGCTAGACATGGACGATATATCGTAGTGGTCGATGAAGATATCGACCCGACGAACCTGAAGGAAGTCTTATGGGCGATGATGACCCGCGTCGATCCGAAGACGGATATTGAGGTCGTCGAAGGATGCTGGAGCACGCCTTTGGATCCACGCATGACGCCCGAGTACAAGGCGCAGCGGAACCACACGAACAGCCGGGCGATTTTTTATGCGGTCAGGCCGTTCGTTTGGCGTGACAAGTTTCCTAAGGTTTCAAGGACCAAGCCCGAACTTCGCGCGGAAGTGGTTGAGAAATACAAAGGGATCCTGCCGTTTCCCGGAGTTTGATCCGCGTGTGGCTCACGATTTTACAGTGAAACACGGGAACGCAACTTCCAAAAGAAGGATTTTTCGGGCTCTTTCCACGTTTTTGATGCTGGAGATGCTCCTTGCGGAACTATCCGCCGCTGAAAAGATCCGCGTTGCCGTAGCCAATCAGAACGTCTCTTTTGTGTCCGCTGGCGTGGCGCTTAAAAAGGGCTACTGGAAGGAGGAGGGACTGGAGCCTGAGGTAATCAGGATGAGCCCTCCCGTCTCGATCGCGGCGCTCGCCAGCAGGGAAATCGATTACACTATGGTTTTCGGCTCTGTAGTCAGGGGAGCGATCCGGGGACTTCCACTCAGAGTGGTCGCGAGTCTTATCGATAGCTCGACTCATGCTCTTATTGCCCGGCCTGAGCACAAATCGACGAGAGAGTTGAAACGAAAAGTCGTGGGAGTTGGAGCGTATGGCTCGACCGACGATGTGGCAGGGCGGATGATGTTGCGGCATTTCGGCGTTGATCCCGAAAAGGACGTGAAAATTGTCGCTCTGGGTCCCGATCGGGCCCGCTTTGCCGCACTGAAAGAAGGGATAGTGGACGCGGTAGTGGTCGCGCCCCCGGTAGACGCTGAAGCGAAAACATTGGGCTTTCAGATCCTGGCCAGGGGTTATGAGATTTTCAGTCTTCCCTTTGTCGGCTTGGGCACAACGTTAAATAAGATCAAGGAGAGGCCGGGCGAGGTGAAAGGAGCCATCAAGGCGCTCGTCAAGGCCAACCGCTTTATTCGCGAGCACAGAGAGGAAACCATCAAAATTCTGGCGGAGTGGGGACGGACCGGGCAAACTCATGCTGTCGCCGCTTACGATTCCTCCTGGAAAGTCTTCAATTCAGACGGCGCGATACCCGAAGATGGCCTGCGTCTGGTCATCGAGCAGGCGAAACAGGAGTTGAGACTGACAAGGCCCGTGGCACTTGAGGAAGTGGCAGAAATCAGTCTGTTGCGCGAAGCCCAAAGAGAGTTGGGAATTAAAGGAAGATAAGCAGCCGGGAGCTCCAAGATCTCGCTGCCAAAGTCGAACGGAGGAAGCCGTGAAGTTTACCGCACACCCGATGTTTGCAGCTTTATGCCTCTTCTTAGTATTGACCGCAATATTAACCGCGCCGCCTAACGGGTTTACGCAGGAGAAGCCTCTTGCAACAGTTTACGTGGCCCACGCCGCCGCAACTCTCACGGATGTTCCTTACTATATCGCGAAGGAGAAGAGATTTTATCGAGATGAGAATCTCGAGGTCACCAGTCTTTTTGTCCAAGGGGGGGCACGCGGCGCGCAGGTGCTGGTGGCGGGATCGGTCGATTTCAGTTTGGGCTTAGGCTCGGGAACCCGGGCAGCCCTGGCCGGCGTGCCCATCAAGGCGATCTTCGGCTTCAACGACAAACCTTACTTTTTCTTGTATGGACGACCGGAATCCGGGGTCAATAGACCCGCGGATCTGAGAGGGAAGAAAATTGCCGTGACCAGCATCGGCTCCAGCACGGATTTCGCTGCCCGCGCCATCGTCCGGCACCTGGGATTGAATCCAGAAAAAGATGTTTCCATTCTCGCCACCGGCGGGGGCACTAATGTCTGGAGCGCAATTCAAAGCGGCGCCGTTCAGGCCGCCATTCTGTGGCCTCCCTTCGATCTTGCCGCGCAAAAACTTGGCATGAAAAAAATTCTTTACCTGGGCGATGTGCTCGATCTTCCTGGAGGCGGCGTGGTCGCATCGGATACGCTTTTAAAAGATAACCCGGAAAGGGTTAAGCGGTTCCTCCGAGCCACGTTGAAAGGGCTGCGCTTCGTGTTGGATGAGAACAATCGGAATGAGAATGCTGCGATTATTATGCGGGTGTTCCAATTGGACAAAGAGGTCGCTCTATCCACCTATGATTTCTTGCGGACCATCCAGACGAGCGACGGTATTATCTCTCAGAAAGCGATCCAGAGCGATCTGGAAATATCACTGCTGCGGATGAAAGATCCGAAAATTCTAGCTCTTCCTCGCGAAGAACAAGTGAAGAGAATGTATGACTTCGGCTTACTCAGGGAAGTTCTTAAGGAACAAAAGGCCGTACACTAGCTTGGCATTTGGTTTTCCTTGACGCGCGCCGGGCAGTGTGTTAGCTGACGGAAACCCATTTGGAAAAGAATGTCTTGATCAAGCCCTGTGAAGGGAGGAAAAGCATTGGCCACTAAACACCAAGAAGCGACGGAATTGATAATCGAGCAACTAATCAAAAGCGGGATTAGGCTGGTCGCCAGTCTTCCGGACGACTGGATCTCCGACCTCATCCATACGATCGACAACGACAGGCGTTTTACCCACGTTCCGGTGAATCGGGAAGAATCAGCAATCGGGTTGTGCTCAGGGGCCTTTTTTGGCGGGATTCCCTCGCTGGCGCTGATGGGGGCCTCAGGTCTTGTGACCTGCCTTTATGCTATGACTAAAATAAATTACAGCTATCACATCCCTTTATTCTTGTTCACCACGCTGCGAGGCGCCATCGGCGACCCTCGCGCGCACCACATCGCCAACGGTCTCTACCTTGAACGCCTGATGGACGCCATCAGCCTCCCCTATATGATCGTTGACGAAAGCCGGAAAATTCTCCGCATTCCCGATGCATTCAAGCACTCGCAGGTAATGAACCGGCCAACGGTCGTCGCCTTCACGGAGCCGGTTCTTAGAGGAGAGGCATAGGAGAACACAATGCAATTGAGAGAGTGTTTCGAATATTTCGCCAGCCGGCAAACCAATGGCGTTGTCATTACTTCTGCAGGCACGACTTCCGGCATGTGGTGGAAGATCACGCATGACATGGACCGGGCTTTCTATCTGGGCGCTTCCATGAGCATGATCTCAATGTTTGGAGCGGGCATCGCGATGGGCGCTCCAAAACTCCCGGTTTGGGTATTCATGGGCGACGGCGCTTTTGTGATGAATCCGGGTATGTTGATGGTGGAACGGGATCTTAGCCTTCCAAACCTCAAGCATTTTCTGGTTTCAAATCGCGTCTATAACGCCACGGGGGCGGTCCGCCTCCCCAACGTCGCGCGCAACGACTATGCGGCCCTCGCGCGCTCTCTTGGCATCGAACGCGTCTTTTTCTTTGACTCTCTGGAGAAGCTGAAATCCAATTTTGAAACCGTCGTAACCGAGCCCGGCTACACGTTCACCGTCCTTGAAGTCGAGCCGGTTCGAGAGAAGGCCGGGGGCGTCCCGGTCGATGACGTCGAATCGAAGTTTCGGTTCGGCCGCTACATTGAGAGAGCCGCCGGCATCAAGATCTTCAGGCATCCTGTCCCGGAGCAAGAAACCACCAAAAAAACTGTCTAGGAGCATCTGTATGGCGCGTGAGAGTTCGAGATTTTTCAGATTTCCCGGAGTGATTTTATGGGCACTGTGCTTTTGCTTTATCTTACCTGATTCCGCGAAATCACAGGCGCCCTTTTACCAGGGCAAGACAGTCACGTTGATTCAAGGGCGCAACCCTGGCGGTACCGGCGACGGCCGGGTCCGGGCCGTGATCCCTTATCTCAAAAAGTATATCCCCGGCAGTCCAAACGTCGTCGTTGAATACATGTCTGGGGGTGGAGGTCGAAAGGCAGCCAATTTTATTTATGGCTCAGCGCGCCCGGACGGCTTGACCATGGCAAACGTTGGAGTCGGCCTCATCGCGAATGCTGTCCTGGGCGAATCGGGTGTCCAATATGATCTGAACAAACTCAACTACCTCGGCACTCCCAACAGCGCCTCTCACTATGTTTTTGTCACCAAGAGGGATCTCGGCCTGAGCAGCATTGAAAAACTCCGCGCTCATTCCGGGCTCAGGGTCGGCGCCCAGTCCGTAGGACACGACATCTACCTTTTTGGGCGAGTATTCGCCTGGATGCTCGATTTGAAAAATCCCCGGTTTGTAACCGGCTATTCCGGACCGGAGGTCGATATGGCCCTGATGAGAGGCGAAGTCGATGCGAGAGCGCAGATCGCTGACAGCGTGCTCCAGCGCAGCCCTGAGTGGATTGAAAAGGGGCTTATGGATTTCCACGCGATCGTTGAGATTCCCAAAGGCGACAAGCACCCCACCTTCTCGAAGCTACCCGAGATCGAGACCTTCGTAAGATCCGACAGGGAGCGCAGGCTGTTGGCCATGCAGCGTGCCTTCCGGCTTGGAGGTTCGCCCTATATTCTGCCTCCCGGCACACCCAAAGATCGCGTCGAGATCCTGCGTGATGCCATGCGCAAGATCTTCAAGGATCCAGAATTTCACAAAGACTTTAAAAAGCTCTCCGTGGATGACCCGACGCCGCTTACGGGTGAACAACTTGAGAAATTTGTCAAGTAGGTTCCCCGCGAGCATGAGGTGAACTATCTTTTCAAGCGGAACGCCGGCCCCGAACCTCTCCCGGCGCGATGATTGTACTCATACGGACGGCCGAATGGGCCCAAACTGAAACGAGAGGCTTTCGTGCAAAGGAGGTATTAATGCAGCCAGAAAGTAGATATCAACCTCAACGAATTCTTCTGTTTATCATCGTATGCGGGCTTTTGGCGCCCGCTTTCGTTCATTCGCAGACCCCCTTTTACCAGGGTAAAACCATCACGATAATCCAGGGCCGTAGCCCCGGCGGCACGGGAGACATGAGGGTCAGGGCGGTAATTCCCTTGCTGCAAAAATACATCCCCGGGAAACCGACGATCGTGTCTGAGTTCATGTCCGGAGGCGGAGGCAGAAAAGCCGCGAACTACATGTACAAACAGGCTCGCCCCGATGGGCTTACGATGGCGAATATCGGTGAGGGATTTGTAACCAACGCCGTCTTGGGCGCGTCAGGCGTTCAGTACGACGTAGACAAATTTATCTATCTTGGCTCCGGTAACAGCCGAACAAATTACGTTTTCCATACCGTTAAGGAAGCCAAGACAGAGACCCTCGATAAACTCCGCACCGCTACCGGAATCAGAATCGGAGGTCAGGCCGTCGGACATAGCATTTACGTCGTAGGCCGGCTTTTTGCGTGGGTCCTCGACTTGAAAGAGCCGAAATTCGTTATCGGCTATTCCGGGCCGGAAATCGACGCGGCGATGTTGCGCGGGGAGGTGGACGCCAGAGCGCAAGTCACGGAGGACATTCCAAGACGGAATCCCGAGTGGTTTGACAAGGGAACTATGCACTGGCACGCGATGTTGGAGATTCCCAAAGGTTATCGTTTCCGCCATCCGGTCTTCGACAAGGTTCCTGCTTTGGATATTTTCGCCAAAACGGATCGCGAGAAAAAGGCGATTACCATGGCCCGAAACTTCAGGCTGATCGGCTCTCCTTTCATTCTCCCCCCCGGCACACCGAAAGAGCAGGTTGAGATTTTAGAGCAGGCGATGCGGAAAACCTTCAAGGATCCCGAATTTGCCGCGAGCATGTTGAAATTCGCCGGCGCAGAGGCGTCTCCTCTCATGCCGGAGGAACAAACGGCTGCGATCAAAGAGATTCCAAGAGAACCACAGATTATCGATCTTTATAACAAGCTTGCCGGTCCAGGACCTTTGCCGGCGCGATGATCGGGCAGACACGGCTGACAAGCAAAAGAGATCGCCTTCGGTTGTAGCTGCACTGGTCTGAATGGCTCTGGTTAGTTCGTCACAAAAATCACACGAGGCGGTGTAGAGGAGAAATGGAACCATCGTTGTATAGCGCCGTAATTCAGGGCTTCAATAATATCATCCATGCGCACATCTTTCTGGCCATGGCGATCGGAGTTAGCATCGGGACATTCACGGCTGTTGCGCCTCAAGGATTCGGCACGCCTTTAGCGTACGCTCTATTGTTGCCCATCATTATCAAATGGTCTCCGCTCACGGGGATCGCTTTGTTGATCGGCGTGAGCTCGGTGAGCGCCATCTGCGCCGCCTACCTCCCTATCCTGTTCGGCATTCCGGGAGGAGCCGGCTCCCAGGCAACCATTCTAGACGGCTATCCCATGGGACGTCGGGGAGAGGCTCGCCGCGCTTTGGGAGCTTCCTTTATGGCCGGGGGGATGGGCGCTCTGATCGGCACCATCATGCTGTTTTTTTCTGTCCCCATCGCGCAGCCTTTGATCTACCTGCTGGGATCGCCGGAACTGGCCGTCATCATCTTTTGGGGTCTCACGATGATAGCTTGCCTGGCTGGCCGGGAGCCACTTAAGGGAGTCATTGCGGCATTTGCCGGCCTGCTGCTCTCCACGATCGGCCAGCAAGAGCAAAGCGGCGTCATGCGCTACGTCTTTGACCAGATCTATTTGTTGGATGGTTTTACCCTTAGCATTGTCGCTCTAGCCATGTTCGGCATTCCGGCGTCGCTAAATTTGGCCCTCACTAAAGTTGGGGTGGAAGTGGAATCCGCGCCACTCAAGGGCAGCCTTCTCGACGGTATCAAAGACACGATCCGCGAATGGTGGCTGGTTCTTCGCTGCAGCGGCGTGGGTGTGTGGGTGGGTCTTGTGCCTGGCATTGGCGCCCAGACTGTGGACTGGCTCGCTTACGGCCATGCCGCGCAGAGCTGCAAGGGAGCGAAGGACACTTTTGGCAAAGGCGATGTGCGCGGAGTGATCGCGCCGGAGAGCGCCAACGACGCCAAGGATGGTGGCGACCTCATGAGCGTTCTTCTCCTGGGAATTCCCCAGGGGACGACGACCGCGCTATTCATTGTCGCTCTGCTGGCATGGGGGTTTGTGCCCGGCCCTGAGATGGTGAGAAAACACGCCGACCTGATCTTTAGTATCATATGGATCCAGGGAATCTCCGCGATCCTGGGAACCTTAATCGGTTTTGTCTTATCGAACCAACTCGCAAAGCTCGCCCAGATACGCTACACGATTCTGGTGCCTTTGATCCTCACATTCATCCTCTTAGGCGCTTTCAGCGCGAATCGCGACGCTCTTGATCTTGTCGCCGTCGTGTCGTTCGGGATCCTCGGCTACTTCATGTGGCGTCTGGGCTATCCCCGGCCTGCCCTGATCCTGGGCTTCGTTCTTGGAACCCTGTTCGAGAAATATCTCTACCGTTCGGTGGCAAGCTACGGCTTCACCTGGTTAAGCCGGCCGGGAGTAATCATCCTGCTCATCCTTGCTCTGGGGACGCTACTCCTTACCCTGGTGGGTCGCTGGAAAACGCGGCAGGACCGTGAAGCGGTTGCGGAAAAGGCGCGCTTGACCGTGAGATTTCGCCCGGCATCCTTACTGACCGCTTTTTTTCTGATCGTGTTTGTGGCTGCGCTCGTTGTGGGTTGGAAGTGGCCTTTGATCGCGAGGCTCATGCCGGTTTATGTCGTTGCTGTTCCGGGTCTTGTCCTGACGGTGATTCAATTATTCAGGGATCTCGTGGCATGGGAGAATTCCGCTGCGGGAGGCAGTCAGGCTTACCAGGCGGACGAGGTGTTCGATATCAAGCTGGAGAAGCGAACCGAAATCTGGCGCACGGGCGGATTTTTTGCCTGGTTTGCCGGCGGCGCCACTGCCATATGGCTCTTGGGAATGGTGGTCGGCCTGCCACTGCTCATCCTGCTTTACACGTTCATCGAGGGGAAAGAGAACTGGAAAGTCTCGGTGGGGCTCACCGCGAGTATTTTCCTTCTGATTTGGGGTCTTTTCGAGTACATCCTGATGATTAGATGGCCTGCGGGAGCTCTCTTTCAGTGATTCAGTGGTCGTGACAAAAAGAAAACCGCTCTTTGACCGGCTTTTCGCCAGGATCGAACATCTCTCATCAGCTCGCCTTCTGCATCTGCAGACCAAGCGAACGCGTCACAAGCTCGCAACTGGAAGCCGCTTCTGAGAGGAGACACTAAGCATGAGAGCAAAAGAGTCGAAACCGCTCAAACGAGGCTGGTTAAAAGCGCCAGTCATCGTCGTATTCGGAACCCTGCTCACCCTCCATGCCGTCTTCACGGAGGATCTCTATTGCCAGGCACCTTTTTACCAGGGGAAGACGGTCACTGTTATTCGAGGAGGTCCTGCGGGCGACACGGGAGATTTGCGAGTCAGGCCTGTCCTAGCCTACCTAAGAAAATACATTCCTGGAAATCCGACCATCATTACAGAGTACATGCCGGGCGCGGGAGGTCGAAAGGCCGCAAATCATCTCTATAGAGCCGCCCGGCCTGACGGCCTTACCATCGCGAATGTGGGAGGCGGATTTCTTTCGAGTGCGATTCTAAGCGAACCGGGCGTCCAATACGACGTCGATAAATTTATTTATCTCGGGTCGCCCAATAGCGCGACCCATTATGTGTTCGTGACACGGAAAGAGGCGCACCTCAGCACAGTGGAAAAACTGCGAGGTGCGTCAGGAATCCGGATCGGAGCTCAGGCCGTAGGGCATGCTGTTTATAACGCGGGACGGATCTTTGCCTGGCTGCTCGGTCTCCGAGACCCGAAATTTGTGACGGGCTACGCAGGACAGGAAATCGATCTAGCATTGGTTAAAGGCGAGGTGGACGCCAGGGCAAACATTGCCGATACCATCGTCCAGAGGATGCCTGAGTGGCTCGATAAAGGGCTCGTGGATCTTCATTCCATCATCGAAATTCCCAAAGGAGACAAGCACCCGCGTTTTGCACATCTTCCCGAGCTGGACGCATTTACCAGATCGGATATCGAAAGAAACCTCCTAGCGCTTTTCAGAGCTTTCAGGCTGGCCGGCTCACCTTATCTTCTTCCTCCCGGGACACCCGCCGATCGCGTGCAGATTTTGCAGTATGCAATGCGCAACACTTTCAGAGATCCTGATTTTCATAAGGAGTTCAAAAAACTGACGGGAGACGATCCTACGCCGCTCTTGCCAGAAGCACAGGAACGCAGCATAAGAGAGCTTCCGCGAGATCCAACAGTTATTGAACTCTTTAAAAAGCTGACCGGCACCGGCCCTCTCCCTGTTCGTTAAGGTTGGACGAAATTGAATCAGCAATAGGCACTAAGCATGCAAGGAAAAGAGTTGAAACCGTTGTGAGCCAGAGGTGAACGAGCCAATCAAGAAGCTGGCCGCGCGGAGCTACTCCCTTCCCGCTGAGAAAGGGAATACGAGATGAAAACAAAAAATGCTCTCTTCGGTTTTGGCG